>JBEKXE010000004.1:0-62236 GCA_049512335.1 Candidatus Lustribacter sp.
CGGGCAGCGCCGCGATCGTCCGCACGATCCCCTCCACCGTGATCAAGAGCAGCGTTTCGAGCGGCGCGACGAACGGCAGCACGAGCGTCGCGATGCCTCCGACGAGGACCAGTGCGACGAGCGGCACGACCAGCGCGTTGGCGAGCACCGCGTACGGTGCGAGCGTCGAGAAAACCGCCGCGGTGAGCGGCCACGTGCCGATCTGCGTGGCGCACGTCAGCGCCAGCGCCTCGCGGACCCGCTCGGGCGCCCGCAGCGCGTGCAGCCGCAGCGCGATGGGATCGGCGAACAGCACGATGGCCGCAACGCACGAGAACGACAGCGCGAACGACGCGCTGCCGACCGCGGCGGGCCAGAGGAACGCGACCACGAGGGCCGCCAGCGCCAGCGCGTTCCACGAGGTGACGCGCGCGCCGCAGGCCCGCGCCAGGAGGGCGACGCCGATCATCGCGGCCGCGCGCTCCGACGGCAGATGCGCGCCGGTGAACCAGGCGTAGGCGACGATCAGGAGCAGCGCCGTCGCGCAAGCGGCGACGCGGTGCAGCCCGAGCCGGCTGAGCAGAAATGCCACCAGCGCCGCGACGATCCCGAGGTGCAGTCCGGCGGTGACCAGCACGTGCACGGTACCGGTGGCCTGGAACGCGTCGTGCAGATCGTCGGGTAGCGCTCCGCGCTCGCCCCACAAGGCGCCGGCGAGAATGGTTGCCGACGGTTCGGGAATGACGGCGCGGATACGTTTCGATGCGGCAGCACGCAGTCGAGCGGCCCACGCACGCACGTCCGACGGATCGGGCGGAGCGCGCGCCAGGAGATGCGCGCTCGCGAGCCGCCCGGCGAAACCGTCGTCGCGCTCGATCTCGCGCATCGATGGTTCGCCCGGATTGCGTGGTTCGTCGAACGGCTCCAAGCGACCGCGCACCGTAATGCGGTCGCCCGGATTGAGGCGCTCGCGTAGCGTCGCACGCACGGTGCCGATGCCGCCGATTGCGAGCACGGTGCTCGTTTCGCCGGTATCGCCTTCGCGCACGTCGCCGGTCACGGTGGCCGCGTAGCGCTCGGTGGCGCGTTCGCTTGCGAGCATCGGCGGATGTCCGCGCAGTGCCGAAATTCCGGCACCGGCGGCGAACGCGATTGCCGTCGCCGCCACGCCGGTACGGATAGTGCTTCCGTCCGTGTCGTGGTCCCTATATATGAAGGCCACGATGCAAGCAAGCGAGGCAACGACGCAGGCGGGAAATGCGAACCCGTGCTGCTCGGCGACGATCGCGAGCAGTGCCGCCACGGCGGGGAGTAGCAGCGGAGCGCGGCGCACGCGAATCTTTCACGCTTTTAACCGTCGCCGACAAGCAAGCGAAATGGGAACGACCGGCGGGGTCGAACCTTTCATCGCTCATGCGAATCGTGGTCACCGGCGGAGCCGGCTTCATCGGCTCTCATCTCGTCGACGCTTTCATTGCCGCCGGCAATGATGTCGTGGTGATCGACAATCTGTGGGCGCACGGCGGCGGCCGGCGCGAGAACCTGCACCCGCGCGCATCGTTCGTGCACATGGACGTCCGCGACGAAGCCGTGAAGCGCATCTTTCACGAGGTCAAGCCCGACCTCGTCTGTCATCACGCCGCGCAGCACAGCGTGGCGATCGGCGCGCGCGATCCGCAGTTCGATGCCAACGTCAACATCGTCGGCATGCTCAACGTGCTCGACGCGGCCGTCGCCGCCGGCACCCGCAAAGTGACGTTTGCTTCGAGCGCCGCAACTTACGGCGACGTCACGCAGATGCCCGTCGACGAGAACGCGCCGCAGCGTCCGGTGTCGCCCTACGGCATCACGAAAATGGCGACCGAGCACTACCTGCGCTTCTATAAGTCGGAACACGGCCTCGATTACACGATCCTGCGCTACGGCAACGTCTACGGGCCCCGGCAAGACCCCAACGGCGAGGCCGGCGTCATCGCGATCTTCGCCAACAAATTCCTCGCCGGCGACGGCGTGCGCATGGACTGGGACGGCGAGCAGTCGCGCGACTACGTCTACGTGGGCGACGTCGTGCGCGCCAACGTTGCGGCGCTGACGCGCGGCTCGGCCGAAACCTATGTGATCGGCACCGGCAAGAAGACGACCGTCAACCAGGTCTATCGCGCGCTGAAGGAAGCGACCGGGTTCGAGGCGCCGATCACGAAGGCGCCGCGCCGGGCCGGTGATGCGCGCGAGATCTACTTCAACCCGGCCAAAGCGGCCCGCGAGCTGGGCTGGAAGGCCGAGGTCGACCTCAAGACCGGCATGCGCGAAACGATCGCCTACTTCCGCGAGCGCAGCGCCGGCGCGCCGGCGGCTACGATCGCGTAAGCGACCGCGAAGCTGACGAAATAGCTCACGTCGCCGAGCTCGGGATGCGCGGCGGCGACCGGCCCGACGAACCAGGACTGCTGCCAGAACGGCAGCCCGGCGGCGATCCCCACGGCCCAAGCGATCAGCGCGCGCCGTCCGTAGCGCTCCCTGGTGATTCCCCGCGTGGCGATCATGATCGCGGCCCACGGCGCTGCCCAGGTGCTCAAGAGGCCGAGAAAGTTGCCGTAGACGTGCGCGGTCGCGACCGGGTCGGAGCCCACGATCGCCAGCGCCCCGCCGACCAGGCCGACGGCCAGCGCCGCTTGCCAGCGGATCAGCCTCCAGCCGGCCGCGGCCGCCGCCACGAGGGCGCTGAGCGCACCCGAATAGAGGTTCATCACGTTGCCGTTCAGCGTGCCGACGAGTACGGTGAGCAGGCCGATGACGGCGAGTGCGCCGTTGGTACCCGCCAGTAGCCCGACGGTTTCGGCCGGCGTCGCGCCGGCGATCCCGGGCCCGCGCACCGTGGTCGCGGCGGCTGCCCCCAGGATCTCGAGGCTCAACGACGCGAGAAATCCGCCGGCGAACGCCCACAGGCCGATCGCTCGCGGCGAACTCGCCGCCGGCAGGTAGCGTGCGTAGTCGGAGGCGCACGGCGCCCAGCCGATCGCGTACGCGAACGCCAGCGCCGCCGAAAACGCGATGCCCCCGATTTCGCCGCCGGCCGCAAACGGCGCATGCGGATCGAACGGTGCGTTCAAATGCGCGCGGCCGAGCACGACGCCCGCGATGATCGCGAAGCCGATCAGCATCGTAACCGCCCCAAAACGTTCGAAGACGTGGATCGCGTTGTACCCATAGACCGCGATCACGATCGTACCGGCCAACGTCAGTGCAAGTGCGAGCGGATACACGACGTGCAGCAGCGCGGCAACGGCTTGCGCCCCGAAGATGCAGTCGATCGAATACCAGCCGACGCCGGCCAGAAAGGCGAGGATCGCAAACAGCACGTTGCCGTCGCGTCCGAACACCTTGCGCGAGATCATCATCTGCGGCAAGCCGAAGCGCGGCCCGGCCAGCGACACCAACGAAACCGCGGCGTACCCGAGCAGGCTCCCGAGCGCGAGACCGGCGATCGCGCCGAAAAGCGATGTGCCGTAGAGCGAGACGGCGATGATGCCGACCGCGAAGTTCGCCGTCTCCGCATTCGCGCCGAACCACAACCCGAACAGGTCGCGCGGCGAACCGTGGCGTTCGGCGGCGTCGATCGCGTCGAGCCCGTGCGGCTCGACGACCGCGACATTAGCCCCGTACACGCGCGCTGCCGGTGATATCCTCGCTCTGCACGACGTCGATCCCCGCCGTGCGAAGTTCTTCCAGGGCTTGCGCTTCATCGCCGGGCCGCACGTTGACGGCGGCCGACGCGTCGGCGATCACCACCGTCGCAAAGCCCGCCGCGTGCGCATCGAGCGCGGTCGCTTTGACGCAGTAGTCGGTGGCCAGGCCGCACACGAAGACGCGGCGCACGCCGTGCACGCGCAGGTCGTCGGCGAGGCCGGTTGCGGCGAAGCCGCTGTAGCCGTCGGTCGCGCGATCGACGCCCTTGTCGATCACGCAGTCGATCTTGCGCAGGTCGAGCCGCGCGTCGAACGCCGCGCCGCGCGTTCCGGCGACGCAGTGCACGGGCCACGGGCCGCCGTAGGCCGCGTACGACGAGTGATCGAGCGGATGCCAGTCGCGCGTGGCGTAGACGCGCCGGAAGCGCGGCGCCAGCGCGTCGATCGGCGCGAAGATCCGGTCCCCGGCGGCGACGGCCAGCGCGCCGCCGGGCAAGAAGTCGTTCTGCACGTCGACGACGATCAGCGCGTCGTCCGGAGCGACGGCCAGGCTCACGACACGACGATGTTCAGCAGTTTGTCCGGCACGAAGATGCGTTTGCGCACGGTCTTGCCGGACGTATGCGCCTGCACGCCGCTCTCGCTCATCGCCAGCGCGAAGACGGCATCTTCGCCGACGCCCGGCGCCGCCAGCACGCGCCCGCGCACTTTCCCGTTGACCTGGACGACGAGCGTGATCTCGTCGACCGCGAGCGCCGCCGGGTCCGCGTCGAGAAAGCGTTCGGTGTGAACGGAGCTGCCGTGTTGCATGCGCATCCACAGCTCGTCCGCGATGTGCGGCGCGAACGGCGCCAGCGCGATCGGCAGGGCGTGCACGGTGTACAGCACCGCGGGATCGCCGGCCAGCGCCGGATCGCGCACGGCCGCGGTGAGCAGGTTGACCAGCTCGTCGAGCCGCGCCGTCGTGACGTTGTAGTGGAACCGGCGCGTCGCCGTTTCGTCGCGGGCCGACTTGAGCGCCAGGTGCAGGGCCCGCACCAGCGCGCGCTGCGCCTCGCCCGCGCACGGCGGCAGCCGGTCGAGCGGCATGCCCCCGGCCTCGATCGCCAGCGGCTCGCACGCGCGCCACACGCGCTGGATGAAGCGCACGCGGCCGACGATCCCCTCGTCGGTCCACTCCAGCGCGTCTTCCGGCGGCGCGGCCTTCAGCAAGAACAGCCGCATTGCATCGACGCCGTACGCGTCGACGGTCTCGTCGATGCCGACCACGTTGCCGCGGCTCTTGGACATCTTCTCGCCGTTGCGCAGCAGCGTGCCTTGATTGAACAACCGCGTGAACGGCTCGTCGTCGCCGCTGACGTACCCGGCGTCGATCATGAATTTGTAGAAGAAGCGCGCGTAGAGCAGGTGCATTACGGCGTGCTCGGCGCCGCCGATGTACTGGTCGACCGGCATCCACGCCGAGGCCTTCGCTTTGTCGAACGCCTGCGTGTGGTCGTGCGGGTCGAGATAGCGCACGTAGTACCACGAGGAGTCGACGAACGTGTCCATCGTGTCGGGATCGCGTTTCGCCGGCCCGCCGCACGCCGGACAGACGGCGTTGACGAACGCGACGTCGTTCGCTAGGGGCGAGCCTTGGCCGGTGAACGCCACGCCGCGCGGCAACACCACCGGTAATTGGTCGTCCGGCACCGGCACCATGCCGTCGCGGTCGCAATAGAGCATCGGGATCGGCGTGCCCCAATAGCGTTGGCGCGAGATCAGCCAATCGCGAAAGCGGAAGTTCACCGTCGTCTTGCCGCGGCCCAACGCCTCGAGTTTCTGCGCGATCGCCGCGCGCCCGTCGGCCGACGGCAGGCCGGTGAACTCTTGGCTGTCTTCGAGCACGCCGTCGTCGACGAACGCCGCGTCTTCCGGCGACTTGCCGTCGACGGGAACGATCACGCGCACGATCGGCAGCCCGTGTTTGCGGGCGAAATCGAAGTCGCGTTCGTCGTGCGCGGGCACGCCCATCACGGCACCGGTCCCGTACTCGGCCAGCACGTAGTTCGTCACCCAGATCGGCACGCGCTCACCCGACAGCGGGTTGATCGCGTAGGCGCCGGTCGGCACGCCGGTCTTTTCCATCAGCTGCGTGCGCTCGAGCTCCGACTTCGAGGTCAACGATGCGGCGAAGGTCTCGACGCGCGCTTTGCCTCCGGGCAGCGCGGCCAGGATCTTCGCGACGATCGGATGCTCGGGCGCGATCGCCATGAACGTCACGCCGAACACCGTGTCGACGCGCGTGGTGAAGACGTCGATCCGTGCATCGACGTGCTCGATGTCGAACGAGAACGTGATGCCTTCGCTGCGGCCGATCCAGTTGCGCTGCATCGTCTTGATGCGCTCGGGCCATCCGTCGAGCCGGTCGATCCCGGCCAGCAGCCGATCGGCGTAGTCGGTGATCTTGAAGTTCCACTGCGAGAGGTTGCGTCGCTCGACCAAATGTCCGCAGCGCCAGCAGCGGCCGTCGTGGACCTGTTCGTTGGCCAGCACGGTCTTGTCGTGCGGGCACCAGTTGACCGGCGTTTCGCGCTTGTAGGCGAGACCGCGCTCGTACATGCGCAAGAAGAACCACTGGTTCCATTTGTAATAGGCCGGATCGCAGGTCGCGAACTCGCGCGACCAGTCGTAGCTCGTGCCCATCAGCTTGATCTGACGGCGCATG
Source organism: Candidatus Lustribacter sp. (assembly GCA_049512335.1). Taxonomy (GTDB): domain Bacteria; phylum Vulcanimicrobiota; class Vulcanimicrobiia; order Vulcanimicrobiales; family Vulcanimicrobiaceae; genus Lustribacter. The sequence goes on from JBEKXE010000004.1 coordinate 6,373, forward strand.
TTGTCGATGTTGGAGCGCGTCCAGGAATCGGGATCGATCCCGCGCTCGATCGCCGCGTTCTCGGCCGGCAGCCCGAAGGCGTCCCAGCCCATCGGGTGCACGACGTTGTTCCCGCTCATGCGCATCATCCGCGCGACGGCGTCGCCGAGGGTGTAGTTCTTGGCATGCCCGACGTGCAGATCGCCTGACGGATACGGCAGCATCTCCAGCACGTAATATTTCGGGCGCGGGTCGGCATCGTCGGCACGGTAGATGCCGTCCGCCTCCCAGCGGGCTTGCCACGCCGGTTCGATCGCACGGTGGTCGTACGTCAGCGGCCGTTCTTCGAGCATTTCCCTATTCTAACAAGCCCGGCCAACCGGTGCCAGCGTGCTTGCCTGGCCCCGCCGTACCGTGCTGCTGTGCGCTCCCTCACCTTACAGAAATAGAGGAGAAGCGCTTGGTTCCGGATGACATACGTGGGCTCACTCATCTCGGTCGGCCGAGAGAGCTAAAGTTTCCTTAACTAAAGGGAGGGCGTATTTCGCGTCCCCCTCCGCTCATTTGGAGCAGCAACTCGATGAATAAACTTGGATTCGTCGGCATCGCGATAGCGGCGTTGGCGGTCAGCGGGTGCGGCGGAGGAGCCTCGTCTCCCGGCGCCGACCGCAGCCGTGGCCACGCCCTCGCCCACCCCGCCGGGCACGCTGGCCGTCGCCTATTCCAGCGCCGCCAACTTCGGGGTCTCCGGCGCCGCGCCGGCCGCCCTCGCCTTCACCGCCCCGACCGAAACCGCGACCCTGACGGCGACCCAAGCGAATTACACCGGCAGCTTCGGGGCTTCATCGAATTGCGCGTCGGTTACGGTAGCGCCGGCCACCTCGGCCACGGGTGTCTTCACCGCCACTGCTGTCGCCCCGGTCGCCACCGGCTGCACGATCACCGTAACCGGTGCCACCGGCACGACCGCGGTAGCCATCGCGTCGACGGTGCCCACGCCTGGCGGAACCGTCCTCCGCTGGTACACCCCGAACTACCTCACCCAATCGCCGCCCCTGGCGATTGCGGCCGGTCCGATCAACTTGGTCGGCCTAGGCGCGACCTTCGCCTCGGTCCTCGCGATCAGCGAACAGAATTACATCGGTGGTTTCACAGCTGCAAACATTGTCGCTTCAGCCGGCTGCACCGGATTCGCGACGAAAACAGCCGACGCGACAGTCCCCACCGGCCTGCCGACGGCGGCGCCGGGTACCTCGCTCGTCTACTACACGATCACCGGTGTCGCCGCGGTTAACACGACCGGCGGCTGCACGATCACAGCGACCGATTCGCAGACGACGCCCTCCGCGGGATCGATCGGCGTGTCCATAACGACCGTTACGGGGACCTTCCAATGATGTTGCGCTTCACGACCCTCCGCGCTGCAGCGGCCCTCGCGGTCCTCGGTGGTTTAGCCCTCGCCGGTTGCGGCGGCGGCGGTTCCCAAAGCATGATGCCGATCGCGGCGCAAGGTGCCACCGCACCGTCCAACGTCGGCACGATGATCACGTCCAACGGCAGCCAAGTCCCGAAGGGCTATCTGTCGGTTACCCTTCCGAATCAAACCGGAGCGGCCTCGCAGTCGTCGTCGCGCGCGACGATTCTCAGTAACGCCAAAAAACCGGCGTACATCGACACGACGACGACCAATTCGTCGCTGGTCGTTTCGGTCACGCCGCAAGATCCATCCGAGGCGTCGCAATTCGGCAACCTCACGGTGTGTTACAACCTCTACGTCAACGGCACGCTCGCCGCGGCAGCGCCGCCGAACTTCACCTACACCAACGTCGGGAACACCGTCACGACGGTGACCCTGGCGATCCCGGCGCCGCCGGGAACCGACGGTTTCCAGATCACGCAGTACGCCGGACTGTGCGGCAGCACGCCGTTCACGCTTCCGACGCCGCCGCCGGGCATCCTCGGCTCGAGCAACATCCTCGCGCAGACGCCCGTCACCGAAGCCTACATGGCGCCGGGTGCGGTGAACAACCTCAACCAGCAGATCTTCAACTGCACGCCGGCCCCCGCGGCTGGTCAACCTTGCCCGCTGTCGACCGCTCCAAATGCCGGCTCAACATTCGCGGCTTCGGTCACCGTTGCCAGCGTCGCGTTCGGCACGGTATCGATAACGAATCCGATCCGAGAACAGGGCGCGTTCCTGTTGGCGGCAGACAAGATCGGCGTACCGATACCGCTCGAGGCGAAGGACGCGTCCGGTGCGGTCATTCCCGGAGACACGACGCCGTTGGCTCCGCTCGGCGGCGCCGGTATGTTCCCATCCGGAGTCACCGTCACGACCAGTGACACGGTCAATACCACGCTCGACCTCGTCGATGCCAAGACCGGTGCGATCGCGCAAGGTCCCGCCACATCGATAACGATCCACGAATTCAACGCCCTGTCGGGCAACACCACGGCCGGGTTCATCAGCACGTGCGGCACGGGCGCCCAATCGTGTAACGACAACCTCACCGGCCTGGGAACCCCCGGCGATCAGTGGGTCCTCGTCCTCGTCGACAACGGCGTCGATGCATCGAAGATGGCTTCGGTTACCGTCACCGCGACGGCGACCGTCGCGAATGCTGCACTGGCGACGCCGATCACCACGGTTATCACCCCGCAATCGGCCGTCTTCTCGGCCGGTGGAACCGGCTACGCGGACCTCGCTGCTCCGGCAGCGCCGATCGCGCTGATCCAACCGGTTGCCGGCGGTGCCGTCTACTTCACCGATGGCGCGACCATCAAGACCGATGGCGTTGCCGGTGCATCCGGTGCGGCCGGTACAACGCTAACCGGCCTAACCTACGCCGCATATGCGGCAGGCCAGGGCCCTGGTGTACCGACGCTCTACGCCGTTGACAACGCAGCTACGGGTGCTGCAGGCGGGGCGCCGTCCGGACTGTATGCCTATGCAGTACCACCGGCGGCCGCGACTGCAGTCGTTACCCAAGACGGAGCCGGAAACCCGGTCCAGTTCAAGAACCCGGTCGGCGCCATCTACGCTCCGGACTTACAGGTCGGTAAGAACAAGGTGTACGTCATCGACGGTAACGGCATCGAGCCCGTCGACGTGAACGCCACGTTCCAAGCAACCAGCGTCCTTCCGCTGAACTGCACGGGCACCGCGTTCGCCGCGGCGCCCACCGGTGTGAAGCTCTTCGGAACCGTTGTCTCGCCGAACGCCGGCCAGTCGTTCATCGTCGCTGATCCGGGCAACAACCGTATCGCGCAGGTGGCCGTCACCGGTTCCACCTGCGTTATCGCCACCTACGCATCGGGTGCTGCCTTCACCGGCATCACCTCGCTCGGCGGCGGCGCGCTCTATGCGACCTCATCGTCGGGTCAGATCTACTACATCTCGGGCAGCGGTGCAACGCCGGTTCCCCTCGGACTCACCACGGCAACCGTCGCGGCTGAGAAAGACGGACCGATCGGGCAACTGTCGGCGCTGGGTGCAGCGCCGACCGGAACGTTGTCTCCGGTGGCCTACCTCGAGCAACTGGTGGCGGGGAGCTTCTTCAACACCGCCGGTGCGACGACGGGTCTCGCCGCTCCGTACACGCTCGCGCCGTTCAACGGAACGCAGGCGTTCACGGTAGCACCGAATATCCCGGGCCTCGTGGCCGACACCAGTGCCGCTGCTACGGCGACCGCTGGAACGTTCGATGCGAACGGCGGGCTGATCGTGGTTCCGACCACGGCAGGTGCAGCCGCAACCGTCACCCCCGACAGCATCCTGTTCGTCGACGGTGCGGGTGGCGTCACCAGCAAACTGCGTACCGTCGTCCGGTAACACACGCCGGAAACACCGGCACAACAATGGAGAGGGCGGCTTGCGAGCCGCCCTTTCTTTTTTCTGCCAGCGCGCAGAAGAGCGGTGTGAACATTTCACCTTCGCTGGCCGCGTTCGCGAGCGCGGCGGTCGTGGCCGTTGTCGTCGCGTTCGTGTTGCGTCCGGCCCAACTCACCGTGCAGCATCCGGCGCCGGAGGTCAGCGATTCGATTGAGCGCGCTCACGTGCAACCCGCGGAGCGCGCGCAAACGCTGGTGTACGTCGCCGGTGCCGTCGTGCATCCGGGTGTGTACGCGCTCGCGGGCGACGCACGGGCGCGCGATGCGCTGGCCAAGGCCGGCGGCGCGACGCACGATGCGGACCTGGTCGCGGTGAACCTCGCCGCGCGCGTTGCCGACGGCGACGAGATCGCGGTGCCGCGGTACGGCGAGGAAGCGCCGGCTCCGACCGTACGGTCGGCCGCACGCAAGACGTCCGGCGCGGCGCGGCGCACACGCCGGCGGCCGCGGCGCAGCACGGCGAGCCGGCCTGATGCAGCGCCGGGCGACGACGTGCGTTCGGTGGACCTAAATTCCGCCGATGCCGCGACGCTCGCCGAGCTTCCCGGCATCGGGCCCACGCTGGCCGAGCGGATCGTGGAGTTCCGTACGCTAAATGGCCCGTTTGCATCGGTCGACGGCCTAGCTGACGTCGCGGGGATTACGCCGCAGCGGCTGGACGCGCTCACGCCCCTGCTCACGACCGGGCGGTAGAGGCACCCGCCTGCTCGCTGCCGTAACGCGAGCACGGGGGAGCATGGAAAAGACACAGACCGTGGAGGCGCCTGATCAGCGCGATCGCCACGTCATTCGACGCACCGCCGAACTCCTCGCGTCCGACGTTCCGTTACGCGACGTCTTTTCCCAATTCTGCCGCCTCCTCTCCTCGGTCATCGACGCCTCGCGCGTCTTCATCGCGCTGCACGAGAAGACGCAGCTGCGCATCGTCTACATGCTCGCCGACGGCAACGTCGGCATCCCCAAGAATCCGATCATCAGCCCCGGCTCGCAGAGCGGCATCGTGGCCGAGCGCGGCGAGTCGATCGTCAAGCGCGTGGCCTCCGACTGGGACACCCCGCGCACAACCAAAAATCTGCCCGGCATTCCCGACGGCAGCGACGCCGTCTCCGCGGTCTACGTGCCGCTGAAGTTCGGCCCGGACATCATCGGCGTGCTCTCGGTCCAGAGCCCGGTCGCCAACGCCTACGACAACTCCGACGTCGAGTTGCTCGAAACGTGCGCGCTCTATCTAGCGGTGCGCGTTCACGACGCGCGTCAGGAGAGCGTCAACCGCGCACTGCAGGGTCTCGTCTCGAGCGACGGGCTCACCGGCGTCGCCAACCGCCGCACCTTCGACGAGCGAATCGTCAGCGAGTGGGCGCGCTGCGTCACGACGAAGACGAACATGGCGATCGTCTTCGTCGACGTCGACTACTTCAAGGCGTTCAACGACAGCTACGGTCACATCGCCGGCGATGCGTGCTTGCAGCAAGTCGCGCAGGCGCTCGGCGCGTGCGTCAAACGGACGAACGACGTGCTGGCGCGCTACGGCGGCGAGGAGTTCGCGGCGATTCTTCCGTCGACGTCGCTGGCCGATGCGATCATCGTCGCCGAGCGCATGCGCGATGCGGTCGAGAAGATGCACATCGACCACGACGGCTCGACGCTGGGACGCGTCTCGATCAGCGTCGGCGTGGCGTCGGTCCCGGCGAAAGCCGGCGTCGAGCCGATGAGCGTCGTGAAGATGGCCGACGAAGCCGCGTACCGTGCGAAGGAAGGCGGCCGCAACCGCGTCGTCGCGCCGCCGGACTACGAATCGAAAGCTCCTCCGGCGTTGCGGCGCCAAGCCGCGCGGCACAACCTGCCGCTGCAGCTCACGCGCTTTCTCGGGCGCGAACGCGAGCTGGCCGAAGTGCGCAAGCTGCTGGGCGAGATTCGCTTGATCACCCTCTCCGGATCGGGCGGCATCGGCAAGACGCGGCTCGCGCTCGAAGCGGCGCGCGGCCGCATCGGCACCTTCGGTGAAGGCGTGTGGCTCGTCGACCTCGCGCGGCTCGAAGACCCGGCGCTCGTCCCGGCCGCGCTGGCCGCAGCGATGGAACTCGATGCCACCGAGCAAACGCCGTCGCTGGATTTGGTCGTGACGGCGCTGCGCTCGCGGCACGCTCTGCTGATCTTCGACAACTGCGAACACCTCAGCGATGCGGCCGGCCGACTGGTCGAGGCGTTGCTGGGCGAGGCGCCCGGGATCCACGTGCTCGCGACGAGCCGCGAGCCGCTCGGGATCATCGGCGAACGCATCTATCGCGTCGCATCGCTGGCCCTTCCCCCCGACGAAAAGCCGATCACGGCCGAAGAAGCGCTGGCCTACGACGGCGTGCGGTTTTTCGTGACCCGCGCTGAAGAAGCCGCGTCGTTCGTGCTCGACGACAACAACGCCGGCACCGTCGTGCACATCGCGCGCCGGCTGGACGGCATTCCGCTCGCGATCGAGCTGGCCACCGCGCGGCTGCGCGCGATGACCGTTCAGCAGCTCGCGGAGCGGCTCGATGCGAGCTTCCGGGTGCTCTCCGGCGGCAGCCGCACGGCGCTGCCGCGCCAGCAAACGCTGCGCGCGCTCATCGATTGGAGCTACCAGCTCCTCGACGGTCCCGAACGCGTGCTCTTCGCGCGCCTATCGGTCTTCGCCGGCACCTGGACGCTCGAGGCAGCGACCGCGGTCTGTGCGAGCGACGAACTCCCGCCCGACAGCATCGAAGAGCACGTCGCGAATCTGGTCGACAAATCGCTCGTCCTCATGGAAGCGCACGGCGCGCACAACCGCTACCGCTTCCTGCAGTCGACGCGCGAATACGCGCGCGAGCGGCTCTCGCTCAACGGCGACGCCACCGAAATCCAGGCGCGCTGCGTGGCGTTTTATTGCGCGCTGGCCGAGCGTATCGGTTCGGCACCGGAGACCAAACCGACCCGTTCGTGGTTGCCGCCGGCGCTTCCCGAATGGGACAACCTGCGCATGGTGCTGACGTGGACGCTCCTCGACGGCGGCAATCAGGTTGCCGGCGCGACGATCGTGGCCGGTCTCGTGCCGTACTGGGAAGCGGTCAGCAAAGCGTCCGATGCACTCTATTGGCTCGGCATCGCGCTCAACGCGCCCGGCTTGCCCGACGCGCTGAGCGCCAAGCTCGCGCTCGGCACCGCGTTCTTCCTGCGCCTGACCGGTGACAACCCGGTGCGCGTCACGACGCTCAGCCGGCGCGCGCTGAACATCGCGCAGGCCTTCGGCGACAAGCGGCTGCGGGCCAACGCCTTGGTCAGCTTGGGCGGCGCTTCGCTGATGGACGTGCGGGCCGAGGCGGCCTCGCCGCTGTTCATCGAAGCGCTCACGCTCGCGCATGCGTGCGAAGACCGGCTGTGCGAGTCGGACGCGCTGAACAATCTTGCGATCTGCGCCGATTATGCCGGCGAGCCCAAACGCGCCCACGCGCAATACGAAGCGTCGCTGGCGATCGCGCGCGGACTCGGGCACGATCGCAAGACGGCGCGCGCGCTGCACAACCTGGCCGCGCTGGCGCAAGACGCCAACGACCTCGACACCGCCGCGCGCTACGAACGCGAGGCGATTGCGATCCTCGAACGCTACGGCACGCCGCGCCAGTTCCTCATCGACCTCGCCGACCTCGAGCTGATTCGCGGCAATCTCGAGACCGCCGACCGCATTTGCCGCGACATCATCTCCGGCCTGGTGCTCGAGAACGCGATGTGGCTCGTGCGCGAATGCTTGTTCGTGTTCGCGCAAGTGCACGCCAAAGCCGGTCACGACGAACGCGCCGCCTGTCTGCTGGGCTTCATGGAAACGCTCGACTCGCGTCTCGCGCCGCGGCAACCCGTGATCGGCGAGCTCTACGCGAAGTTCGTCGCCGACATCATGGGCCGGCTGTCGCCGCAAGCCTACATGCGCGCGTACAGCCACGGCATCGCCCTCTCCCTCGACGCCGCCATCAACGAAGCCCGCCTACCGATCTAGTCCCTCGACGCCGCTCGGGAAGACACGTCCGGCAGCGCCTCGCTTTTTTGCTGTCATTCCGAGGGGCGCGAACGAAACTTTGCGCCCGATCATCAGGGATTACTTCACTGCTCGCGCCTTCGCGCTCGCACTCGGTAGTGGAGATTGTGGCGCATCCCTCGACACCGCTCGGGACGACACGCCGGGCAGCGCCTCAAATTTTTTTGCTGTCATTCCGAGGGGCGCGAACGAAGTTGAGCGCCCGTCGAGGAACGCGCCATGATCGTGCGCGATGGGCTGGGGTTACCAGCCGCCGCCGCCGTCGCCCCCGCCGCCACCGAAGTCGCCTCCGCCGCCGCCGCCGCCGACGTCACCCCAGCCGCCACCGCCGCCGGAGTCACCGCCCCAGCTACCGGAGCTGGCGTTGCCCATGTCGGCTTGGCCGGCGTCGTTCTGGAAGCCGCTCGCGTCTCCGCCGTACCCGCCGCCGAAGCCGGCCTGCTGACCGGGATTGATGATTTCCGTGCGGTTACCGCCGAACAACTCGTTGCCGAGAAACGCACCGCCGAGGCCGCCGAGCATGCCGCTCCAGAAACCGCCGCCGCCGAATCCGCCGCCGCCGTAACCCGGGCCGTAGCCGGGACCGTAACCGCCGCCCATCGGGCCCATCGGCCCGCCGCCGTAGCCCGGCGGGTACATGCGCGGTCCGGCGATCGCGCGGAAGATGCCGCGGACGATGAAGAAGATCACCGCGAGGGCGATCAGCCACATGATCAGGCTCATGTTGAAACCTCCTCCGGATTGGCTCCGGACCACCGGCGACGGTGCGTAATTCACCGAGCTGGGTTGACTGCGTAGATGGCTGCGATACTGGTCGAGGATCAGATCGACGCCGTTGTTCACGCCGCCGCTGAAATCACCCGAGTTGAAGGCGCTGCGGATCGCATCGCGGATCGCGCTGGTCGTGCCGGGCGGAAAGTACGCTGCCGAGGCGCGATCCGGCACCACGGCGATCGTCTTCGGCGACTTCGCGACGAAGATCATCACGCCGTTGACCTGTTCTTGCGCGAAGGCTTGCTCTTCGGCGCCGGCCGGCGAACCCGCGATCGAGGGCTCGGTGACGACGACGACTTCCTTGTGCGCTTGCGCGTAGAAGTCGCCGACCTTGGTGTTGATCTGCGAAACCGCTGCCGGGGAAAGCAACTGGGCGTTGTCGATCACATACGAGTCGCGCGCTTGCGCCGGAGCGAGTCCGGCCACGACGGCGATCGCGAGGGCGGCGGCTGCCGCGAGCGGTTTCATCCAGCAAATCCTCCGGGGTGAGGTACCCGCGCCGGGCGCGGAAGTTTCCAACGCAGCGGTCAGTGCAGACCTAAGGTCACGATGCCGGCGCCGATGATGGTCGAGACGAACGCGGCCAGCACGAACCAGACGAACGCCCGCAATAAGGTGCCGCGCAGCTTGGCGTTGCGGCGCGAGCGCTGGTGCGCGTTCACCCTTCGACGGCCCGGGCCTCGGCCACGCGGCCCCACAACCGCTCGAGGTTGTAGAACGCGCGCTGTTCGGGCGTGAAGATGTGCGCGACGACCGGGCCCAGATCGATCAGGATCCAGCCGCCGTCGTTGTAGCCCTCCGTACGGGCGACGGTAAACCCGTTCGCGCGCACTGCTTCGGTGATCGCGTCGGCGATCGATCGCGTTTGAATCTTCGAGCGGCCGGTGACGACGACGAACGCGTCGGCGACGATGGTCCGCCCGTCGAGATCGAGGACGGCGATGTCCTCGCCTTTCTTGTCTTCGGCGGCGGCGCGGACGATATCGACGAGTTCAGGCAGAGCGTTTCTCCCGGATGGGTAAAGGGGCGTAGTGTTCGAGGGCGGCCAGCGTTTGCGGCGCGGCGGTCAGGCCGCCGGCGCGCTGGTAGGCGAGCGATGCGTCGAGGGCCGCCATCATGGCGGCGCCAAGATCGTCGAAGGCCAGCGCAAGCAGCTCGGCGCGTCCGTCGAAGTCGCGGCCCGGTTCGAGGCCGTCGGCAAGATAGAGAATCTCATCCAAGGGGCTCATCGTTGCAGCGGCCAGGGTGTGCTTGCGAATCGCGTCGAGCACGGCTTCGTCCTCGACGCCGAACCAATCGCGGGCCAACTCGGCCCCGAGCCGGGCGTGCAGCACTACCGGATTTGCGCGCTCGAAAGCGTCGATCGTCAGCCCCCGTTCCGCGCACTCGCGCACGAGCCGCTCGCCCGGATAGAGCCGCGCGAGATCGTGCAGCAAGCCGGCGATGCGAGCTTGGCGTGCATCGACGCCGTGCGCTTGCGCCAAACGTTCGGCCGTCCGGGCGACCCGCACGATGTGCGCGTAACGATGCGTTTGCCCGATGTGCTCGCGTACGCGCCGCGCGGCGCGCACGAAATCGACGCCCGAGGCGATCAATGGCGCACTTCCCGGAAGACGCTGCCGGCGATCGGCCGGCCGCCCAAACGCGCCGGTGCGTAGACGTCGTCGCCGAGCCGCCGCGGGAGCGCCGCGTCGAAGGCCGGATCGTCGCTCGCGACCACGACCGTAACGGCGCGCACGATACCGGCGGCATCGATGTCGAGACGCACGATCGTCGCTTGCGCACCGCTGCCGTCCGCCAAAGCGTTGCGTTTGAGCACCGGCGCCGCGTACGGAAACGGCGGCTCGTCGATGGGCTGCGGCAGATCGCCCAGCCGCACCAGCGTGGCGCGTTCGCCGATCGCGATGCGCGTGAGCCGCTGCGTGGCGGGATCGAAGCTGAGCACGAGCTCGCGCGCATCGTCGAGCCGGTACGCGCGGTTCGACGCGAACGCGTTGTCGGCAACGCCGGCGAGGCCGGCCTCGGCTTGCGCGAGCGTGTACGTGCCGAACGCCAGCGTGCGCGCGCTGCCGTCAATATTGACGGTGAACGTGAGCGGCGCCCGCCCGCGCACGTCGAGCGCGCGTACCAGATCGCGATCCGGATCGACCACCGCGTCGACGCTTGCACCGTCGTCGAGAAAACCGAAATGGTTGCCGTCGTCGCTCGAGGCGACGCGCACCGGCGTACCGCAGCGACGCACGAGCGCGGCGATCGGGGCGGACAGCGCGGCCGCCGTCACGCACATCACCGCAGCGCGGCCTTCAGTGCCGCCAGGCGGCTGGCATAGAGCGCGCCCTTCAAATTGCCGGCCCACATGACCAGCGCGCTCTCGTTGTTGTCGCTGTAGTATCCGCGCCGCGTCGAGACGATCGTGAAACCGTACTTGCGGTAGAGCTTCTGCGCGACGTCGTTGCTCTCGCGCACTTCGAGCGTCACCCACGACGCGTCGCGTTCGATTGCCTGGTCGAGCAGATGCACCAGCATCTCTTCGCCCAGCCGCTGGCCGCGGACGTCGGGATGGACGGCGATCGTCGTCACGTGCGAGTCTTCGAGGATCACCCAGATGCCGCCGTACGCCACGATCCGGCCGTCGAGGCGGCCGATGAAATAGTGCGCGAGCTTGTTGTCGCGCAACTCGTTGACGAACGCGTTGGGCGGCCAGGTCGACACGAACGAGAGCGCTTCGATCTGCAGCACCGCCGGGATGTCGCCGAGCACCATCGGGGCGATCTCGAGCCGGCGCGGCGCGTCGGCCGTGGGCAGCAGGTCCGCCTTCAAAGAGCTTGCCCCCGCAGCACGACCGCCGGGAGCTCGCCGTAGTCCGGCGCCAGCGCGTGGATCGATGCCGCGGGGTCGGCGGTGAGCGCCAGGCGTACCACGGCCCGGGCAGGGCTTTCCGCGCGTGGTGGAAGCGTTCGCACGACGATCCCGCGTTCGGCAATCGCGAAAGTCACGTCCTCCGTATTCCCTGCGAGCGCGAGTTCGCCGCTTCCGAAATCGTCAAGCAAGGTGACCAGGACGTTGGCCACCGGGCCCGCGGCGGTGCGGACCGCGGTGCCCCGGCGCAGGCGCGCCGAGATGACGCCCGGTCGCCCCTGGACCACCGTCAGCACCGGATCGGGGGCGTCGTCCGGCGTGAGGATGTCGTAGGACGAGATCCCGACCAGGGGCCGGCCGGCGGCCAGCGCCAGCGCCTTGGCGTACGAGATCGCGATCCGCACCCCGGTGAACGAGCCCGGCCCGATCCCGACGGCGAAGCGGTCGAGGTCGCGCACGGCGAGGCCGCGCGCGGCCAGTAGGCCCGCAATTCGGCCCAAGCCGCTCTCCAGAGCATCGGGGCGGTCGGAAACCGCCTCGCTGACCGCGTCGCCGTCCAGCAGCGCCGCGGAAAACGTTCCCAGCGCGGCGTCGATCCCGAGCACCCGCACCTAACGTTCGATCGCGAGCCGGCGCGGCTCATCCCCGGCACCCTCGATCCGGATGCCGATCGCGCCGGGCGGGAGCAGCCCCGGCAGCCGTTCGGGCCACTCCACGACCGTGATCCGATCCGGTCCGAAGGCCTCCTCGAGCCCGAGGTCCGCTGCTTCGGCCGGATCGTCCAGCCGGTAGAGATCGAGGTGCTCGATCGGCGGCGTTCCCTCGTAGCGCTGGCGGAAGACGAAGGTCGGGCTCGATACGGGTACATCGCTGCCATGCAAAGCTCGGACGAGGGCGCGAACGAAGGTTGTCTTGCCCGCGCCGAGCTCGCCGGACAGGGCCAGCGCGTCGCCCGGACGCAAGGTCGCAGCGAGCCGGTAAGCGACGCCGGCAAGCGCATTTTGGTCGAGAAATTCGAGGACGTCCGAGGCCACGCTTTACCGTTCGACGAAAGAATCAAGGTGCTTGTGCGCGCTTCGGACGTCGTGGTCGGCGTCATCGCGGGCGCCGTCTGCGCCGTCCTTTCGGCGGCCTTCGAGGGCGGCATCCTGGCCTTCCGGTTCTTCTCCATCGATCACCTCGGCGGTCACTTCGGCAGCGAATTTGCGATCGTCGCATTTGCGGGCGCAGCGATCGGCGGGCTCGTCGCGCTGACTGCCGGTACGCTTTTCCGGCGCGAGCACGCCCGGCCGTGAACGAACACACGATGGCGCTCCGCCAGGCGCTGGATGCCGCGCTCGCCGACATCGGCCAAGCTGCGGATGCATCCCGCGCCGTGATCGACGGCGACATCGAAGCGTTGCACGAAATGGGCCAGGTCAACGGCCGCCCGCCGCTGATCGCCGACGTGCCGATCGACGAGCCGCCGCCCTACATTCCGCCGCCGGTCACGCCGTCGGTCCACGCCCTGATTCCGGATACGCCGCTGGTCGATACGCCGGGAGCCGCTTCGGCTTTCGACGACGACGCGCCGCTCTGGCAGAGCTAAAACTGAATCAATTCCCTGATCGAGAGAACTCCAACTGAGTAATACGAACGAACCCCGCCGCAACAGCACGATCGCGGTTGAGGACGAGATGCGCACGAGCTATCTCGCCTACGCGATGTCGGTCATTGCGTCGCGCGCGTTGCCCGACGTGCGCGACGGCCTCAAGCCCGTGCAGCGCCGCATCCTCTACGCGATGCGCGAAATGGGGATGACGCCCGACAAGCAGCACCGCAAGTGCGCCGGTGTCATCGGCGAAGTGCTCAAGAGCTTCCATCCGCATGGCGATCAGTCGGTCTACGACGCGTTGGTGCGCATGGCGCAAGACTTTTCGCTGCGCTATCCGCTGATCGACGGTCACGGAAACTTCGGCTCGATCGATCCCAATCCGCCGGCGGCGTATCGCTACACGGAAGCGCGGCTGGGCCGTCCGTCGATGGATCTGCTGGCCGACATCGACAAAGAGACGGTCGATTTCGTTCCCAATTTCGACGGGCAGACCGAAGAACCGGTCGTGCTGCCCGGCCGTTTGCCGCAGCTGCTGGTCAACGGCTCGAGCGGTATCGCGGTCGGCATGGCGACGAACATCCCGCCGCACAACTTGAGCGAAATCTGCGACGCGATCGTCAAGCTCATCGACGATCCGGATGCCGACGACGACTCCCTGATCGATATCGTCAAAGGGCCCGATTTCCCGACCGGCGGCGTGCTGCTCGGCAGAGAAGCGATCCGCCAAGCGTACAAGACCGGCCGTGGTTCGGTCGCCGTGCGCGGCCGCGCCGAGATCGTCGAGGAGAAGGGCAAGTTCCGCATCGAGATCACGGAGTTGCCGTACCAGATCACGATCGAACGCGTGATGCAGTCGATCAAGGAAGCGTATCAAGAGAAACGCATCACCGGCATCTCCGACCTGAACGATCTTTCCAACCGCCATGGCATGAAGATCGTGGTCGACCTGCAGCGCACGGCCGTCCCCAACGTCGTGCTCAATCAGCTCTACAAACAGACGCCGCTGCAGTCGTCGTTCGCGTTCAACATGCTCGCGCTCGTCCCGGTCCTCAACCGCGACGGCTCGCTCTCGACCGACGGGAACCCGCTCGAGCCGCAAGTGCTCTCGTTGCGCGAAATGCTCAACCACTTCATCGCGCACCGCAAAGTGGTCGTCACGCGTCGCACGCGCTACGACTTGCGCAAGGCCGAAGAGCGGGCTCATCTGCTCGAAGGCTTCCGCATCGCGCTCGACAACATCGACGAGGTCATCAAGATCGTGCGCGACAGCGATACGGTCGAGACCGCACGCGCGAGCCTGAGCAGCCGATTTGCCCTTTCCGACATCCAAGCCGCCGCGATCGTCGACATGCGCCTGCGCACCCTCGTCGGCCTCGAACGCCAGAAGATCGAGGACGAGTATGCCGCGCTGCTCAAGACGATCGCCGAGCTGCAAGACATCCTCGCCAGCGAGCGCCGCTTGCTCGGCGTGGTCCGCATCGAAACGGAAGATCTGAAAAAGCGTCTCGGCGATCCCCGCAAGACGCCGGTCGAAGCGCTCGAGGGCGAGCTCTCGATCGAAGACATCATTGAAGATACCGAAGTCGCCATCACCGTCACGGTCGGTGGCTACATCAAGCGCGTTTCGGTCGATACGTTCCGGGCGCAGAACCGCGGCGGTCGCGGCGTGCTCGGCATCTCGAATCTCAAGAAAGAAGACGTCGTTCAGAACTTCTTCGTGGCGACGACGCACCAGCACGTCCTGTTCTTCACCAACAAGGGCCGGGCGTTCCGGCTGCGCGCCTACGAGATTCCGGACTCGACGCGTCAGGCGCGCGGGACGGCGCTCGTCAACCTGCTCACGCTGCCGCCGGGCGAAAACGTGACGGCCAATTTCCCGGTGCGCAACTTCGACACCGACGAGTATCTCGTGATGGTTACGAAAAAGGGCGTGATCAAAAAGACCAAACTCGACGAGTTCGCCAACGTTCGGCGCAACGGGCTCATCGCGATCGGTCTCGACGACGACGACGAGCTGCTCGCCGTCGCGCTCTCGACCGGAGACCGCGATCTGATTCTGGCCAGCCACGACGGCATGGCGGTGCACTTCAACGAGAAGGACGTCCGCCCGATGGGCCGGCCGGCGCGCGGCGTGCGCGCGATGTCGCTATCGCCCGGCGATTCGGTCGTCGCGATGGACGTCGTCGACGACGACCGGCGCGAGGTACTCATCGTCACGTCGCAAGCGTTCGGCAAGCGCACCGACATCGAGCAATATCGCCATACGTCGCGCGGCGGCAAGGGCGTCAAGGCGTTCGCCAAGGAGAAAGAGATCGGGCACGTCGTCGATCAGATCTTGGTCAACGAGCAAGACGAGCTCATGATGATGACGTCGGCCAATCAGGTGATCCGCATCCCCGTCAGCCAGATCCGCCGTGCCGGCCGCTCAACGAAGGGCGTTCGGCTGCAGCGACTGGATGAAGGCGACGAGGTGATCGCGATTGCGAATCTCGGTCAGCTCTCCAAGCGCGTCAGCGACGTTACGGGCGAGCCGTCCGAGCCGTCTTGATCCAACGCCCGAGCGTTTGCGTGAGGGCTTTCGGATCCACCGGTTTGGTGAGGTGATCGTTCATCCCGGCCTCGAGGCAGAGCTGGCGCTCCTGTTCCATCGCGTGCGCGGTCATGGCGATGATCGGCAGTTGCGACGCGTTGACCGAGCGACGGATGATCCGCGTCGCCTCTAGGCCGTCCATCTCGGGCATCTGCACGTCCATGATCACCGCGTCGAAGCGCGAGTAGCCGGCCAGCACCGCATCGACGGCCTGCCGTCCGTTGGCGGCGAACTCGACCGTCACGCCCAGGCGCGCCAGCAGATGTTCCACGATCTGCTGGTTGATGTCGTTGTCCTCGGCGACCAGCACATGGCTCCCGGCCAACTGGTTCGTCGGCGGTTCGGCCGGCGCTGCTTCGCGCGTGCCGCCCGCCGTCGTTACGAGCGTCTGCATCGTTTCGAGCAGCAGCGACGGATCGACCGGCTTGACCAGAAACCCTTCGATGCCGGCACGCTTTGCCGCATCGTAGAGATCGGAGCGCCCGAAGGCGCTGACCATGATCACGATCGGCGCTTTCCCGTCCCCGGGATCGGCGCGGATGGCCTGCGCAACCTCGACGCCGTT
This sequence comes from Candidatus Lustribacter sp., assembly GCA_049512335.1. Lineage (GTDB taxonomy): Bacteria > Vulcanimicrobiota > Vulcanimicrobiia > Vulcanimicrobiales > Vulcanimicrobiaceae > Lustribacter. The sequence goes on from JBEKXE010000004.1 coordinate 22,667, forward strand.
TTGTCCGGGCATCTTCCAGTCCATCAGCACCATGTCGAACGGCGATCCGGCGGCTTTCGCCTCGCGAATTGCCGTCAGCGCCGCCGGACCAGAACGGGCTTCCGTTACCTTGAGCGACCACGCACGCAACATCGCCGCCAGCGAGTCGCGTGCGAACGGATCGTCGTCGACGACCAGCACGCGGCGGTCGCGCAGTGATTCGACCGGTCGCGGGGCGGTGCGCCGTTCCGGACGATGGAGAACGACGGTGAAGGTGAAGGTGCTGCCGGCGCCGCGCTTGCTCTCGACGCTGATCGTGCCGCCCATCTTGTGCGTGAGGGCTTTGCTGATCGCGAGCCCCAACCCGGTGCCGCCGAAGCGGCGCGTGATCGACGTGTCGACCTGCGAGAACGATTCGAACAGATGCGCCTGCTCCGCGTCCGTCATCCCGATGCCGGTATCGCGCACCGACGTGATCAACTCGACGTCGCGTTGCCCTTGGCGCTTCACGCCGATCGTCACCACGACTTCGCCGCGCTCGGTAAACTTGATGGCGTTGCTGGTGAGGTTCAGCAGAATCTGGCCGAAACGCACGGGGTCGCCGATCAGCTCCATCGGCACGTCGGGATCGACGTTGATCTGGAAGGTGAGGCCCTTTTCGGCGGCGCGAATCGAGGAGACGCTACCGATGTTTTCGAGCACCGACGCCATGTCGAAGTTGACGTCTTCGAGTTCGAGTTTGCCGGCCTCGATCTTCGAGAAATCGAGGATGTCGTTGATGATGTTGAGCAGCGATTTGGCGGAGTACTCGATCTTGTTGAGGTAGTCGCGCTGCTTGGGCGTGAGTTCGGTCATGAGCGCCAGGTGGGTGAGCCCGATCACGCCGTTCATCGGCGTGCGGATCTCGTGGCTCATGTTGGCCAAGAATTCGCTCTTGGCGGCGTTCGCGCTCTGCGCTTCCTGCTGGGCGGCGAGCGCTTCTTCTTTGGCTGCGGCTTCAAGCTCGCGGTGCCGGCGCAGCTCCTTGCGCGCCCGGACCCCTTGCAGCCAGCCGAGCATGACGAACAGGATGATGATCGTCGCGGCGCCGCCGCGCAAGAGCCCGGTGCGACGCAGATCGTTCGTGCGTGCGGCGACGTCCGCCGTGGACAAGCCCGCCGATATGACGATCGGGTAACCGGGGACCTTTTGGAAGCCATAGATGCGGGCGATCCCGTCGACGCCGCTGAGGTGCGCGTAGGTTCCGGACGGCGACTTCGCCAGCGCGCTCCAGAGCGGTGAGTCGTCGGGGATCGAGCGGCGCACGGGGGCGCTGACGCCGGCAGCGCTGGCGCGCGCGCGGATGATGTGGTCCTGCGTTCCGACGATTTCGACGTAGCCGTTCGGCCCGACGTCCGATCCGTCGACGCCGAAACCGAACTCGGCGACGTTCAGTTCGGCCAAGACGGCGCCCGGCACCGTGCCGTCGCGACGTCTCACGCTGCGCAGGAACGGGATGGCGGTTTGCTTGTTGACCCGGCCCATGACCGGTTGGCCGATGGCCAGCCCGTTGGTGCGCAACGCCTCATGAAAGTAGAGCTCGTCGCGGAACGAGTTGGGCCGGTGCCCGGTCGCGCTGAAGGTCGTTCCGTGGCCGAGCGTGTCCACGATCGAGACGTTGCCCAGCACGCCGTTGTACAGCCGCGTGCGTTCGATCATCTGTACGGTCGCGGCGAGGCCGTTTTCGGCGTCGTAATCGGCGACGAAGTGCAGCGTGTTGTCGACCAGCGTGATCGTCGATTCGACGTTGCTTTGATACGAACCGGTGACCTGCATCACGCGCGAGAGGGCTTCCGCTTGCGCGCGATCGTTCAGGGCCGCGATCTCGTTACGGGTAAGCAGCCACACCGCCAGGATGAGCGCGGCAGCGATGAGGACGGGCCCCCACTGGTCGGCAGTCCGGAGGATACTACGCACCACGAGCCTCCACTGCTAGCGCGTTCTCGCCTGCTCGGTGACCCCCCTCGAAACCGCCCCCGCGCCGGGTGGGTTGAAAGGGACACTATGAGCGCAATTCCCGAGGTTTCCCAGAGCACGTTCCAAGCGGACGTGCTGGCGTCCGACCAGCCCGTTTTGGTCGATTTTTGGGCGCCGTGGTGCGGACCGTGCAAGATGCTGGCCCCGGTGATCGAGGAAGTCGCCGGTTCGCTGGCCGGCAAGGCTCGTTTCGTGAAGCTGAACACGGACGAAAATCCGAACATCGCCGCGCAGTACGGTATCTCGGGTATCCCGACGTTGATCCTGTTCAAGGGCGGCGAGGTCGTCGATCGCATCGTCGGCTTCGTGCCGAAGTCCGCGATCACGTCGATGATTTCCAAGCATCTCGTCGCCGCCTAAAAGCGGCCGGCCTCCGGCCGTCCACCGCGTCCTCGACGAACCGCGTATAGCGCGGTTCGTTCCCGTTCTCGGCGCGGTGACGGTCAAGGCGCACGTCGTCGCGGTGCTCGACGAGCAGCGCGCGGCGCTCCTCGCCGGCGCGAGCGGCGAAGCGGTCGTTGCGGCAGCCGCGCAGCGGCTCACGCGCGCCGCCGCCCGCGGTCTCACCGGCGTGCTCAACGGCACCGGCGTATTGTTGCACACGAATCTCGGCCGCGCGCCCCTCGCCGCCGAAGCGTTGGCGGCAATTGCCGATGCATCGGGGCGGTATTCGAATCTCGAGTTCGACTTGGAAACGGGCGAGCGCGGCTCACGCTACGACCGGCTCGGGGATGCCCTACGCACCGCCACCGGCGCTCCGGCGGCGCTGGTGGTGAACAACAACGCGGCCGCCTTGCTCTTGATCCTCGACACGTTCGCGCGCGGGCGCGAAGTCGTCGCCGCGCGCAACGCGCTGATCGAGATCGGCGGCGGCTTCCGGCTGCCGGACGTTCTCGCGCGCAGCGGCGCGACGCTGGTGGAAGTCGGCGCGACGAACAAGGTGTACGTGGCCGATTTCGCGCGCGCGCTCTCGCCGAACACCGGGCTGCTGCTGCGCGCGCATCCCTCGAATTATCGCATCACCGGCTTCACCGCCGACGTTGCGCCGGCCGAGCTGGTGGCGCTTGGCGCACGCGCCGGCGTGCCGGTGGTCGAGGACTTGGGAACCGGCGCGCTCTTCGACCTGCGCGCATACGGCTTGCCGCACGAACGCACGGCCGGCGAAGCGATCGCCGACGGAGTCGATCTGGTGGCGTTCTCGGGCGACAAACTCTTGGGCGGCCCGCAAGCGGGGATCATCGCCGGTACGACGGCCGCCGTCGCGCGCTTGCGCGCGAACCCGTTGCTGCGCGCGCTGCGCGTCGACAAAGCGACCCTCGCGGCGCTCGGCGCGACGCTGCGCTTGCTCGCCGATCCGGCGACGCGGGAGCGCGTCCCGTTCTATCGGATGCTGGCCACGCCGGTCGCTGCGCTGCGCGAGCGGGCGCGCACGTTGCAAGAGCAATTTCCGGCGCTGCAGGTCATCGACACGCCGGGCTTTGCCGGCGGCGGGACGCTGCCGCTCGCACCGCTTCCGTCGGCCGGCGTAGCCTGGTTGCCCGCCGGCGGTGCGACGGCTGCTCTCGCGCAACTGCGCGCCGCAACGCCGCCGCTGGTCGCGCGCATCGACGACGGGCGCGTCGTGATCGACTTGCGCACGATCGATCCGGCCGATGACGTGCGCGTTGCCGGTGCGCTCGCAGCGCTGTTCGCGATCTGAGCTGATGCGGGTCGTCGGCACGGCCGGCCACGTCGATCACGGCAAGTCGGCGTTAGTGCGCGCGTTGACGGGCACCGAGCCGGATCGCTGGGAGGAAGAGCGCCGTCGCGGGATGACGCTCGACCTCGGCTTCGCGCACCTGCGCTTCGACGATGGCCTGGAAGCGGGGATCGTCGACGTTCCGGGCCACGAACGGTTCGTGCACAACATGCTCGCCGGCGCAACCGGGATGGATGTGCTGTTGCTGATCGTCGCGGCCAACGAGGGGCCGCGCCCGCAGACCTTCGAGCATCTGGCGATCCTGTCGCTGCTCGCCGTGCCGGCTGCGATCATCGTGCTGACCAAAGCCGATCTCGTGAACGGCGACGAACTCGCCGAGGCGCGCGAGGACGTCGCCGCGGCCGTGCGCGGAACGGTGGCGGAAGGCGCGCCGGTAGTGGCCGTGTCGGCGCACACCGGCGCCGGACTCGACGAGTTGCGCGCGCTCATCCACGCTGCACTGGCCGACCTGCCGCCCCGCGCGCCGCATGCGCCGGCCTATCTGCCGGTCGACCGTGCGTTCACGCTGGCCGGTCACGGCACGATCGTGACGGGCACGCTGATGCAAGGCACGATTGCCGTCGACGACGTCCTGGTCGTGCATCCGGGCGGCCTCGAAGCGCGCGTGCGCAGCCTCGAGGTGTTCGGGGCCGCACGCGCTCGCGTCGACGCCGGATCGCGTGTCGCGGTCAACCTGCCCGGGGTGCCGCTCGATGCGATCGCGCGCGGCAGCACGCTCGCCGCGCCCGGCATCCGCGCGCAGGCGAGCTACGCGGTGCGCTTCCAGCCGCTGCCGGAAGGGGTGGAACTGCTGCGCCGGCGGATGCCGGTGCGCGTGCACCTCGGCGCGGGCGAATCGTTCGGCACGCTCGTCTTTGCGGCGCGCCCCGCCGGCGCGCAACCGGTCGACGCGGTGCTGCATCTGCGCGCGGAAGCGGCCGCCGTACCGGGCCAGCGCTTCGTCGTGCGCCGCATGTCGCCCAAGACGGTGCTCGGCGGAGGCACGATCGGCATTCCGGTCGCGGCCGAAGAAACGCCGGCGGCCGCGCCGGACGTCGTCGTGGTGTGCGCGGCACTGGCCGCGCGGGGGTTGGCCGCAAGCGATGCCGGCGAACTCGCCGCTGTCGCGAACGTCACGCTCGAGCGCGCCGAAGAGATTCTCGCCGACGAAGCGGCGGCCGAACGCGTATGGACGCTCGCGCGTCCGGCCGGCTACATCGATGCGCCGGCCGTCGAAGCGCTGCTCGAGAGCGTGATGGCGTCGTTGCTGCGGCGCGAGGTTGAGGCCCCGTGGATGTTGGGCGCCACCTCGCTCGCGCTCGCGCGTGAGTTCGCCGTCGACGAGGCGCTGCTGGTGCGCATTCTCGCCGCCGCCGCCGAGCGGCAGCGCCTCACTGTGCGCAGCGGATATTACTGCAGCGTCGGCTTCGAACCGGAACTCGCGCCCGAACAAGCGGCGTTCTTCGAGCGGCTTGTCCCGGTCGACCCGGCGCAGCCGCTCGTGCCGGCTCCGTTCGAGCCGCTCATCACAGAGTTACGCCGCTCGCGCATTCCCGGTCTTTCCGGCGCACTCGACACGCTCACCGCCACCGGCAAACTCGTCCGCATCGGCGAGCACGTCTACCGCGGCGAACAACTGACCGAAATCCGCACACGCTTGGTGCGCACGCTACGCGCCGAGGGCCGCGTGACCGCCGCGCGAGTGCGCGACGTCGTCGGCACGTCGCGCAAGTACATCGTCCCGCTCCTGGAATATTTCGACGCCACCGGCGTCACCGTCCGCGACGGCGACCAGCGCGCGCTCCGCAGTTCGGGTTGAGCCGCACGCCATCTGTCATCCCGAGCGTGGTCGAGGGATGCGCCGTGATCTTCGCGATCGAGTGCGAGCGCGAAGGCGCGAGCAGTGGTGTAAAAAAAGACGTTTGTGGAGTTGCCCCGGCTGTTGCGCACGATCGTGGCGCGTTCCTCGACGGGCGCTCAACTCCGTTCGCGCCCCTCGGAATGACAGTCGGGATGACAGGAGGATTACAAAAGAAGCGCCAGCATCACCCGCATGGCGCCCCTTTTTCGTTAGTGGTAAGGCGAAAAGCTGCTAGCGGTACGCGTCCTGGATGCCGTGGAAGCGGCCGGTGTCGTAGACGTCGGCCGAGATCAACGGCGGCGTGTCGCCGAGCACCAGATCGTCGAAAGCGGCGCGCTGCGTCTGGTAGATGATGCCGAGCGGGATCTTGCCGTCGGCGGTCAGTGCCTCGAACGCGTGCTGTTTGTTCGTGTTGTCGTAGCCTTCGATTTGCGTGACGTCGAAGACGTTCTCTTTGAACCACGCGAACGTGTTGTGCTTGTTGTAGGTCACGCACGGCGACATCACTTCGACGACCGAGAAGCCGGGATGCTCGATCGCCGCCTTGATCAGTTCGACGAGCTTTTTCGGTTGGGCCGAAAAGCCGCGCGCGATGAACGTGCCGCCGGCTGCAAGCGCGACGGCCATGCCGTTGAGCGGGGCGTCGGGATTGCCGCCCGGGCTGGTTCCCGTGACGTAACCCAAATCGCTGGTCGGTGACGACTGGCCTTTGGTGAGGCCGTACGTCTGGTTGTCCATCACAATGTAGGTGATGTTGGGGTTGCGGCGCACGGCGTGCAAGAAGTGGCCGGCGCCGATGGCAAAACCGTCGCCGTCGCCGCCCGCGGCGATTACGGTGAGATGGTTGTTGGCAACCTTCACGGCCGTCGCGACCGGGAGCGCGCGCCCGTGCACGCCGTGAAACGCGTACGAGTGCAGGTAGCCGGAGATCTTTCCCGAGCAGCCGATGCCGGAGACGAACGCGACGTCTTTCGGGTTCAGCGCCAGTTCCGCGCACGCCGACTTCAGCGACGCGAGAACGCCGAAGTCGCCGCAACCGGGGCACCACCACGACGGGGTGGCGGTTGCGAAATCCTTGGGACTCATCACTAGGGCCATGGTTAGACTCCCGCCAGGCTGACTGCGCTGCCCGTGCGGACGGCGTCGATGATTTCGATGGGACGGAACGGCCGCCCGTTGTATTTGCGTACGTCGTGCAGCTTGTCGATCGGGCCGACGACGTGGCGAATCAATCGCCCGAGTTGCCCCGTGTAGGTGTTCTCGACGATGTAGACCTCGTCGTTGGCCTCGAGGAACGCCTTGACGTCGTCATCGGGGAACGGCCACAGCGTTTTCAGCTGCAGGAAGTTCACCAACTCGCCCATTTTGTTGAGCCGGTCTTGTGCTTCGGCAATGGGACCGCGGTTGCTGCCGTAGCCGATGATGCCGACGCGCGCGCCCGGCGTGGCGAAGAGCTTCGCTTTCGGCAGATCGGGACGGGCGGTCTCCATCTTGCCCATGCGCTTTTCCATCATGCGCTTGCGGTTCTTGGCATTCTCCGTGATCACGCCGCCGTCGTTGTGCTCCGATCCCGGCGCGAGATGCATGCCGCCCTCGGTGCCGGGAATGACGCGCGGCGAGACGTGATCTTCGGTGAACGCGAAGCGCCGATATTCGCCGAACACCACCGGATCGGTGATGAGCTTGCCGCGATCGACTTCGACCGCCTCGAACGAGAGGCGCGGCAGCGTCGCTTTGCTCTGGCACAGCGCTTGTTCGGAGAGGATGAAGACCGGCATCTGGTATTTCTCGGCCAGGTTCTGCGCGTCGATCGCCATGTAGAACGACTCTTCGACCGTTCCCGGCGCGAGCACGATCTTTGGAAACTCACCGTGGCCGCCGAAGATGATGTGTTGCAGGTTGCTCTGCTCGGTCTTCGTCGGCAGCCCGGTCGACGGGCCGGCGCGCGCGCACTCCACGATCACGATCGGAATCTCGAGCGAGCTGGCGAGCCCGATCCCTTCGGTCATGAGCGAAAGCCCCGGACCGCTGGTCGCCGTCATCGAGCGCACGCCGGTGAAGGCCGCGCCGATGATCATGTTGACCGCCGCGAGCTCGTCTTCGGCTTGCACGACGGCACCGCCGTACTGCGGCAGATACTTGGCCATCCATTCCAGCACGTCGGTCGCCGGCGTGATCGGATAACCGGCCATGAAACGGCAGCCGCCGACCAGCGAGCCGTACGCGATCGCGTCGTTGCCCATCATGATGAGCCGGTCGCCGTCGACACGATCGGCCGACAGCGAATAGCCCGACGGCGTCGAGGCGTAGTGCTCGTGAATGTATTTCTCGCCGGCTTCGATCGCGCGGATGTTGATGTCGACGACCTTCTCGCCCTTACGTTTGTAAACGTTCGTGACGTCGCGGCGCACGATCTGCGGGTCCATCCCGATCAACGCGGCGATCACGCCGAGCGAGATCGTGTTGCGCACGAGCTCGAGCCCGAGATCCTCCTTGGCGATCTTGCCGATCGGGATCTCGTACCAGTTGATGTCGTCGCGCCGCAGCTCGGCCGGAATCGTCTCCGACGTGTTGTCGAAAATGATGAAGCCGCCGGGGCGCATCTCTTCGATGTGGATCTGCACCGCTTCGAGGTCGAACGCGACCAGACAATCGACGAAGTCGGCCATCCCGTAGTTCGGCGTCGTGCCGGCACGGATCACGTAGTTCGTGTGTCCGCCGCGGATGCGCGAGGGGAAGTCCTTGTAGGTGTAGACCTCGAGGCCCATGCGTTTGAAAACACCGGCGATCAAATCACCGGTGGTGAGGCTTCCGTCGCCGGCTTGTCCGCCGAACATCACCTCGATATTGTTGAGAATCATCGTCACTCCGCGCCATAACGCGCACACGCCCAAAGTCGGGCAACCTTTCTTCCAGTTCCTCAAGTTGGACCGCAAACGCCTGCCCCTGACCCCCCGCGTGGCGGCCCTTCGGACTGGGAAAACGGACAGTGCAACCGAGTCATTAGCACTCTCGGTTGTAGAGTGATAGTATGAACGTTGAGCGTATGACCCAGCGTGTTCAGGAAGCCCTGAACACTGCTTATACCCGAGCCCTGACCGAGCGCAACACCCAAACCACCCCCGAGCACGTCCTGGCGGCAATCCTGGACCAGCCCGAGGGCATCGCTGCGCCGATCCTCCAGAAGGCCGGCCTCGACCCGACCACCATCGGGAACAAGGTCGACGCGGCGATCGCCGCGCTGCCCCGCCATAGCGGCGCGAACGCCGACCAGGGGCAAGTGACGGTGTCCCCGGCCCTGACCCGCCTGCTTGCATCGGCTGATAACGAGGCCAAGGCCCTCAACGACGATTTCGTCTCGGTCGAGCACTTGCTGCTCGCGATGGCGGGCGACAACGGCGGGGTGGGACGCTTGTTCCGCGATGCCGGGCTGACGCGCGAGAAGCTGCTCACGGCTTTGCGTGAGGTGCGCGGCAACCAGCGCGTGACCACGCAGAACCCCGAAGGCACCTACCAGACGCTCGAGCGCTACGGCATCGACCTCACGCGCTCGGCGCAACAGGGCAAACTCGACCCGGTCATCGGCCGCGACGAGGAGATCCGCCGCGTCATCCAAGTGCTCTCGCGGCGCACCAAGAACAATCCGGTCCTGATCGGTGAACCCGGCGTCGGCAAAACGGCGATCGTGGAAGGGCTCGCGCAGCGCATCGTGCGCGGCGACGTCCCCGAAGGCCTCAAGGACAAGAAGATCATCTCGCTCGACATGGGCGCGCTGATCGCGGGCGCCAAATATCGTGGCGAATTCGAAGAGCGCCTCAAAGCCGTGCTCAAGGAAGTGCAGAGCTCCAACGGCACCGTGCTGCTGTTCGTCGACGAGCTGCACAACGTCGTGGGCGCCGGCAAGACCGAAGGCTCGATGGACGCCGGCAATTTGCTGAAGCCGCTGCTGGCGCGCGGCGAGCTGCACATGATCGGCGCCACCACGCTCGACGAGTACCGCAAATACATCGAGAAGGACGCCGCGCTCGAACGCCGCTTCCAACCCGTCTTGGTCGATCAGCCCTCGGTCGAGGACACGATCTCGATCTTGCGCGGTTTGCGCGAGCGCTACGAAGTGCATCACGGCGTGCGGATCAAGGATTCGGCGCTGGTTGCGGCCGCCGTGCTCTCGAACCGCTACATCACCGACCGCTTCTTGCCCGACAAGGCCATCGACTTGGTCGATGAAGCGGGAGCGAAGCTGCGCACCGAGATGGACTCGATGCCGACCGAGCTCGACGAAGCATCGCGCCGGATGATGCAGCTCGAAATCGAGCGCGAAGCCCTGCGCAAGGAAACCGACGACGCCTCCAAAGCCCGGCTCGAGAAGATCGATGCCGAGCTGGCGGAGCTGCACGAGGAAACAAACGCACTGCGTGCGCGCTGGCAGACGGAGAAGGATGCGGTCGAATCGTTGAGCGGGCTGCGCGAGCAGATCGACAAGACGAAAATCGAGATCGAGCGCGTTTCGCAGAACGCCGACTATGCCAAGGCCTCCGAACTCAAGTACGGGCGCTTGGCCGACCTGGAACGGCAACTCAAAGACAAAGAAGCCGCGCTGGGTTCCACGCGGTCACGCCTGCTCAAAGAAGAAGTCGACGAGAACGACATCGCCGACGTGGTGAGCCGTTGGACCGGCGTGCCGGTCTCCAAGCTGCTCGAAGGCGAGCTGCAGAAGCTGCTCACGCTCGACCAGGAACTGCACAAGCGCGTGATCGGTCAAGACGAAGCGGTGACGCTGGTCGCGGAAGCGATCGTGCGCGCGCGCTCCGGTCTCGGCGATCCGAACAAGCCGCTGGGCTCGTTCCTCTTTCTCGGGCCCACCGGCGTCGGGAAGACGGAGCTGGCGCGTGCGCTGGCGACGACGCTCTTCGACGACGAACGCGCGATGATTCGCATCGACATGTCCGAGTACCAAGAGAAGCACACCGTCGCGCGTCTGCTCGGCGCACCTCCGGGATACATCGGGTACGACGAGGGCGGCCAGCTCACCGAGGCGGTGCGGCGCCGGCCGTTCGCGGTCATCCTTTTCGACGAGATCGAGAAGGCGCATCCGGACGTGTTCAACGTGTTCTTGCAGATTCTCGACGACGGTCGCTTGACCGACGGTCAGGGTCGCACGGTCGACTTCAAGAACACGGTCGTGATCATGACGTCGAATATCGGCAGCCATCGGATCCTCGACTATCGCGGCAACGCGGATAGCACGGACTACGCCGTCATGCGCGCGACCGTGCTCGACGAGCTACGCCAGTCGTTTCGGCCGGAGTTCATCAACCGCATCGACGAGATCGTGGTGTTCCACGCGCTCACCGAGGCCGAGCTCAAGCAGATCGTCGAGATCCAACTCGATCGGGTGCGCGCTCGTCTCACCGACCGCCGCATCACGCTCGAGATCAGCGATGAAGCGAAAACGCATCTCGCGCGGGTCGGCTACGAACCGGCCTACGGCGCCCGGCCGCTCAAACGAGCGATCCAGCGCGAAGTGGAGACCCCGCTGGGCCGCAAGATCCTGGCCGGTGCGGTCCGCGACGGCGATCACGTGCGCGTCGACGTCGACCGTGACCGTAACGAACTGACGTTCAATACGGTCGCGCCGCTGCCGGAGATTCCCTCGCTGGCATAGTACCCTCGTCGCGTGCGTACATTGCTCGCGGTCTTGGGGATAGTGACGATCTGCCTCGCGCCGGCCGGCGCCGCGAGGCAGGACCCGTTCGTCATCAACGTGATCGACCCGCTGACCGGGTCGAGTGCGTATCTCGGCAACCAGCTGCACACCGTCGTCCAGCTCTACGAGGACGTGGCCAACCGCACTGGCGGCATCAACGGCCAGCCGGTGCACTTCAATTTCTTCGATGACGAGTCGAAGCCGCTGGTCGCGGTGCAACTGCTGCACCAGCTCGCCGACCAGCACGTCGCGGTCGTGCTGGGCCCGGATTCGCAAGCCGAGTGCCGGGCGGTGCTGCCGTTCACCACGCAAGGGCCGGTCGTCTACTGTTTCACGCCGGGCATCATGCCGCCGCCCGGCTATCTGTTCTCGGCCGGCGCCGACATCACGCACACCGAACACGTGCTGCTCAAGTACGCGCACGACAGCGGGGCCAAGCGCCTCGCGCTGCTGGTCGCCAACGACGCGACCGGTCAGGGCTCCGACAAGCTGCTGCCGGTGACGCTGGCCAAGCCGGACCTCGCCGGGATGGACGTGGTCGCCTACGAGCACTTCGATCCGTCGACGATCAGCGTGGCGGCGCAAGTCGCGCGCATCAAAGCGGCCAACCCGCAGTACCTCTACATCTCGGCGACCGGCACGCCGTTCCAGACCGTGATGCGCGGCATCATCGACGGCGGCCTCGACGTTCCGATCGTGACGTCGAGCGCCAACATGGATCTCAAGACGCTCGCGCCGTTCGGTACCTCGATGCCGCGCATTGCCTTCAACGCCCCGCCGTCATGGGACGACCGGACGGCGCGCTCGGGCCCGCTCAAGATGGTGGTGAGCGAATACCGCGATGCGTTCAAAGCGGCGAACCGCATTCCGTCGCCCAACGACGAGCTGGGCTGGGATCCGGCCAGCATCCTCGTCGACGCGTTTCGTAAGCTCGGAACGAACGCGACCGCCGACCAGGTTCACGACTTCATCGAAGGCCTACACGATTTTCCCGGCCTCGGTGGACTCTACGACTTCCGCAGCGGCAACCAGCACGGGCTCGGAGAGAACAACGTGATCATCGTGCAGTACGACGCCGCGCACCAGCGTTTCTTTCCGGTCAGCAAACCGGGCGGTGTACCGCTCTAGACGGTGATCGCGTCGATGTAGTCGATCTTCAAGTCCAGGGCGGTGAGGGAATGTCCCCAGGAATAGCGCTCGGCCGTCTCGGCACCCACGCGCCGGATGCCGTCCGCGAGCGCCGGATTCGCCAGCAACGCGCGCAGGTACGAGGCGAGTTCGCGCCCGTCCGACGTGTCGCAGACGATCGCGTTGACGAACGGGTCGGCGTACTCTTCGCCCGTCGAACCGCAAACGGCGATGCCGCCGGCAGCGATGACTTCGAGGCCGACCAAACCGAACGGTTCGCGCCCGCTGTTCGCTAGCACCGCATCGGCCGCGGCGTAGAGCGCAGCGAGCATTGCTTCATCGAGGAACGAACGCAGGTGCAGGATCGGACGATCGGAGAGCGCGATGCCTTCGATCACTTTGTCGCCGTCGATGCCGGCATAGTCCAGACGCTCGACGCCGAGTCCGCGGCTACCCGCGTACTGGAACACGTGCTCGGCATAGGCGTTGTACCGGCCGCGTGCGATCAACCGGGCGTCGATTCCGCCCGCGTGCAACTCGGCGAGCGCGTCGACCGCCTGGATCCAATTCTTGTCGGCTTCGAAGCGGCCGACTTTCACCAGCGTCGGGCGTTTTCCGAGCGCGCGCTTCACTTTCGCCAGTACCCCGGAGTCCGCGCCTTCGTGGAGCGCGGTGTCGATGCCGTTCGGGACGACCAAAGCGGAAACGCCGATTCGCCGTAACTCTCCGCGCATGTACTTGCTCGGCACCGTAATCGCCGCCGCCGCTCGCAGCGCCGCCCAGTTGATGTCTTTCCAGCCGTGGGTGCTGTTGGCGTTCCAGATCAGCGTGAGCACGTTCCTCAGGCCGCGCAGCCGGGCGAGCGCGTCGATGCCGATCGCGACGTTCGCCGTCTGCCATTCCTCCGCGATTACCAGCGTTCGCTCGTGCGTTGCGGCGGCGGGCACGAGGATCGAGTCGACGACGAACGCCGGCACGCTCGACTCCCAGTCGGCGACCTTGTCCATTTCGCCGTCGTAGGCGTTGCGCGGATGGCTGGCGGAAATCCACTGCGACCAGCGGCGCAGCATGACGTTTGGGGCGTACTCCTCGACCGCAGCGGCTGCCGGGTCGCCCGCGAAGATCAGGTCGACGTGGCTACCCGCAGCGCCGAAGGCGCGCGCGAGTTGGGTCACACGCGTCGAGAGGCCGCCGACCGTGGCGTAGCGGTCCGGCCCTTCGAACGATACCATGACGACGCGACGGGGAAGCGCCATGGGGCGAGCCTAAGCCGGAACTGTGAAGGACCCGTGAATACGGCCTTCCTTCGGCCGGAATCACTCTAGCGCAGCTGCGAGCGGTAGCGGGTCGCACTGATCCAGATCGCAATGGCCGCGAAGGCCAGGAGCGCCAGCACGTTGGGCCATATCACCTCGAGCCCGGTACCGCGTAGGAGGATGTCGCGCAGGATCGTGATGTAGTGCCGTAGCGGATTGATCAACGACAACGTTTGCCAGAATGGCGTCATGCTCTGGATCGGAGCGAAGGCACCGGACAACATCATCAACGGCAGTGCCGTGAACACCGAGATGAGCACCGCCTGCTGCTGAGTGGCCGCGAAGGTGGAGATGAGGATGCCGATCGAGATCGCCGCGACGATGTAGATCGACGAGATGCCCATGAAGAGCGCAAAGTCGCCCCGGAACGGCAACCCGAAGAGCAGACGCGAAACGGCGAGCGCTGCCCAGAGAGCGCACGTGAAGAGGACGAAAAGCGGCCCGATTTTCGCCAGCAGCACCTCGAGCGAAGATGCCGGCGTCATGAGCAACTGTTCGAGCGTGCCTTCGTCCTTCTCGCGCACGCTTTCCGAACTCGAGGCCAAGATGCCGGTAACCATCAAGATCGCCCCGAGCAAACCGGGAACGAAGAACCATGCCGTAAGCAGGCCGGAATTGTAGGCGAACGTGATTTGCGGTGAGAGCGGGGCCGCCGGCGCGTTCCGCGCGTTATAGTCCGACACGATCAAATTCGCGTACCCGGCGCCGAGGTTCGCTACGAAGCTATTCACGCCGTCGAAGACCAGCTGCACGTCACCCGGTTGGCCGCGGGAGATTTCCCGAGCGAAATCGACCGGAATCACCAGACCAGCGTCGACGGTGCCGCTCTGCACCGCCCGATACACGCTCGCCGTCGAATCGTCCCCGCTGCGCAACGGCACGAAGACGCCGTTCGCCGTGAAGGCGTCGAGCAGTTCGCGGCTGGCCGGCGTCCGCGACTCGTCGGAGACCGCAAGCGTGACGTGCTTGACGAGCGGGTTCATCGCGTAACCCAACAACGCCACCTGAACGATCGGCGGAAAGAGCAGGATGTAGAGCACCTGACGATTGCCCAAGATTTGGACGAACTCTTTGCGCAGGAGCACGAGGAGGCGGCGCACCGAAAACTCGCCCACGACCGTCAATCCGCCAACTGCATGCGCCGCAGCGGAAGCCAGGCGGCGACGGCCAGAACCGATGCGATCAGAGCGAGAGCCAGCAGTCCGGTCCACACGCCCGGCCAGCCGGAACCGCGTACGAACGCATCGCGGCTGATGTCGATGTAGTGGCGCGCCGGAACGACGTAGGAGATCCACTGGAAGAGCAGCGGCATGCTCGAAACCGGATACAGAAATCCGCTCAAGAGCACCGATACCAGCGAGTTGACGCTGCCGGAGGCTTGGATCGCCGAGGTCACGGTGTTCGTCCGGGCGCCGATGAATAGCCCAAGGAGCACTTGGCAGCCCACCATCAGCGGCGTTCCGATCAAGAACGGTACCGGGTCACCGGCGAAATGCACCCCCCACACGGCCAAACCGATCGCCATGATCGCGAACGCTTCCGCCAGCCCGATACACTCGAGCGCGAGCCACTTGCCCGCGATGAACTCGGCGGCGCGCAAGCGCGAGGCGTAGGCCTGGACGATCGTCCCGCGCTCCTTGTCGCGTACCATGGCAATCGCGGCGAGCAGGGTCGGAAAAACCGCGAGGATCACGGCGTATACGCCCGGCACGATGAAGAGCGCTTCGTTACCGCCCGGGTTGAACCAAATTCGTTCGTGCAGCGCGACGGCCGGTGGAGCGGACGGTGCGGCATACGTCGCGCCGACGAAGCCGGTCGTCGCGGTGAGAATTTGCTTGATCGTCTCGGCGTTGACGACGTCGGTCGCGTCGACGAGGCTTTGGATCGGCGCCGGGCGTCCCGCCGCGAGCGCGCGTTGCGTTCCCGGCGGGATCACGATCGTCGCGCTGACGTTGCCCGCATCGAGGAGTGCGGTCGGTGAGCGGTCGAGCGGCTCGGAAATCGCGATGAGCTCCTGGCTCGCATCGATGCGCGAGACGAAGTCCCGACTGAACGGCGAGCGGTCGAAGTCCTGAACGCCGACCGGGATGTTCTTGATCTGCAGCCGGATCGCCAGGCCGAAGATCAGCAGCATGCCGACCGGCAGCGCAAACGCAAGCGCGAGCGTCAGACGATCGCGCCGAAAGGTGACCAGCTCCTTGACGCACTGCACCCAGATTCGCCGGAAATTCATGCTGCGGGCTGACGCTCGATCGTTCCGATGAACGCGTCCTCGAGCGAAAACGGCAACGAACGGGAATGCGTGACGTTCACACCGGCAGCGCGCAAGGCGTCCTGCGCGCGTTCGAGGTCGCCGTCGTCGAGGGCGATGAGATGCAGCCGCGTCCCGAAGAGGGCGACGCGCCACGCGGAAAAGAGCTTCTCGAGCACCACCGCGGCGAGCTCGGACGCATCGGTCGTTAGTTCGAAGAGCCGGCCCGGCTGTGCAGCTTTGATCGCGGTCGGCGAACCTTCGGCCACCATGCGGCCCGTGGCCATGAAGCAGAGCCGGTTGCAGTGTTCCGCTTCTTCGAGATAGTGTGTCGTGATGAGGATCGCCGTTCCGGCTCGCGCTCGCTCGTCGATCAGACGCCAAAATTGCCGGCGGGCCAGAGGATCGACGCCGGATGTGGGCTCGTCGAGGAAGAGAATCTCCGGGTCGTGCATGATCGCCGCGCCGAATGCGACGCGCTGCTTCCACCCGCCGGGAAGGCGTGCGGTCCGGAGATTCTCGCGCCCGCGGAGTCCCGAGCTCTCGATCACCCACGCGATGCGCGCGTCGCGTTCGCTCGATTGCAGACCGTAGATGCCGGCATAAAAGCGCAGGTTTTCGATGATGGATAGATCGTCGTAGAGCGTGAACTTCTGACTCATGTAGCCGATGCGCCGGCGTAACGATGACGCCCGTAAGTCGCTCGTCCGGCCCGCAAGCGCGATCGTGCCGCCCGTCGGCTCGAGCAGTCCGCAGAGCATCTTGATGATCGTCGTTTTGCCCGCACCGTTCGCCCCGAGCAGCCCGTAGATTTCGCCGTACTCGACCTTCAGGGTCACGTCGTCGACGGCATGAAAGGTTCCGAAGTGCTTGCTCAACCCGTGAGCGTCGATCGCGAGCTCCCCGCCTTCGGGGCGTGTCCGCGCCGCGGCGGGAAATGGCGTATAGGGCACGTCGGATTCGAGTTCGCGCAACCGCGCCACGAAGACGTTCTCGAGCGTCGGGCCGGCGGCGTCGATCGACGTAACGCTCACGTTCCCGGTTGCCAATGCGGCCCGAACCACGCGTTCGCCGTCCGCGGCGTCGTGTACCAGCGCATCGACGCGGTCGCCGTACGATTGTACGTCGATGATGCCGTGCCGGACGTCATTCAGCGTCTCTTCGGTTGCCGCGGTATCCGGCGTTCGAACCTCGAGGCGACAGCAGTTCAACCGGCCTTCGAGCTCAACCGGCGTGCCGAGATCGCGAATGGTGCCGTCATAGAGCAAGGCCACGCGATGGCAGCGCTCCGCTTCGTCGAGATAGGGCGTCGCCACGACGATCGTGACGTCGTTCGACGCCAGCCGTGCGAGCACGCTCCAAAACTCACGCCGCGAGAGCGGGTCGACGCCGACCGTCGGTTCGTCGAGTAAGAGGATGCGCGGCTCGCTGATCAGCGCGCAGCACAGCGCGAGCTTCTGTTTCATACCGCCGGAGAGCTGGCCGGCGAGGCGATCGGTGATGCCGGCGAGATCCATCAAGGTGAGGTAACGGCGGCTGCGTTCGGCAAACGCGGCGGCCGGGACGTCGCGCAGTCCCGCGACGTACTGCAGGTTTTCATCGATGCTCAGGTCGTCGAAGAGCGAGAACTGCTGCGTCAGATAGCCCACGTTCGTGCGCGCGACGCGTGGCCGGTCGCCGAGCAGGGTGACGTCGCCGGCGGTTGCCTCCAAAATGCCGGCGAGCACGTTGAAAGTCGTCGTTTTACCGGCGCCGTCGGGACCGATGAGGCCGAAGATCTCGCCGTGCTGTACGTCAAAGTCGATGCCGCTCACCGCCGCGACATCGCCGTAGCGCTTCGTGAGGCCGCGAACGCGCACGTCGATCGACGGCGCCTCGCTCACGATTTACCGATGTCGATGAGGGCGTCGGCCGGCATTCCCGGCTTCGCGAAGCCGCGCGCAGCTTTCAGGTCGAGCCGCACGCCGAAGACCTGTTGCACGCGGTCTTGCTTGAAGTAGACGTTCTCCGGCGTGAACGATGCCTGCGCGTCGATTTCCCCGACGCGAGCATCGAGCGCGCGGGTTGGATCGGAGTCGAGAAAAACGCGCGCTGTTTGACCCACGCGGACGCGGCCGATGTCGCCTTCGGGAACGTATCCACGCAGGTAGACATGATCGAGGTCGACGACCGAGAGCAGCGTTCGTCCCGGGGCGACGACGACGCCGGGCTCGACGGCTCGCGCGACGACGGTGCCGTCGCTTGCCGCACGCACGGTGAGGTCGCTCAAGGCCACTTGGGCCGCGCGTTCCATCGCGCGGGCCTGGCGAGCGTCGGCGTTCGCGGCCGCGATCTGCGCTTCGGCCTCGCGCTGCTGCCGCACGAGCGTGTCGACTTGCGCGGCGTGGATCGGTGCGTTGTACGACGTGCTCCGGGCGATGGCGAGTGCGCCGGCTGCGGCGAGACCGTTCCGCCGCGCGGCGGCGAGCGCATCGCGCTGGGCTTGGACCGCATCCGCCGCGGTGCGGTAAGCCGCGTCGGCTTGCTGGGCGCGCTGCACCGACACGTCCCCGGTGCGGCTCAATGCGTCGTAACGCGTCCGGTCGGCGGCGGCGAGCTCGAGCGCCGCTTGCGCCTGTTGGAGCACGGCGGTCGCCTGCGCCGCCTGCGCCGCGGCAGCCGTGGCGTTCGCGCGCGCCTGCGCTACCCGGCCGTTCGTATCCGCGGTGGCCTGCCGGCCGCCGAGCGCGGTTTCGTCGATCTGGCCGCCCAACACCGCGAGTGTCGCTTGAGCTTGGCGCACGCGGTCCTCCGCCGCCGTCGCGGCAGCCGCGGACGCCGCGGCCTGCGCGCGAGCTTGGGCGTCGTCCAACTGTACCAGGACCTGGCCGGCCCGGACGACGGCACCTTCGCGGACCGCGACCCGCACGACGCGCCCGCCGACCATCGCGCCGAGATCGCTCTGGTAGCCTTCGAGACGGCCGCTGACCGGCAGCTGCGTCGTCGGCGCGGCCGGAAAGAGCGCGCGCGCGACGAGAAATCCGATGATGACGAGCACGACGACGAGCACCGCGCCCACGAGCAAGAGACGGCGTGCCGCTACGGGCACGACCGCGTCCCGACTACTATGCGAGGACCTTTTCGCGTTTGCGCGCGCGCAGACGGTCGGTTTCCGACAGCAGCCGCTTGCGGATGCGCAGCGCTTTGGGCGTCACCTCGACCAGTTCGTCGTCTTCGATGAACTCGATCGCGCGCTCGAGCGAGAGCTCGTCGGCCGGAGCGAGACGCACGTTCTCATCGGTGCCGGCGGCGCGCATGTTGGTGAGCTTCTTGGCGCGGACGACATTGATCGCGACGTCTTTGTCGTCGTTGGCGCGGCCCACGACCATGCCTTCGTAGACGTCGACTCCGGGTTCGATGAAGAAGCGCCCGCGCTGCTCGAGGCCGGCCAGCGCGTAGGCCGTGACCGTACCGGTTTCGCTCGCGCACAGCGCGCCGTTGCCGCGACCCGGAATCTCGCCTGCCAGCGGCTGGTGGTCGTAGTAGGTGTGCGACATCACCGCGGTGCCGCGCGAGAGCGTCAGCAGCTCGCCGCGCAGGCCGAAGATCGCGCGCGTCGGCATCGTGTACTCGAGCCGCCGCGTCTCGCCGACCGTGACCATGTTGGACATGATCGCGCGCCGCTTGCCGAGCGCCTCGATGACCGGTCCCGAA
Organism: Candidatus Lustribacter sp.; assembly: GCA_049512335.1. Taxonomy (GTDB): domain Bacteria; phylum Vulcanimicrobiota; class Vulcanimicrobiia; order Vulcanimicrobiales; family Vulcanimicrobiaceae; genus Lustribacter. The sequence goes on from JBEKXE010000004.1 coordinate 42,356, forward strand.
TACTCTTCCTGCACGTCGATGACCACGTACTCGACCGGTTCCATCTTTTCGCCGTTGCGTTCGGTGATGATGACCTGCGGCTTACTGACCGCGATCTCGAAACCTTCGCGGCGCATGGTTTCGATCAGGATCGATAGATGGAGCTCGCCGCGGCCGCACACTTCGAACGTGTCGGCGCTGTCGGTATCCGCAACGCGAAGCGCGACGTTCGATTCGAGTTCGCGCATCAGCCGGTCGCGAATCTGACGCGACGTCAGCAGTTTGCCTTCGCGTCCGACGAACGGCGAGTTGTTGACCATGAAGAACATCGCGACCGTCGGTTCGTCGACCGCAACGGCGGTGATGCCCTCGGGGCTTCCCGCATCGGCGATCGTGTCGCCGATGTTGAGGCCCTCGATGCCCGAGACGCAGACGATATCGCCGGCCGTGGCTTCCTCGACCTCGATGCGTTCGAGTCCGCGGAACGTCAGGAGCTTGGTGAGGCGGAGGCCGTTCTCGACCTTCCCGTCGTGCCCGACCTTGGCGATCGGCGCATTGACCTTGAGCGAGCCGCGGAACACGCGGCCGATGCCGATGCGCCCGACATACTTATTGTGATCGATCGCGCTGATGAGCATCTGGAAGGGGCCTTCTTCGGCCGGCGCTTCCGGGATGTGTTTCGCGATCATTTCGAAGAGCGGTTCGAGGCTGTCGCTCTCGTCCTCGAGCTTGTATTTGGCGATGCCCGCCCGGCCGTTGGTGTAGATCACCGGAAAATCGGCCTGTTCGTCGTTGGCCCCGAGTTCGATGAAGAGGTCGAAGATCTCGTTCATCACTTCGCCCGCACGCGCGTCTTTGCGGTCGATCTTGTTGATGACCACGATCGCGCGCAGGTCGAGTTCGAGCGCCTTGCGCAGCACGAACCGGGTCTGCGGCATCACGCCCTCGGCGGCATCGACCAGCAGCAGCACGCCCTGCACCATCTGCAGCACCCGCTCGACCTCACCCCCGAAGTCGGCATGGCCCGGCGTGTCGACGATGTTGAATTTGACCCCGTTGTGCTCGATCGCGGTGTTCTTGGCCAGGATCGTGATCCCGCGTTCTTTCTCGAGCGGATTCGAGTCCATGGCCCGCGTTTCGACGTGCTGGCCCTCGCGATAGAGCCCGCTTTGGCGAAACATCGCATCGACCAAAGTCGTCTTGCCGTGGTCGACGTGGGCGATGATCGCGAGATTCCGGATGTCCTGGCGGGTGTTCACAACGACCTATTGTAGCATTTTTCGGCTTGCGCCGGAAGGGCGTACCGCTACTTGCCGAAGCGGCGCTGCCGTTGCGCGTATGCCGCCAGGGCGCCAGCGAAGGCGCGCGCGTCGAATTGCGGCCACGGAACCTCAGTGGACCACAGTTCCGTATACGCGCACTGATAGAGAAGGAAATTTGACAGGCGCAAGTCGCCGCCGGTGCGGATCAGCAGATCCGGATCGGGCATGCCGGCGGTCGAGAGGCGGCCGGCAATCGCCTCTTCGTCGATGACGTCGGGCTCGAGCCGGCCGGCTGCGACCTCTTCGGCAAGCATTCGCACGGCCGACGCCAGCTCCGTGCGCGCGCCGTAATCGACCGCCAGATTGAGGGTCATCGTGCCGCCGCCAGCGGTGCGCGTTTCGAGCATGGTGAGCGCTTCGCGTAACGCGATCGGCAAGCGATCGCGCCGTCCGATCACGCGCACGCGCACGCCTTCCCGCGCGAACGCGTCGGCTTCGCGGCGGGCGAACGACGCGCCGAGCTCCATCAGCGTGCCGACCTCGGCGGCGCTGCGGCCCCAATTTTCTTCCGAGAACGCGTACGCGGTGAGCACGTCGATGCCGGCTCGCGCGGCCGCGATGACGATGCGCCGCAAGGTGAGCATGCCGCGCCGATGCCCTTCGATCTGCGGCAGGTTGTTGGCGGCGGCCCAACGTCGGTTGCCGTCCATGATGATCGCCACGTGCCGCGGCGCCGTCGCCGTTGCGGGCGCGCCGGCGGGGAGGGTCTGGACGCGTTCGATCACGATTGCGCCGCCCATCCGTCGCGCACCGGCGAACCGTCACCCGAGCGTTGGTGCACGTCACGCACCACCGACTCCAATTCGTCGATGTATGCGAGGAACCGGCGCCGTCCGTCGGCGGTGATGCGCACGGTCGTTGCGGGGCGCCCGCGTCCGGTGACGCGTTCCATCTCGACCACACCGACTTCGGCCAGCGCGTGCAGGTGGCGATTGAGATTCCCGTCCGTCAGGGCGCACGCGTCCTGCAATTCGGTGAAGCGCATGCCGTGCGGGTTGGCGACGAGGCACGTGCACACGGCGAGCCGTCCGCGTTCGTGAAAGATCCGCTCGAGCCGTGCGTAGGCGAACGGCGCGTCGCCGCCGTTCATCGCGCCGCCTCCACCGCGTCGCGCGACACGAGCACGCCGATGACGATTTGTCCGAGCCCGAACGTGATCGGCATGGCCCACCAGGCGAGCGCGTTGCTGCCGGGTGCGAACAAGAGCGCGGCTCCGCCGGCGGCAAAGAAGGCGGCGACCCGGCCGATTCCCGGCGGGGCCATCGCGCGCGACGCGATGAGGCCGAGCGCGTAGCACAAACACCACATCCCGGGTAACAGCCCGAGCTCGCCGCGCGCGACGAACGCCGCGGTGAACAGTCCGCCCGCCACGATCGAGGGCAGGATCGTCATCCCGACCGTCTTCAACTCGACGCGCGAGCGCACCGACCAGTGCCGCACGAGCCACAGCACGATCGCGCCGTAATTCACCGCCAGCGAGCAAGCGAGACACGCGATCCAAATCGTGACGTAGCGGGTGTCGTCGGCTGCGCTCATCGGACGCGGCACGCTGGCGGCTTGGATCAGACCGCTGGCGATCGCCGCGAAGCCGCTCGCAAAGGCCGCGCCGCCGGAGAGCCCGCGGAAGCGTTGCACGGCCGCCAGGCGCGTGCGGACCTCTTCGAGGTCGGCAATGGCGCGGGATACTTCCATGGCTCGCTTTGTACCACAAAGTGAAGCGGCTCGCAAGGACGCCGGAGGATGAACAACCCCGCGCCGCTTGAAATGCTCGGCGAATGAACGGAGTATTGCTCGTTACCGGAGGGAGCCGCGGGATCGGAGCGGCGGTTGCCCTGCTGGCCGCCAAGCACGGGTTCGACGTGGCCGTGAACTATCGCGAGGACGAGCGCGCGGCCTCGGCGATCGTCGAGGCGGTGCGCGCCAGCGGCGTGCGAGCCCTGGCGCTCAAGGGCGACGTTGCGCTCGAGGCCGACGTCGTGCGGATGTTCGAGGCGGTCGACACCTTCGGACCGCTCAAGGCGCTGGTGAACAACGCCGGGATCACCGGCGGGTTCTCGCGCCTGGCCGACCTCAAGGGGGCGGTGCTCGAGCGGGTGCTCGCCGTCAACGTGACCGGCGCGATGCTGTGCGCCCGCGAGGCGGTCCGCCGCCTCTCGACGGTCTGGGGCGGCGACGGCGGCTCGATCGTGAACATGTCGTCGCTCGCGGCAAAGCTGGGCGGCGGCGGCGAGTGGGTGCACTACGCTGCTTCGAAGGGCGCGATCAACACGTTCACCGTGGGCTTGGCCCGCGAGGTCGCCGCCGAAGGCGTGCGCGTGAACGCGGTCGCCGCGGGTATCGTCGATACCGAGATGCACCTCGCGGCCGGCGACCCGCACCGCGCGAAACGGACCGGCGCCACCGTGCCGATCGGCCGCGCCGCGACGCCGCACGAGATCGCCGAGGCCGTCATGTGGCTCAACTCGCCCGCCGCCTCGTACGTCACCGGCACGATCCTCGAAGCGGGAGGCGGACGCTGAGGCTTCAATAGCTCCGCCATGATCGTTGAAGAACGCTGCTACACCGCCCACGTCGGCTGCGCCAAAGAGTGGCTCGACTACTACGAAAAACACGCGTTTCCGATTCAGCAGAAGTATCTCGGCAAGTGCATCGGCTTTTTCACCACCGAGATCGGCACGCTGAACCAGATCGTGCACTTGTGGGCGTACGACAGCCTCGCGCATCGCGAAGCGGCGCGCGCCAAGATGGCGCAGGATCCGGGGTGGCAGAAGTTCGTGGCCGAACAGCCCAAACAACTGCTGATCAGTCAGGAAACGCGGATTCTCACCCCGACGTCGTTCTCGCCCCTGAAGTAGCTGCGCACGCAGCGGAGGAGCAACCATGAACCAGGCGACTGACCAGCGCGCATCCGGCGACGCCCAGCTCGGACCGGTTCCGCTCGGACGGTTCGACCACGTGAGCGTGCCGTGCCGCGACCTCGACGAGGCGATGTGTTTCTTCGTCGACGTGCTCGGCGGCGAAGTGCGCGTCAAGACGCCGATCTTCGCCGAAGTGCGCCTCGGCGGTACGCTCATCGGCTTCGGTGCCAAAGGCACGACGTTCATGGAGCCGAGCACGGAATATCCGCACATTGGATTCTCCACCGGGCCGGCCGAGCTTGCGCAACTGAAAGCGTGGCTGACGCAATGCGGGATCCCGACGTCGAACTATTGGACGCGCTACGGCATCGAAGCGCTGATGTTCTTTCGCGATCCGTCGGGCAACGTGTTCGAAGTGTATTGCCCGAAGGGATTTCCGGGCGCGGACGGCTTCCCGCGCGGACCGGCCGCCGGCCACGACATCGCCGTCGACATCAATGCGATTCGCTACGACACCTGGAAGCGGCCGGCAGTCCAGCGCTCGCGCCGCCCCGTCCCAGACTAAAGCAGCAACGGCTGCCTTGTCATCCCGAGCCTAGTCGAGGGACTGCGAACATCATGCCAGACAGCGACGCCCCAACCGCCGCATGAGAGTACGGGGTCCGTCGCCACCTTAGGGTGAATCGCCCCGCACACGGCGGCATGGGAGCGTACGGGTCTGGTGGCTCGCGCAGTCTTCAAAACTGTGGAGGCCTTCGCAAGGGGGCTGGTAGGTTCGATTCCTACACGCTCCCGCCACTTGCTCTAACAGGCCCGTCAAATCGACGTTTTCAGCGGTGTGCAGGTGCCCGTGGGGCACGAACGGGACACTATGACGCGCTCTTAGCGTCCTGTGCTGGGCGGACGGCGCGATCGAGATAGGCGTCGAGGACGGCGGCTTTCTCGCGCTTCTGATCCGCGAGGAGGTGGACGTAGAGCTGCGAGGTGATCCCGGTGCCGGGAAAATACATCTTAGCTCGGATTCCCCGGATGAAGACGCGAAAAATGATCTTAGCCCGCATTCACCAGATGAATTTGCGAAATCGCTGTGGGGTCGTGGCGATTTTGTTATAATTATGAGGTGATTCGTACTGATGACACACGGCCAGAGTGACGAACCCAGCGGAGTTTCTCGAGAACAGTCCGAGTTAGCCGCTCCTGTGAGAAGCCTTGCGAGCCCTCACCGTGAATTCGCGGATCGTGTTCTCGCGCAAAGCCGGCAAGCGTGAACGTCCGCATCGACGAAGGTGAGCTCGCTGGTGGCTTTGCGCGTGCCTACGACGCTCGGATTACCACCGAGGCCGTCACGCCCGTACAGCGGAGTATCGCCGTCGCGGCCGGGATAGGGCAGGACAACACGGTTTGCGTCTCCGTCGCCCCAGATGGCGGTGCGGCCTGGTCGTGCTGCTTTCCCCAGCCGCGCAACGGTTCGGAACCATGTGTCTTCACGACGCCGAATCCTCATGTCGTGGGCGTTCGCGCGGACTTCGTCTACGCATTCGACGTAAGCGGTCCCGACGAGCCGATCGATCTCGGCGATGATGCGATTACCTGCGTCGCCTTCGACGTCCACGGTGGCCGGATGTTCCTCGGCGGCCGTTTCGAGGTCACGGCATTCGACGGCCAGCGCGTCCTGTGGCGATCGCGGCAGGTCTCGCTCGATTACATTAGCGGTCTTTCGTATGCCGACGGAATCGTGCACGGCATCGCGACGGACATCGACGGCGAAGCCGTCGAGTTCACCATCGACGCGCGAACCGGAGAGGCCCAGGGCGGCTTAGAAATTCAGCCCTAAGACCAGGAGACGAACGCCATCGACGTGCCGGTTCCGGCTTCGGAACCGTAGCAGGGTACGTAGTCGATGAGGTTCATCGAGAATAAGAATAGGCATTAAGCCGGTATTCCCAGATGAAGACGAGAAAATGAGCTTAGCGAAAATGAATTCGTTCGTGTTTGAAGACCTGCGCAAGCTCGACGATCTCGAGATTCAGTCCGTGCTCCGGGATGTCGACGCAGCAACGCTGATTGTGGCGCTGACGACCGCCAGCGATGAGCTCATGAACCGCATCCTGGCGAACATGGGGAACCGCGCGGCGATGCTGGTCAGGGAAGAGGTTGCATCCTTGGGCTCGCCGCCCGCAGGTGACGTCGAGAAAGCCCAGCAGACGATCCTCAGCGTTTACCGCGCGTTCGCTAGCGGCGGCTCGACCGAGCGCTGACGCCACGAGAACTCTTTCCGCGTGTCGGCTTCATTCTCACCAACACGGCACGCCGATCCAGGAACGTCGTAGCCTTCTACAACCAGCGTGGTACCGCAGAGCAATGGATAAAAAGAAGGCAAGCGCGCTATCAAGTGGACGCGGCTGTCGTGTCGCTCGTTCAACTCCAACGCGGTTCGCCTCCAGCTTCACGCGCTAGCCTACAATCTTGGGAACTTCCTGCGTACGCTCGCGATTCCCGAAGCGATTGCCGAGTGGTCGCTCACGAGTCTTCGCGAGAAGTTGATAAGATCGGCGCGAAGGTCGTCAGCCATGGTCGCTACGTCGCGTTCCGGATGGCGGAGGTCGCAATCCCACGGCAGTTGTTCGCTGAGATCATGCAGAGAATTGCCGCTTTGCGATCGCCGCCGATAGCAGCGGCAACATGAGCACCCCGGCGAATGTGCGCGCCGGTAAAACGACGGGAGAGTTGTGTCCTTATGAGTATGCAGCAGGGTTTTGGGGCGGCCAGAGGCCCGAAAGCTGGTCCGGTTCGTGCCGAGCGAACCAAGCCGGTCGCCGAGGCACCCGGAAACCACCGAAGTCATCCGATTGGCGACTCGAATAGGAGGGTCATATGGGGAATCCCGGCTTAGCTTAATATATCATTATGGCGCGTCGAAGACACAAGACTTGCCACGGTGGGGCTGAATGGCGTCAACCATGGGCACTTCAGCTCCATCGATGTTTGTACTGGGCATGCTGGCGTTCGGGCTGGCGGCATCGGCCGCTGCGACGGCCTCGGGACCGCCCGACGTGTCCGTGGGCCTCGCTTCGCAAGCGGGGGCGGGGAAGCAATGGAACGGAACGGCGACGTTCACCGCCGGCGCCGCGGCGGACTCGGTCGTCGTAGCGCTCTCCTTCCCCGACATGATGTCGATTCCGGAAGCCGCGTACCCGGCCGCAATCCGGCCCGGAACCTGCGCCGCACCCACGGTGGGCAAGCGCTACTCGCTCACGCCCGTCCGAAACTCGCGCTCGACCACGACGCTGCACGCTACACTGGGCAGCATCACCGCGAAGCCGTTCAGCGTCGAGGTGCGCAGCGGCGACAGTACGCGCGTGCTGGCCTGCGGATCGCTCAAGCCGTAACCCACGGGAGGCCCGCCCGTCTTGGTCCAAGGTGCTTGGAGAAAACCATGGACATTCCGAAACCCGGTGACATCATTTATGTCGAAACGGACCTGTACGTCGGACATGGTGTCGATGATTTTCGCGGCGGGAAAGCAAGGGTCGCCGTGGTGCGGATGGGAGATAGTACCGGACTTCCATTGGAAAGCGGTTGTGCGCGAAGGACGTGTCGAGGCAAGCAAGTGCCTTGGGTGGAGGTCGTTGAGAACCCGGGCACGTCTTACAACTGGGAGCTGTTGGCCGAACAGCAAGCTAAACTAGCAACGGAATTCGGCGATGTCTGGGCGCACGCCGCCCCCGATTTGCGCCCACAGTTTAACAACAACGACGGGTTACGCTAGCGACGTATGCGCCGGAGGCCGTGAACATTATCGCACCGTCAAGTCCGGCACGAGTAATCTATATCGTTCAAGAGCCTGAGGTGTGCAGAAACCGCTGGGTCACTTCTGGACTTCGTATATGAAGTTAGGCGTTGCGTTGGAAGACGTGCCAGTTATCGCCATGCACGCAGGCTTGGCCCCCTCAACCCGGCAGCCGACCATCACACTAACCGCACACTCACAAGTCAGCACGGGCCGACACGCGATGAGCGAGAACCTGGACAGGACGGCACTTTCCGCGATTCGTAGCTACCCGAAGGACGGCAATGGCGAGACCTACACGCTCCCGCCAGAGTCGCTCAAACATGGATACTAGTCACTCACTAACGCAGGCTTTCTTCATTTTTGCCAGCAAAAACCACGATACTGCGTTGAGGGGGTCCGATATGCGGGCCGGCATGACCGGAGGGGAGAAAATTGCGGTTTAGGGCGTTCCTTTTCACAGTGTTGTTCGCTGCTTGTCCCCAAGCGTGCCCCGCGCAAGACGCGGCTCCCAACCCTACGATCGCCGTGTATTTTGAGCGGTCCTCAGTCGGCCAAAGCTATCTTCAGCAATTCGTCGACGATCTGGACGCCAAGCTGGTTCAAAGCGGCAAATTCAGCGTCATCGACCGCGTACATGTGGAATCGGCGCTGAACGCACATGAGCTCGCTCCCGAAGGCGAGGCTGTTCCCTTGACCGGGGCTCCGCTCGGCCGAATGCTCGGCGTCTCGTACATGGTCATGGTCGGGATCGACCAGCTCAGTGCGGTCAATGAATTCCAGCAGGGCGTCACCCTACTGAGCAATCAAAAAAACTACGCCACCCAGATCAATCTCGTCGATCACCTGTCGCTGATTGACGACAGATCGGGTCAGATCATCCAATCACTGGACGATCAACAGCAGGCCATCTCCGGCGACGAGTTGGCGCGTTCGCTACAAGCAAGCAGTCAGCAATTCATAAACGATCAGGTACCGAAGCTGATCGATGCATCGGCGACGAACCTTATTGCAAAGCTCCCAACGGTGAAGTTCGTCCCTCCGGGACCGCACGTTTCAGGACACGTTCTGGGCGTTGCGGGAAATCAGGCGTTCTTGTCCTTAAAGGCGAGCGATGGGATTATCGTCGGCGAAATGGTCGACTTCTACGATACCAAAACCACGGTTAAGCTAGGCACTTTAAAGATAACAGAGGTTGATGCGCAGTATTCTATTGCGAAATTCGTTGATGGTACACCGTCGAAGCTTCAGCTCGTCATACCCGAATGATCCCCACGCTGCTAGTGTCGCTTCCAGAGGGCGTTCTCGTAGGTGAAATCATCGCGCACGGGGCCGAAGACGTCCATCGCCGGCTCGCGATCGATCATCTCGTACGCCGGTCCCAAACCGGCAACGTAGTCGTCGAGCCTGATTACGTCGTCGGAAGCGACGAAGGCGTTGCTTACGGGTTTGCGCCCCTCCATTACCTGCATTAAGTAGACCCAATCGGCGAATTGGCTCGCGAGGTCCAGGTAGTTCGCGACGGCCGCACGATGCATCTCGCCAAGTGAAGCGCAGCTGATGAACAGCGTGGTTCCGCGTGGGCGAACCTGCCCGAGTTGCCAGTTCCCGCACGTTCCGATACTCCCCGGCGGCAGCTCGATCGGGCCGTCGCCGGCGTGGCGGGTGAACGGCACGTACGCATGCGGAAACGCGGCCTCCATGCACTGACCGCCGACGTAGAGCACGGGCGGAATGTCGACCATGTAGTAGGTGACGTGCGGATGGAATTTCTTGATGATCTCGGCTTGGCATCCGTCGCCGCTGCCGAGTTCGACCACGCTCTCGATCGCGTCGAAGGAGACGAATTGCGAGAGGTAGGCGTAGCGCAGATAATAGGTGAGCGCGCCGACCGTATAGGTTTTCCCCTCCACGACGAATGCGTCGTCCGACGCCGCCGAACTGTCCGCGAAATCCAGCTCGCGCACCGAGCGCACCCCGGCCGCGCGCGCGTAGTCGTCGCAACGGGCGATCGCCAACAGACGGAGTTCGTTGAGGCTGATGCGGTAGGGAAGAAAGGCGATGTCGGGATAGCCGATCACGAGCCGCTGCATCGTATCGATGGCTTCTGCCGCCTTCTGGTCGAAGCTATACTTGCGTAGTCCGATCATGACGCGCAGATACGGGTGCATGGCGGAGTTGAAGCCTGACGACTCCGGCCAGCTCCTGAACGTCGCGAGGCCACGCTCGCGGATCGCGAGCGTCAGCGCATCGAGCGCCGTCTTCCAGCCGGGAGCGGCCTGGTAGACCGCCGGCGCCCGATCGAGTCCGGCAAGCATCGCGTCCAGCACTTGCACGTCATCTCGAATCGACTTCATGCCACCCTGTTCTCACCCCGAAGTGCGTTCCCGCCGCAGACGTTCGGGCTAGCGTTGCTGGTCCACTCCACGGTATGCCGAGCGGTTTTCCCGGCGCCTGATGGAACAGGTCACCCATGGCCAATCGCTACGATGGGTTGATCGATCTTGCCAAGGGAACGGTGAGCCGCGAGATCTTCGTGAGCGACGAAGCGCACCGGGACGAGCTCGAGCACTTGTTCAGCCGGGCTTGGCTGTTCGTCGGCCACGAGAGCCAGATCCCCAAGCCGGGCGACTTCTTCCAATCGCGCATGGGCGAGGAGTCGGTGCTGCTCTGCCGCGATCGCGCCGGCGCGATCCACGTCTTCCTCAATACGTGCCGTCACCGCGGGATGAAAGTGTGCCGTTACGACGAGGGCAACACGCCGCTGTTCACCTGCCCGTACCACGCGTGGAGCTACTCGCTCGACGGCAAGCTCGTCGGCGTTCCGCTGTCGACCCCACTCTACGACGGCGTGCTCGACCGCTCGCAATGGGGGCTGATCGAGGTCGCGCAGCTCGCAAATTACAAAGGTGCGATTTTCGCTACCTGGGATCCGCAGGCGCCGTCGTTCGAGCGGTACCTCGGTGAAGCGCGTTCGCAGCTCGACATCCTGCTCGACTGCCGCGATGGGCGTCCCGGCGGTTCCGAAGTCTTCGGCGGCATTCAGAAGTGGGTCGTGCCGTCGAATTGGAAATTCGGCACCGAGAACTTCATGGGCGACACGTATCACAACGTGAGCCATCGGTCCGTCGATCTCGTCGGGATCAGCCCGAATGCCCGCTCGGGCGTCAAAGGCCGGCGGAGCGACGAGATCGCCGGAACGCAGCACGTCTGGTTCGCCTATCCCGAGGGGCACGGCATCCATTCGATGATTTTGCCCGAGGACAACTGGTACGTCGAAGCGTTTCGCGACAGCCGGGTCGTCGAGGACTACTTCCGTCACTGTTACGAGGAGCGCAAGAAACGCCTCGGACCGGAGAAATCGCGTTGGGTCGGGCTGGTGGGCTCGATCTTTCCGAATACGTCATTTCACGCGCGCCAGCCGCGCGCGCTCTTCGTGTGGCATCCGCACGGGCCGCGTTCGATGGAGATCTGGCGGTTCTACCTGGTCGACGCGGACGCACCGGCGGAGGTCAAGGATTTCTTGCGCCATTACTACATGCGCTATTCGGGCCCGGCCGGTATGACGGAACAGGACGACATGGAGAACTGGAACTACGCGACGGCGGCCAGTTCCGGAACGATCGCGCGCCGGTACGCCTACAACTACCAGCAGTCGATGAACGCGACGCACCCGGGCGTTTTCGGCACCGCGCCGGAGTCGACGCAGATGACCGAGCAGAACTCGCGCAACTTCTACAGGCGCTGGGCCGACTACGTGAGCAATCGCAGCTGGGACGTGCTGCTCGGTGGCGCCTAGCATGGCCGTCATCGTCACCGGCGGAACGTGGGGCATCGGCCAAGCGATATCAATCGAGCTCGCCGCCCGAGGTCACGACGTGGTCGCCTTCGGTCTCGACGCGCCGCAAGTTTCGAGCCTTGCCCGCGACGGCACGACCGCGACGCGTGAGGCCGCGGCGGCGCGCGGACTCCGCGTCGACGCGCTTGACGCCGACGTCAGCGATGCGGGCGCCGTCGCACGCGTCGTGGCCCACACGCTGGAGCGGCATGGACGCATCGACGGGCTCGTCAACAACGCCGCGATCGGCCCCCTGGGCACGATCTTGGATACCACCGAGGATCTGTGGGATCGCATCATGGCAGTGAACCTGAAAGGCCCGTATCTCTGTTGCCGGGCCGTGCTGCCGCACATGATCGAACAGGGCGGCGGCCGCATCGTGAACATCGGCTCGGGCTCGGGCTGGGGCAAGCCCAACATGTTCGCCTACAGCACGAGTAAGGGCGGGATCTTCGCTTTCAGTGCCGCGCTGGCGTACGATTATTTCCACCAGCACATCCGGGTGAACACCGTCGTGCCGGGCGGCGGGGGAATGCCGACCGGCATGAGCCTCGGCCGGGTCGGCGGCGATCCGGCCAAACTCACCGGCGCCGGCACGGCGGCGGGGCGTCCGGCAACCGGCACGGACATCGCGAACGCCGTTGCTTTTCTGCTTTCCCCCGAGGCCGAGACGATTTCGGGAACCGTCATCGACGTCGGCTGCTTCTCGCATCAAGGCGGTCCGATTCCCCCGGGAGCTCGCGCATGAACCGCTACGAATTGCGTTCGGACATCGAGAACTTTTTCTACACGGAAGCGGAGCTGCTCGACGAGCGCCGCTTTACGGAATGGCTCGATCTGCTGGCCGACGACCTCACGTACTTCATGCCGATCCAGCGCAACGTCAAGTTCGGCGAGGAGGCGCACCGGCAGACCCGCGAGGGGGTCGACATCAGTTGGGTCGACGAGGACAAGTGGACGCTTTCCAAACGCGTCGAGCAACTCATGACGGGACTGCACTGGGCCGAGGAGCCGGCCTCTCGCGTTTCCCATTTGGTCACGAACGTGCAGATCAAAGACGTGCAGCCGTCCCTCGAGGCTCCGGAACGCGTGGTCGCTGCGTCGCGCTTCCTGATCTATCAAAACCGCGTCGACCACGAGACCGCGTTGTTTGCCGGTAAGCGGCTCGATTCGCTGCGCCGCGTCGACGGCGAATGGAAACTTGCGCGGCGCGAGATCACGCTGGACCAGAGCGTGCTGCTGGCCAAGAACCTGACGGTGTTCTTCTGATGGCCGAAAAGATTCTCGCCGGCGGCGGCGACGACTACGTGCCGATTCGCGACCTCCGACCCGGTGAGCGCATTCGCCTCAAAGGCGACATCCTCGCCGAGGTTCTCGAGAATCCGGGCGACGGCATGTGGATCATCGTGCGCTACTTGGAGACGCCGGCCGGGCCCGTCACGGGAGGCGATCCCGAAATGGTCACGGCCGACGACGTCATCGCCCGAGCCTAATTCGTCTTGGTGAAGCCCGGCGGGATCGTGAAAATCGGATCGTCGTCCGTGATCGCCCGTTCGTGACCGCGCTCGATGATCGACGCGAAGCCCCCGGGCGGCCCGCCGTTGCCGGAAGCGCCAGGGGAACCGCCCATCGTGATGGCCGTGAAGACGGAGAAACGGCCCTGCGGGAGCGGCGGGCCGGAGCTGGTTACGGTGAAGCGCGGATTGTTCATGGCCATTGCGCGGTGCGCCATCGCGTACTGCGACATCGCCGCCGCCGCGGGGCCGGATACGTTCGAGGCAACGCCGCCGCACGTGAGCGTGTAGTCGGAAAGCTTGACGATGTACTCGGTGGTCGTCATCTGTGAGGTGACGCTTTGGCTGCCGGGCCGGGTGATCGTCATGCTCATGTCGGACCGGTAGCCGTCGGCCGTATCAGGTCCGATCTGGCGCGGGCCGAGGGCTTGATTGGTCAGCGACATCGCAATCTTCGAACCATCGTCCGTTGCTACGGCTTGCGGTGCCGCAGCCGGTCCCCGAGCCGCAACTTGCTGTTGCGGCGCGTCGAGCGAGACGATTTTATACGTCTTGTTCTTGAGGTCGAGCGTCGCCAGCGTGCGCGCCTGGCAATCGAGGATCGTCGCGGTCTGCGCCGCAACGTTATCGACGCGTTCCCGTTGTCCCGCGATGAAGTGCCGCTCGGCGAGGCCGCTCTTCATCATGTTTGCCATCGCCAGCCCTTGCGTCATGGCCGCGTTCAGTCCGCCCAAGAGGCCGCCGCCAGCCGGCTGCTGCTGCACGGGTTGCGATGCGGTCTTGAAATCCGTCTCGAACGTGCCGGGTTGCGTGGACGCGGCATCATTGCCCATCGCAAACTTCGTTACCGAATCATAGGCGATGCCGGGCGAAGCGGCGCTCGCGGGGACCGCGCTCGCAACGATGCTCAACAAGCCCAAGAGGCCGAGTAGCTGCTTCATATGGCCCCCTTTCGTTTTCGTCCGGCACGGCCTCCCAGCGAGCCGACGCACACACACTCGTTCGAGGACCGCCGAAATCGTCGCAGAACGCGGGCGCGATGAGCAATCGCGATCCTTGGTCGTATATCCAGCCGTGGGACATCGATTCGATCCCGGTGGACATCACCGACGAGCAAGCGCGGCGTGGCTGGATGCGGGCGATGTTCGTCGCCGGCGGGTTGCCCTACATGTGGCGCGAGCTTGCGCGGCCGATGAGCGACGTCATCTACGGTCTTTTGGAGCTGCGGCCCGGCGATCGGGTGCTGCTCATCGGCGAAGGCGTCGAGCCCTGCGGGTTCGGCGAAGATATCCGGGGCCGGATCGGATCCGCCGGTTTGATCGACGACTTCGAGATCATCCGCGACGGGCGCGCGGCGGTGCAAACTCGGAAGGTCGGCCGCAACGGCAAGATCGGTTGCTGGCGCTGGACCTACACCGACGGCGTCGCCGACAACAGCTACGACGCCGTTGCGGTGCTCCAGTCGGCGCAGCATTGCGACGACTGGCGTGAAACGGGGGCCGAACTCGTGCGCGTGCTGCGTCCCGGCCGCCGCATCGTCTCAGCCGAGATGAACCTCGAGGGCGATCGTTTCCAATCGCGGGTCAGCGCCGACATGCACTTGCGGCAGTGGTACGACAAGATGTTCCCGACGGGCCGCAGCGAGATCTCCAACTATAGCAGCGAGGAGCTGCTTGCCATGATCGGCCCATCGGTGGTCGATCCTCAATGCATGGAATGGCGCGGCATCGAGTTGTTCTGGGGCCGCAAGCCCGCTCCTTAGGCGCCGCCAAGCAGTTCCGCGATGCGGTCGAGCGTCGCGCGCGGCAACGCGCCGTTGTTCACGGCGGCGACCGCCGCCTCGATTTGCGCTATGTCCGAGAAGCCGACCAAAGCGGCGGAAATCGCGGGCGGGGTGATCGCGAAGCGCAATGCGGCCTCCGTCAACGAACCGGCGTGGCCTTCGCTCACCAGCGGCAGCAGGCGGCGCGCGCGCTCGAGATCGTCGGCATATTCCGTGGCGGTGCCCATCGGCACGACGCGTTGCGAGCCGATCGGGTGGCGTTCCGTACCGCCGCTCAGCGCGCCGCCGGCGAGCACGCGAATGCCGACGGCTCCCATGCGCTGGGCCGTAGCACGTTCGAGCACGTTTGCGTAATCGGGGCCGACCCGCGGCGACGTCGCATCGGCGGCGCTCGGGTTGAGGATGTTGTAGATCACCTGGAAGACGTCGAACGAACCGGTATCGATGAGCGGCGGGAGCGCGGCCGCCTCGCCGGTTCCCGAAAAGCCGTAGAAGCCGATCTTCCCGGCGGCGCGCAACGCTTCGAACGCCGGGATCACCTCGTCGACGACGGCGGCGACGTCGAGCGTGCCGTTCCCGCCGGCGAGCGTCACGGCCGTGTGCAGCTGCAAGACGTCGACCCGCTCGCGCCGCAGCCGGCGCAGGCTCGTCTCGACGGATGCGGCGATCGCCGCACCGAGCCGGCCGCGCAACTGGGGATCCGCGGGCGCCTTCGTGGCGAGCACGATGTCGGGCCGCAGCACCGAGAGAACGCGGCCGAGGTTCGTCTCCGACTCGCCGTCGCCGTACATCGGCGCGGTGTCGAAGTAGGTGATGCCGAGCTCGACCGCTCGCGCGACCGCGCGCTCCTGATCGGCGGCGGTGCCGCGAACCATCAGGCCGCCGATGTTCCCGCAGCCGAATCCCAAGCGCGAGATGCGGAGCGCGGTACGGCCGAGGGGTTGGTATTCCACGCTGCCCGAGGTTCCGCGCGAAGGTGCTCAGACCCGTGTCTTCACAAACCCCGGTTATGATGTGCACCCTTCGCCGCGCCGGAACGCCGTTGCTCGCCGTGCTGCTCGCCTGCAGCGCCGGCGCCGTGCAAGCCGCCGACGCACCGCTCCAGACGATTCGCGTCGCGACCGTGCCGGCCGACGCGGGCTCCGAGGTCTACTACGCGCAAAAGCTCGGGTTCTTCAAGAACAACGGCCTCGACGTCCAGATCAGCGGCTTGACCAACGGGTCCGCGGTGACGGCGGCCGTGGTCGGTGGAGCGGCGGACATCGGTCAATCGAACGTCGTCTCGCTCGCGCAAGCGCACGAGCGCGGCATTCCGGTCGTGATCATCGCCGGCGCCAACGACTATCGTGTTTCGGCGCAAGAATCGGGGATGGTCGTGGCGGCCGACTCGCCGATCCACACCGCCAAAGACCTGACCGGCAAGACGATCGGGATCAACGGCGTGCGCGGCATTCAGGAGATCGGCACCGACACCTGGCTCGACAAGAACGGCGGCGATTCGAAAACGGTGAAGTACCTCGATCTGCCGTTCTCGGCGATGGCGGAAGCGGTGGCGCAGCACCGCGTCGATGCAGCCGTGATCACGCAGCCGCAATTGCAGGCCGCGCTCGACACGAAGACCGTGCGCCAAGTGGCCGACGTCTACTCGGCGATCGCCAACGACTTTTTGCTGGGCGGCTGGTTTGCGATGTCGCCGTGGGTGCAGGCGCATCCGCAGGTGGCCGCAGCGTTCGCCAAGACGATGTACCAAGCCGCCAAATGGGCGAACGCCCACCAAGCCGAGTCGGCCGCCATCCTCGAGGAAGCCACGAAGGTGCACATGGATCGCACCGACCATCGCGTGCCGTTCGCCGAATCGCTCATCCCGGGTGACGTGCAGAAGGTCATCGACGTGACTGCGAAATACGGCATCTTGAAAACGGCGTTTCCCGCCGGCCAGATCCTGCTCGGAGAGTGAGAACAAACATGCGCCTGCAATTTACCGGAGCGCTGCTCGCGTTCGCCATGCTGCTCGCACTGCCGAGCGCGAATTCGCGTGCGGCCGACTCGAACGATGCGTTCGCCGCGCTCGTCGCGGCCGCCAAGGCCGAAGGGTCCGTCGTCGTCGACGGGCCGCCGACCGATGCCGTCCGGCTGGCGCTGACCGAGGGCTTTCAAAAGAAATACGGCATCCCGGTTTCGTACATCGGATCGGGCGGCGGCCCGTCCGGGGCGCGCGTGCGCGCCGAGCGCGCGGCCGGCAAGTACCTGCTCGACGTCCTCGTCAGCGGCAGCGACACGCCGATCGTCACGTTCTTGCCGAGCGGTTGGCTCGACAAGATCGAGCCCGTGCTGATCGAGCCCGACGTCGTCAATCCGAAGAATTGGCAAGACGGCCACATCTGGTACGCGGATCCGCAGCACATGATCCTGCGCACGATCCGTTACGTGAACGTCGAGGTCGCGGTCAACACGAAGCTCGTCAAGCCGCAAGAAATTCCGACGTGGCGCTCGCTGCTCGATCCGAAGTGGAAGGGCAAGCTGCTCACCAAGGACCCGCGGCTCTCGGGCACCGGCCAAACGCTGAACAGCTACTTCTACATCAACTTCGGGCCGGATTTCGTCAAGAAGCTGTACATCGACCAGCAGCCGGTGTTCACCGGCGACATGCGGCAGGCCGCGCAATGGCTCGCGCAAGGCACCTACGGCGTGTGGGTCGGCTCCGACTTCAGCCAATTGGAACCGTTCATCAAGGCCGGGTATCCGATCGCACCGGTGCAGCCGACCGACGGTCCCGGAATCCTCACCGGCAGTTACGGCTTGATCAGCATCATCAACCGCGCGCCGCATCCCAACGCCGCGAAACTGTTCGTCAATTGGCTGGCGAGCCCCGAGGGCCAAGTGGCGCTGAGCCAATCGCTGGTGGCCGGCAGCCTGCGCACCGACATCAAGGAACCCTGGATGCCGAGCTACGAGCTGACCAAGCCCGGCGTGAAGTACTACGACGCCTACGACTACAAGTTCATCACGCACGATCGCGAAGAAGCGCTCGGCAAGGTTCGGGAACTGCTCGGGATCTAACGTGATGCGGCTCGTGGCAGCGGTCCTCGCTCTCGTCCTGTTGCTGGCGCTCCCGGCGGGGAGCCCGCGCGCGGCCGATTCGAACGATGCGTTCGCCGCGCTCGTCGCGGCGGCCAAAGCCGAAGGTTCGGTGGTGGTCGACGGGCCGCCGAACGACGCGGTGCGGGTTGCGCTGACCGAAGGCTTCCAGCAAAAATACGGCATCTCGGTGTCGTACATCAGCTCCGGCAGCGGACCGTCCGGCGCGCGCGTGCGGGCCGAACGCGCGGCCGGAAAATACTTGCTCGACGTGTTCGTGAGCGGCAGCGACACGCCGATCATGACGTTTTTGCCGAGCGGCTGGCTCGACCGCATCGAGCCGGCGCTGATCGAGCCCGACACCATCAATCCCAAAGACTGGAAAGACGGCCACCTCTGGTTCGCCGATCCGCAGCATATGATCTTGCGCGTGTTCCAGTACGTCGCGGTCGAGCTGATGGTCAACACCAAGCTCGTGCGGCCGAAGGAGATCCCGACCTGGCGTTCGCTGCTCGACCCGAAGTGGAAAGGCAAACTGCTCATCAAGGACCCGCGCCTGCCGGGATCGGGGCAATCGTTGAACAGCTATTTCTACATCCATTTCGGCCCCGAGTTCGTGCGCAAGCTCTACATCGATCAGCAGCCGGTCTTCTCGGGCGACGCGCGCCAGGGCGCGCAGTGGATCGCCCAGGGGAACTACCCGATCTGGATCGGCGGCGAGTGGGGTGCGCTCGACGAGTTCCGCAAGCTCGGCTACCCGGTCGCACCGGTGCTCCCGACCGACGGTCCGGGCATCCTGACCGGCGCCTTCGGCCTGATCAGCTTGATGAACCACCCGCCGCACCCCAACGCGGCGAAGCTGTACGTCAACTGGCTGGCGAGCCGTGACGGGCAAAGCCTGTTCGCGAAAGCGATGCTCGCGGGGAGCCTGCGGACCGACCTCAAGCAAGACTGGATGCCGAGCTTCGAGATGACTCAGCCCGGGCGCAGCTATTACGACGCCTACGACTACAAGTTCATCACGGTCGACCGGGACGCCGCGCTGGCGAAGTTCAAGGCCCTGCTCGGCCTCTGAAGCTCCTGACGCTGGTCTTGGTGCTCGTCGCGCTGGTTGCGCGCGCCGATGCAGCCGAAACCACCACCGCCACGATCGCGGGCGTCGTCACGTCGACGCAAGGCGGACCCATCGCCGGCGCGCAGGTGGCTGCAGGCTCGCCGTCCGGACGTTACGAGGCCACGACCGACGCCCGCGGTGCGTTCCGCTTGCTGGGCGTCTTGCCCGATACGTATACGATCTCGGTCGAAGCGCACGGCTTCGAAGCGGCCGTGCGCGCGGGCGTCACCGTGCAGCCGGGAAGTGGTCCGACGATGAACGTCCGCCTTACCCCCGTACTCGCGACGATCGGCGCGGTCGGATCGACCGTGACGCCGATCGAACTCGGCGCGACCGCCGAGCGGTTCGTGGTCAGCGGCGGCGGTCCGACCCTGGAAGAAAATGCGTCGGGGCTGGCGGCCTACACGTCCGGCACGGTGCAGGGAACGGTCGCCGCCGTTCCCGGCGTCGACCTGGACACGTTCGGCAACGCGATCCTGCGCGGCGGGAAGGTCGACGACGTCGACTTCGACTACGACTCGGTGCCGATTCCGCAGGGGCTCATCGCCGAGCCGGGCGGCAACATCGTCGGCGCGCAGCTCGCGACGACCGGTGTCGCGGCGACG
>JBEKXE010000005.1:0-58492 GCA_049512335.1 Candidatus Lustribacter sp.
CGCGCTATCCGAAGGCCACCGAAAGTTTTCTCGAGCTGCCGCTCTCGGATGCCGACAAACGCAAGATCCTCTGGGACAACTGCGCGCGGTTCTACGCCGTCGGCGAACCCGCCGGGGTACGCGCATGAGCGCCGTCGACCGGTTCGTGGACGGCGCACGCGCGCTGTTCGCGCGCGAAGCGGATCCGGAGCGGCGCTGGACCGCGCTCGACCCGCTGCTGGCCGCGCTGTTGGCCGGTCCGGACGTCATCGCGGCGTCGAAGACGTGGCCTGAGTGCCGCGTGGTCGACGGACGCATCGAGAACCTGCTGTTCTATGAAGATCCGGACTACGCGTTCGTCATCAACGGGTTGGTCCTGAACGGTTCCGATGCCGGCGGAGCGACGCGCGTGCACGACCACGGCCACATCTACACGCTCTACGGTCTGCTCGACGGGCGCCAGAAGATCCAGCGCTACGAACGGATCGACGACCGTTCGCAGGCCGACTACGCCGAGATTCGTCAGACGTCGGACACGCTCTGCGGACCGGGTGAGATCGACCTCGTGCGGCCGTACGAGATCCACAGCGAGGACACGATGAACGCGCGTTCGGTCGCGGTGATCATTCGCAGCGAACGCAGCGGCGGGTTCATGCAGGGCCGCTACAACACGCAGACGTTTGCGTATTGGGAAGGCTTCGGCCCGCGCCAAAAGCCGCTGCCGTTCTACCCGCAATGAGCAAGGAGAAGCCCGCGGAGGTGCGGCCGGGCGACGTGTATCCGGAATCCGGCAACCGGCTGCCGCCGCTCGACCGCGCGGCGCTCGACCCGGCCGGCCAAGCGATCTATGACGAGGTCGTCGCCGATCCGCGTTCGCTCGCGGGGCTGCGCGGACCGGCCGGCATTACGATGCGCAGTCCGCGCTATTACGCGCTGCACCGTAAGGCGAACCAGATGCTGCGCTTCGATTCCGGCCTCGACCCGCGGCTCCGCGAGCTGGCAATTCTCGTGACCGCGCGCGAGTGCGATTCGGAATTCGAATGGAACGCCCACGATCGGCATGCGCAGCGCGAAGGGCTCGCGCCCGAGATCATCGAGATCGTGCGCCGGCGCAAGAGCGTGCGCGGGCTCGGGCCCAAGGAAGCGGCGATCATCAAGCTCGGGCGCGAAGCGCTCGGCAAGCATCGCGTGCGCCGTTCGACCTATGCCGCGGCGATCGAATTGTTCGGAGCCGAAACACTGGTCAACCTCGTCGCGCTGATGGGAGCGTACTCTGCGACCGCCGCAACGCTCGCCGTGTTCGCGCAACAGCTTCCCGAGGGTGCGGAGCGAGCGCTCTAGTCGCCCATTTCGATGTGTTCGCCGTTCTCGTCGAAGTAGAACAGCGTGCGAAATTCCTGGGGCGGACCGTCGTTGACGTCCGCCATGCGCGACACGATCGCCAAGCGGTGCATGGTCATCCCGTTGCGCTTCACGGTGCCGCCGTAGAAATATTGCACCAGCGGCTGCTGGTTCGGCACGAGCGGCGCGAGCCGGCCGCGGCGCGCGAGCCCGTTCAGTAAGCGCGTCTGCAGCGCCACCGGCATCAGCCGGTCGGCGTCGTCGGCCGACATGCGGACCATCTCGAGATCCGACTTGACCTTGTTGCTCGCCTCGGCCGCGGCGCCGCCTTTCGACCAACGCACGACGGCATCCCAATCGTCGGCCGAGATGCTGACGAACTCGACGCCGTACCGGAAGGCTTTCGCGCCCTGGAGCGTGCCCGGCAACTTGCGGGCGACCTTCACCCGGGTCGGGATCACGCGTTCGTCGAGTTTCAGGCGCAGGATGAATTCATCGTTGGGGATCTCTTCGCGCGCCAGGATCCCGGCGCCGCTGGCACTGACGTCGAGCCCGATGACCGGGATCGGAGCCACGTCGGGCGCGGGAGTCCAGTCGGCAGAGAACGCCTTCTCACGGCGCGTATGCCGGCGTTTGTCCTTGTTTTTGTTCCCGAAGAGCGCCTGGAGCACGCCGTGATCACCCCAACTTTAATGGCGTCTGCCCGACTTGAAGTGCCGCTCCCGTACCCCTACGACATCGAGCGCCGCTTACCGCTTTGCGACCCCAAAATCCGGCCGCGGTTGCACCGTCCCAACGGCCCATGTGACGGGAGGTCCGGCGGTTTTCCGGGTAGCCACCGCCCGTGATGAAGCAGATCCTGGTGGCGGGCGGAGCGGGCGGCGTGGGCGAGGCCATCGTCCGCGCGCTGCTCGGCGCCGGGCACCGCGTGATCGTGCCGTCCCGCAGCGCCGCCCGGCTCGAGCGGCTGCGCCGCGACATGGAGCGTGCGCCGGATCACGATTCCGCGGCGCTGGTGACGCTCACCGGCGAGATCGGGACGATCGACGGCGCCCACGCCATCCGCCGCCGCCTCACCGACGAGTTCGGCCGGCTCGACGTGCTGATCCCGTCGCTCGGCGGCTGGTGGGAAGGCGGCCTGCTCGACGCCACGCCCGCCGTGTGGGACACCGTGATGGAAGAGATGCTCCGCACGCACTACGTCTTCGCGCACGTCTTCATGCCGGTGCTGCTCGCCCAGCCCGGCGGCGGCCGGTACATCGGCATCGGCGGCGGTGCGGCATATCACCCCATCCACCGCTCGAGCCTCGTGTCGATCGCCGCAGCGGCCCAGTTGATGCTGACGCGCGCGCTGCGCTTGGAGATCGAGGATCCGGCCGTCGAGGTCCTCGAGCTCGTCGTCGACGGCCCGGTGCGAACGCGCGATTCCGAGAGCATCGCCGGGCCCGACTGGATCGCCGCCGACGCCGTCGGCGCGCTGGTCGTCGAGCTGGTCGCGCATGGGCGCACCAGCGATCCCGCGACGCGCACCTCCGGCCCCATCGTGCGCATGCGGCCGGTAACGTGAACGGCGACGCGCTCGCGCAACTCTGCGCATCGCTCGATTTCCCGATGGCGGTCGTCACCGCGTTCGACGGGCGCGAACGCAGCGGATGCCTGGTCGGTTTCCACACGCAGTGCAGCATCGCACCGCACCGTTGGCTCGTCTGCATCTCCGTCGCGAACCACACGTACCGCATCGCGCAGGCGTCGGAGTGGCTGGTCGTGCACGTGCTGCGCGACGATGAGCGCGCGCTGGCCGAACTCTTCGGCGCCGTCACCGGCGACGTCGCGCCGCACGAAAAATTCGATCGCTGTTCCTGGCGTCCGGGACCGGGCGGCGTGCCGGTACTCGCCGGTTGCGACTGGGTTGCCGGACGGGTGCTCGAACGTATCGAAGTGGGCGATCACGTCGCGCACTTGCTCGACATCGCGGAGGTCGGCATAGACCACGTACCAGCCCCGCAACTGGGATCCCAACACGTGCGCGACATCCATCCCGGGCATCCGGCCTGATGGACCTGCACCAAAAAGCGAGCGTTCTGCTGAAACTGCACCATCAGCCGCAGCCGGTGGTGTTCGTCAACGCGTGGGATGCGGCGAGCGCGCGGATCGTTGCCGAGCTCGGCTTTCCGGCCGTCGCAACGACCACCGACGTCGCGACGCTGACGCGGCTCGGCGTCCGGCGCATCAGCCTCGGCTCGGCACCGGCGTCACATCTGCTCGCGGCGTTTCGCCGCGCCGCGCTCGAGGTGAGGGACGAAGGCACCTATAGCTTCGCCGCCGACCGCATCTCGCACGCCGAGCTCAACGCGCTGTTCGCACGCCGCTGAACGGCCGGCTCAGGTCAAGCCGGGCGCGATCAGTTCCTTGGCGTCGAAGCGGGCGTCGATCAGCTTGTACTTCGCGCAGATGTCGATCACGGGCTGGATGTATTTCGGTTCGAGCGGCGCGTAACCGATGCGGTGCGTCCGCTCGATCACGGCCGGGTCGACGTTACTGAATTTCGCCAGCATGTTGACCGCGTCGGCCGGATGCGCGACGACCTGGCCGTCGGCGGCGCGCATCACGCTCGCGAACTTCTTGATGTCTGCCTGGTTCTTGGTCGCGAAATCGGTCGTGACGAACCAGCCGGTGACCATGAACTGCGGCGCGATCGCATCGAAGGCGTGCGCGAAGATGCGCACTTTCTTCGCATCGAGCGCCTGCTGCAGGATCGGATCGGCGACGAAGCCCGCCACGACGCGCCCCTGATCGAGCGCATCGGGAATCTGCGCGAACGGCAACTCGAGGAATTTCAACGTCGTCGAGTCGCCGCCGTGCTGGTCGACCCAGCCTTTGGTGGCGACGGTCGTGAGATCGCTCAGCGCCGGCACCGCGAGCGTCTGGCCGTTGAGCTCCTTGGCGGTCTTCAGCGGTGAGTCGGCCTTCACGGTCAGCACCGAATACGGAAACTTCGTGTCGTAGAGACTGCCGCCGGCGACGAACACGAACGGCAACCCTTTGGTGTGCGCGGTGATGATCGCGGCAAGCGACGATTTGCCGACGGCGTACGAGCCGCCCGCGACGCCGGCGGCGATGGCCGTGCCGCTGCTCGCCGGCTGCACGCTCACGTCGAGCCCGGCCTTGCGGAACATCCCGCTCTGCGCGGCCCACAGCGCCGGCGTCACCGATTCTTCCGGCACCCCGCCCAGCACCCATTGCGGTGCGGCTTGGCCGTACGCGGCTACCGGTGCCGCGAGGAACGCGCTGCCGAGCGCAATCGCCGTACGTCTGTTCATGGAAATCGTCCCTTCTTCGCTACGGTGGCGTTGCCCGTTCTTCGAGCAGATCGCCCTCGGCCATCTGCAGCGGCGCACCGCGCCAACGAACGTTGTTCCCGGTGAGTCCGCGCGCCCAAACGGCCAGGCCGAAGACGTCGCGCGCCGGGATCATCCACAGCGCGGCCGGCCGCACGCCGAGCGCGTGCGCGGCCACCCGCTGGAGCGCGATGCGAGCCAGCACGGCCGTCGCCAGCAACGCCCCGGCCGGCACGCGGCGCGGTGCGAGCGCAAAGGCCAGCAGCGCCAGCGGCACCGGAAAGGTGAGGAACAACCCGGCGTAGCCCAGCGGCTGCAGCCCGCGAATCGTGCGGTGCCAGCGCAACTCGTGGTCCCACAACACGCGCAGCGTCGAGTCGGAGACCATCGTGCGGATCACGTACTTCGAGATGACGACGCGCAAGCCGCGCTGCGCGATCAGATGGCCGAGCATGAAGTCGTCGGCGAGATGCGGCGCCAACGCATCGAAGCCGCCGATCGATTCGAGCACCGCGGCCCGAAACGCGTTGGTGGGGCCGAAGCAGTGGCGCAGCGGGCCCAGCAGCCGGTCGACCAGCGCGGCCGGGATGAACTGTTCGTTCATGAACATCGCGCCGAGTTGCGCCGCAAACGTGCCGTCGGGCACCCCGGCGAACAGACACGTCACCGCGCCGATCTCCGGCTGCGCCAGCGGCGCGGTCACCGCGCGCACGTAATCGCGGTCGACGCGCGTGTCGCTGTCGGCCAGGATCAGCGTCGCGTTGCGCACCAGCCGCATCATCGAGAGCACGTTGGCGAGCTTGGGGTTGCGCGCGCCGGCAACTTCGCCGACGTCGATGTCGATGCGGCGGTCGGGCAGCGCAGCGGCGACGCGCTGCGCGATCGGCAGCGCCGGATCGTCGGCGCGCGCGACGCCCAGGACGACTTGCAGATTGGGATAATCTTGCTCGGCGAAGGCGCGCAGGTTCTCCTCGAGCAGCGGTTCCGCGCCGCGCAGCGGCACCAGGAGCGTGACCGGCGGACGCGCATCGGAAGTCTCACGGTCGCGCCGTCCGAAGTGCATCGATGCGGCGATGGCGGCGGCCGTATAGCCGAGCGATGCGATCGCCGCGAGTTCGGCCGTCAGCGCGACGGCCCGGCGCAGCCCTCTGCCGAATCCCACGCCCGACGCTTTCCCCATCGCCGAAGGCGGGCCCGCTCGCCGTGTGGGCGAAGTCGTGCCGGTCGATGGAGAGTACGAGTACGGAGCGTTTTCGCAACCGCGATCATCTTGCGATCAACGCCTTGTGGGTGGGCGTCCACTTTCAAGACGCCGCGCTGATGACGGTCCTGGTGCCGGCCCTCCTGCTCGTGCTTGCACCGGCGAACCACACGAACGTGCTGGCGGTGCTGTCCACGATCGCGGCGATCGCGACGGCGATCGTGCCGCCGCTGGCCGGCGCGCTCTCCGATACGTCGCGGCGCAAAGGCGGCGACCGGCGCGTGCAGACGGCCGTCATCTTGGTGATCGACACGATTGCGCTGCTGGTGATGGCCCAGGTGTCGACGATTGTCGGATTAACCGGCGCGGTCGTCGTGGCGACCGTCGCGCTGATGAGCGGCTCGACCGTCTACCAAGTGCTGCTGCCGGAAATCGTCCCGCGCCGTTTCTGGGGCACGGCGGCCGGTTTCCGGGGTGCGATGACGCTGGTCGGCACGATCGTCGGCCTGGCGCTCGCGGCGCTGCTGCCGGCACGCCAAGCGTTGCTGATCGACGCCGCCGGCGTGGCGCTGAGCGCGGTGACGTTGCTGTTCGTGCCGCCCTCCCCGGCCTACGTCGCCGAAAAACGCGCCGGCCCGCACGTGCGCGACCGCTGGGACCTCATCGTGACGCTGATCGGCCGGGCGTGGATCGTGCTCGGCATGACGCTGCTGAACACCTACGTGCTGTTCTTCTTCCACGACGTGCTCGGCATCCGCAACGCGTCGTTCAGCACCGGGCTCGTCGCCGCGTCGGCGATGGTCGGCGCCGTGGCATCGAGCGTCGTCGCCGGCGTGCTGTCCGACAAGCTCGACCGGCGTCTCGTCGTGTGCCTGTCGGGACTTCCGATGACGCTGGCGGCGCTGGGCTTCGCGCTATGGCCCGAACCGCGCGTGATCTTCATTTTCGCCGCGCTGTTCGGCCTGGGCTACGGCGGTGTGTTCTCGGTCGGCTGGGCCCTCGCGCTCGACGCCGTTCCCGAGCTCGGCGACGTGGCCCGCGATCTCGGTCTGTGGGGCACGCTGTCGAACTCGCCGATGGTCATCGCGCCCGCGTTGGGCGCGTATCTGATCGCACACGGCTCGACGCCCGTTGAAGGGTATCGCTGGCTGTTCACCGCCGCCGCAGCAGCGTTCTTGCTGGGTTCGCTGACGGTGCTGGCGGTGCGTCATCCCGGCGGAAAGACGGCGTGACGCCGAGCCCGCTGCTGTTTCTTGCGACGGGCGTACGCTACTGCTATCTCCCGACCAAGATTCGGATTCGCCAATGGGGTGTGTTGCCGAATCCCCGCGGACCGACCGTGCTGATCACCAACCACCAGCACGTCGACGAAGGCGAGATCGTATACAGCCGCACGTTCTTGCGTCATCCGCACATCCCGATCGTGGCGGTCAACTCCCGCCGCACGTTCGAAACGGGCTTCTTCGCCGCCCGGCTGCCGTGGACGGCGCCGTTCATGCGGCACGTGAATCCGAGCCCGTTATGGCACGCGCTCTCACTGCTGCCGATCGAAAATCATCTGCATTCGCGCGCGCTGATCAGCCTGGCCGAAGAGGCGCGGCGCGTCCACGGCGACATTCCGCTCGAAACGCTGCTCGCCGGCGACGTCGTCGCGAACCTCGGCTTGACCGGATGCACGCTGGCCGATCTGTGGAAGCCCGCGCATTTCGCGCGCGCGCAGGCGACGGTCAAGCTGGCGAACCTCAAGCAGCCGTACCGCCGCGAGGCGCTGGAGAACTTTCGCGCGACGATGACGGCCGACATCGCCACGGTCGTCGAGCGCGTGCGCGCCGGCGCGACGTTCTACGTCACGCCCGAAGGTGATTTCAGCCACGACGGATTCTTGCGGCCGCTGCGCAACGGCCTCACCGACGCGGTGCTCCCGGTCGCCGAACCGTGGTTGTGCGCGATCGCCTACGACCCGTTCCGCGGCCGGCGCCTCTCGATGCTCTACCGCATCGTGCGGCCCGCGCGACCCGGCGATCTCACCACCTCGCTCGCCGCCGCGCGCGCGGTCACGACCAGCGCGCTGCTCGCGACGTTCCTGTGCGGCGTCGACGCCCCGTTCGCGGCCGCCGCCGCGCGCGAAGCGGTGCGTGCCCGACTCGACGCGCTGCCGGCCGGCGCGTTCGTCGATCCGGAGCTGCGGCGCGATCCGGATGCGGTAGTGGCCGAAGCGCTCTCCGTGCTGGTGCGCATGGGCTTCCTCGCCGCCGACGGGCCGCGCTACCGGCTCACCGAAACGCGGGCCGACGCGCGCTTTCCGCACGCCGCCGACATGCTGAGCTTCCAGCGCAACATGCTCGAAGAAACGCTCGCCGCCGCGGCACGTTTGTCAGTCGACGGCGGAGAGTAGCTCGGCCAGTTCGCGCGGCGGGAGGAACGTCATGGCCGGTTCGCCGGTGCCGACCGGTTCGACGGTGACGAATCCGGGATCGAGCTCGCGCACGCGCGCGATGACGTCGGCGACCAATGTTTCCGGCGTCGACGCGCCGGCCGTGATGCCGAGCGTGGTAACGCCCGTCAGCCATTCCGGCTTGATCGATGCCGGATCGTCGAGCAGATAGGCCGGCCGCTTCCCGCCGTCGGCTGCGGCGTCGCGCAAGCTGCGCGAGTTCGAGCTGTTGTCGGAACCGATCACGAGAATTGCGTCACACGACGGCGCCATCGCGCGCACCGCGACCTGCCGGTTTTCGGTAGCGTAGCAGACGTCGCTCTTGGCCGGGAGATGGATGCCGGGGAAGCGGCGCTGCAGGATGTCGATGATGTGGTCGACCTCGCTGACGGCGAGCGTGGTCTGCGACACGAGCCCGAGCGTTTTGCCCGGCGGAGGCTGGTACGTTTCGGCTTCGGCTTCGTTTTGAATCAGCGAGACGTGACCGCCGGCGTGGCCCATCGTCCCGTCGACCTCTTCGTGGCCGGCGTGACCGATCAGCAACACGTGGTAGCCCTGGCTGACGAACTTCGAGACCTCGCGGTGCACCTTCACGACCAACGGGCAAACCGCATCGATCGTGCGCTGCTCGCGCTTCTCGGCGCGCTCGCGCACGGCCGGCGCGATCCCGTGCGCGCTGAACACCAGCAGCGCCGATTCGGGCGCGTCCTCGACCTCGTCGACGAAGATCACGCCGCGGCGGCGGAACTCCTCGACGACGACGCGGTTGTGCACGACTTCCTTGCGCACGTAGACCGTCTCGCCCGAGCGGCGTACCAGTTCGTCGATGATCTGCACGGCGCGCTCGACGCCGGCGCAGAAGCCGCGCGGCTGGCACAGGAGGATGCGTTTTTCGGTGGCCACGGCTTACGAAACAACCCGTAATTGCGGTGCGGCGGTTTCCGCGCGCGGCGGGAGCATGCGCAGTCCGAGCAGCGCGGCGGTCGCCAGGAACGGTACGATGGCCGGGCGCAGCAAGCGCGGGTCGATGCGGTCCATCATCTTGCGCTCCTCGGCCAGCGCGACCTCGAGAAACATCTTGGGTGAAACGCCTTCGAGGATCGCTTGCGAGCCGCCGCCCGTCAGGTCGATCGGGGCCGGCACGACGGCCGCACCCTGCGCGCCCTGCGCTTGGTGCGCGATCGCGCGGACGTGATACTTCAGGGCTGCGATCGTGCGCGCGAGCGGGTTGGTGTGGCCGGCCAACTCTTCCTCATACCGCCACCAGTTGATGAAGAACGTGATGTGCCGCGCTTCTTCGAACAGGATGTGCTCGAAGATGTCGAGCAGCGCCTTGGGAAAGATCTGCTTCTCGCGCGCCAGCGCGAAGCCGCCGAAGCCGACCACCGAATCGACGCACTCGCTGAAACCGAACACGACGAAATCGTCGCGCGTCACCGGCAAGTTCGACAGCGGCACGTCCGGAACGTCGATCGCATACCGCTCGAGCATGTGGTTGAGCAGGCGGCCGTGCCGGCCTTCTTCGTAGCCTTGGAGCTCGACCGCTTCGCGAATCACCGGGTCGGTGAGCGTCGTGCAGAACGCGGCGATCATCCGTTCCGCTTCCTGTTCCATGCTGCGCGCGAAACTCCAGAACGGGAACGCGCGCAACAGGTCGACGTAGCGCGCTTCGAGCCGCGGCCAGGGCAAGTTCTCGGGCTCGAACACTCGGTGCGTCTCAATGAACGTTTGACAAAACAGATCGCGGTGTTCGAGCGACCCGACGCGGGGTTTCCTCAAGCCGTGACCGCCTCGCCGCGCCGCTTGCCGACCGAGGCGTGGCGCCGGCGCAGGTATTCGAAGAACTCGCCGCCCTCGCGCAGCCGGCGCACCATCATCTGGCGGCTGGTGACCATCTCACCGACGATCTTGGCGATCTTCTTCGGGCGGAAGTAGAATTCGCGGTACATGCGCTCGACCGAATCTTCGATCTCGGCGGTCGAAAGGTTCTCGTAGCTGAGGGTCGAGGTTTGAATGCCGTTCGAGCCCGAGACGAGATCCTGGCGCGCGAACCAGCCGTTGGCCAGCGCCTGATCGTAGAGCACCGTCCCCGGATAGGGCGAGGCGATCGACACCTGGATCGTGTGCGGGTCGAGCTCTTTGGCAAACTCGATCGTTTCGCGCACGGTTTCCGGCGTTTCGACCGGCAAGCCGATGATGAACGTGCCGTGGACCTTGATGCCGAGCTTGTGGCAGTTCTTCATGAACTCGCGCGCCATCTGGAGATTGAGCCCCTTGCGGATGCGGTGCAGAATCTCTTGGTTGCCCGATTCGAAGCCGACCAGCAGCACGCGCAGCCCGTTGTCGCGCAACGTCTTGAGCGTGTCGTAGTCGACGTGCGCGCGTGCGTTGCAAGCCCAGCTGAGCTTGAGCCGCTTCATGTGCTTGCTCAGCGCGATGGCGTATTCTTTTTCGCCGGTCAGCGTATCGTCGTCGAACATGTACTCGGCCACGCGGTCGCCGAAGATGCTCTTCGCTTCATCGAGATCGCGGCCGACCGCTTCGGCCGACTTATGGAAGAATTTGTGGCCGCCGATCGTATGCGGCCACAGGCAGAACGTGCATTTCGCGACGCAGCCGCGGCCGGTGTACCACGAGACGTACGGGTGCAGCAAGTAGCCGTTGTAGTACTTGCGGATGTCGAGGAACTTGTCGTACGTCGGCAGCACGCTCGGCATCGCATCCCAGTCGGCGATGTCGGGCCGCTCGGCGTTCGCGACGATCGTGCCGTCGGCGTCGCGATACGAGAGACCGAGGATCTCGCTCCACGGGCGCCCTTCCGAGAGTTCGAGGCACGTGTAGTCGAAATTGTTGCGGCAGACGAAGTCGATGACCGGATTCATCTCCAGCGTCTGCTGCGGCAGCACCGCGACGTGCGCGCCGATGAACCCCACCTTGGCGTTGGGGTTCGCTTCTTTCACGCGCCGCGCGCACTCGACGTCGTTGGGCAGCGACGGGGTGCTGGTGTGCATGATCACGAGGTCGTGGCCGGCAGCGATTTTCAGGACGTCGTCCACGCCGAGGCCGTGCGGGGCCGCGTCGACGAGCGTGCTGCCGGGGACGAGGGCCGCGGGTTGCGCGAGCCAGGTCGGGTACCAGAAAGAGGTGACCTCGCGTTTCGCCTGATAGCGCGCGCCCGCACCGCCGTCGAAGCCGTCGAACGACGGGGGGCTCAGAAACAGGGTTTTCACCGGCTACGGCTTCGGCTTGCGGCCCCGCAATTCCCCATGCTAACGTTCCGGCGGAGGCGACGAATGTCTGAACCGATGGTGACCCGCTGCGTCATCGCGGGCGGCGGTCCGGCCGGGATGATGCTCGGGTACTTGCTCGCCCGGTCCGGCATCGACGTCGTGGTCTCTTTCTGATCTTCTTAAGAAGAAGCGCACTCCAAAATAGCGGTTATACGCACGGTCCTGTCACCAGCGAGAAACTTCGACTGACCCTACCCCAGGGGTACCTCCGTCGGCGCGTCAACCACAGGCACAACAAGCGAGGGATCGTCGTTACGGACGTTCCCGACCCGCCGCGAGACTTCGTCCATAGTCCACGTCAAAGCGTCCTCGGCCGGTACCAAAATGTCGAGTGCAGCTTTCCCGTCGAGTGGCTCATGCGTTAGCCACGCCCGCGCTCGCTCATCATCGAGGACGACGGGCATCCGGTCGTGCACTGGAGCCATGAACGCGTTCGCCGGCGCCGTGACGATCGTGCAACTCGTAACGTGCTCGTCCAGGCTGCGTGACGTCCAGCGCTCCCACAGTCCCGCAAACCCGAACGGCTCACGGTCCCGGCGATGGATCCAGTACGGCGTCTTTCTGCCGGTCTCGTCACGCGCCCACTCGTAGAACCCGCATAGTATACGGTGGTCTTTGGATCGTGCGCCAAAATTGCAACGTAGGTCGGAACCGACATGGGGGCTACGTCACCCCTTGACTTGAACCATCGTATCTACTGCGGATGCTTTCGCGACTTCTTCACATTGCTATGGTCTGCTGGCAACGGGAGGCGGAGCCTTCGTGGCGGCCTCTCGGGAGTAAGCCATGGATAGAGATCTCCACAAGAAGAGAGCGCCGCAATCGGGATCCTGGCTCCTCGGCCAAGGTCTCGAGCCATTCGGCATCGCGGAAACTCCGTTGGCCGATATGCTCTTCTCGATCACCCGACCGGAAACGCCGACGAGGAAGGGGCTCGCCCCGCAACCGACGTCGGCGACGACGAAGTCGGCCACGCCGCGTATCTGACCCGCGCCGACGATGCCCAAGGGGATCGATAACCGGGGCCACCTCGAAAGAGAGTAGTTAATGATTCAGAGCACTACCGAGTCGCCCGTTTGGTTCATCACCGGTTGCTCAAGCGGCTTTGGCCGGGCATATGTTCGCGCGGCACTCGCGCACGGTTTTCGCGTGGTTGCAACGGCGCGCGATCCGCAGAAGCTCAACGATCTTATGGCCGGGCATGAAGGGCAGGCGATCGCGCTTGCCTTGGATGTGACGGATCCAGCTCAGATCGAAGACGCGGTGAGCGCAGCTGAACGCGCATTCGGCCGCATCGACGTGCTCGTGAACAACGCTGGCTACGGATATATAGCGGCGGTGGAAGAAGGCGAGGATATGGGCATCCGAGCTGAATTCGAGACCAATTTTTTCGGCTTGGCCGCCATGATCCGAGCCGTTTTGCCGGGGATGCGCGCGCGGCGACACGGATATATCGTCAACATGGCATCGGTTGGCGGGATCGTGGGCTTTGCTGGGTCGGGCTATTATGCCGCCACGAAATTCGCCGTCGAAGGGCTGTCGGAGTCGCTGGCGCAGGAGGTCGAGCCGTTGGGCATCCGCGTGCTCTTGGTCGAGCCCGGTCCGTTTCGGACCGATTGGGCGGGGCGCTCCTTGAAACAATCACCCAACGTCATCGGTGACTATGACGAATCGGTCGGCAAGCACCGCCGGGAACTCGCGGGATATAGTGGCAAGCAAGCCGGCGATCCGGCGAAGGCCGCCGAGGCCGTCATCCAAGCATTGCAGTCAGCCGAGCCTCCGCGACACCTGGTGCTCGGTCGCGCAGGCCTCGAAAACGTCGAAAACCAGCTTCGGTCGATGCTGCACGAGATCGATCTCTGGCGGACAACCAGTTTGGTCACGGACTATCCGTCATGAATGCGGACCCGTTCGTCGGCGATCCCGTTCAGCGGCAACGACGACGTCGCCACGGTCGGCGGAAAAATGCCTCGCTTGGTGAGATATGGTTCCAACATGATCCTCCATCCCGTTCGAAGCCTGGCTCGATAATTGCACTTGAATTCGAAGACCGTGTAAGATCTCGAGCCGGGGACTTCGCTGATCGTCCTTGATAGGCTACGCTTCGGAACCGCGATGAGCGTCGCGCTGATCGTCGCTATTCGGTTGCGTAGTGTCCTCACCGTACACGGTCGCAGGCGTTGGCGAGATTCCGGCAACATCGGCCTCCGGCCGACTCAACGGTAGCAGCTTGTCCGCTGGGAAATGCAACGGTTGAGGCATGTCAGATTCAATCCGTTTAGCGACCTCGTCCGGAAGCGCATTCTTATAGTCATCCATCGTCATACCGAGCCTTCCATACATTGCTTAGTCTTAAGGTTCGTGTACGCCCCACTTGTGGTGATCGTGCGAAGCCGGCCGTATTCGCTCGTTCGCAAGCCCTTCACGGTAGCATGAAACCTTTAACTGCGGCCATCTCTCGTCAGGGTTTCGCCACAGAGCGGATGCGCGAACCTTTGCGGCGTGAAAAGGCGATAAAGGACTTTTGATATGTCGGCAAAGCAAGTGCTGTTTGGCTCCGCGGCGCGCGAGAAGATTCTGCGCGGCGCCACCCAACTCGTCGATGCGGTACGCGTGACCCTGGGGCCACGGTCCAAATCCGTCCTAATCCAAAAGGCCTACGGCGCACCGATTGTCTGCAACGACGGCGTGACGATTGCGAAGGAATTTGAGCTGAAGGATCCCGAGGAAAATCTCGGCGCCCAGATGCTGCGGCAAGCGGCTGAGAGGACGGGCGACGTGGTGGGCGACGGTACCAGTACGTCGACGATCCTGGCGCATGCAATCTTTGCCGACGGCCTCCGAAACGTCGTCGCCGGCGCAAGCGCAATCGACCTCAAGCGCGGATTGGATCGCGGCACAACAGCGGCCGTCGATGCGCTCCGAAAAATGTCACGCCCGGTGCAGACGCGCAAGGAGAAAGCGCAAGTCGCCGCGATTGCGGCTCACAATAACCCGGTGATCGGAGAACTCATTGCCGACGCCATGGAAAAGGTCGGCAATGATGGTGTGATTACCGTGGAGGAGTCACAGACAACCGAAACGGCGCTTGACGTCGTCGAAGGAATGCAATTCGATCACGGCTTCCTCTCGCCATATTTCGTGACGAATCCCGAAAAGATGGAAGCCGTTCTAGAGGACGCCTTTGTCCTGCTCTCAGATCGTAAGATCAGCAACCTCAACGACGTCCTGCCACTGCTCGACAAGATTGTAAAGGCCGGCCGGCCGCTGTTGCTGATAGCCGAAGACATCGAGAGCGAGGCGCTGGCGACACTCGTCGTAAACCAGCTCAGAGGCGTTCTCAAGAGTTGTGCCGTGAAGGCGCCTGGTTTCGGCGATCGGCGCAAAGCGATGCTACAGGACATAGCGGCCCTAACCGGCGGCACGATTATTTCCGAAGAACTCGGCTTGAAACTCGAGAAGGCTGATCTAGTGCAACTCGGTCAAGCAAAGCGTGTGGTCGTCGACAAGGACAACACGACGATCATCGGCGGTGGCGGAGATCGCGGCAAAATCGACGGACGCATTCAGCAAATCCGTCGCGAAATCGAGAAGACGGACAGCGATTACGACCGTGAGAAGCTGCAAGAACGACTCGCTAAACTTTCCGGTGGCGTCGCGGTTGTCCGGGTCGGCGCTCCTGCCGAGGCGGAGATGAAAACGAAGAAGGAGGCGCTGGACGATGCGATCAGCGCCACGAAGGCCGCCGTTGCCGAGGGGATCGTCCCCGGTGGGGGACTAGCGTTGCTGCGCTGCGTGTCCGCCGTCGCTAACGAAGAGTCGAAGTGTCAAGACGACGAGAAGACCGGGCTACAAATCCTCAAACGCGCGCTCGAGGCGCCGACCCGCCAGATCGCGGAGAATTCTGCAGCTGACGGAGGTGTAGTGGTCGCGCGCATGCTCGACGGTCAGGGGAATCTCGGCTTCGACGCTGCCCGCAAGCAATACGTCGATTTGATCGACGCCGGTATCATCGATCCTACGAAAGTCGTGCGGGTCGCGCTCGAAAACGCCGTTTCGGTCGCGAGCGTCTTGCTGCTCACCGAAGCGACGATGACCGAAGTTCCGGAGAAAAAGGAGCGCGAGCCGAGATCCGACCTCGAGATGTGATCGCAGAGGCTCGCCCTTACGGCGATGGTCTTCAGTCGTTCCCCTTGAGCGAAGAGAGCGGCTCGAGTTCGTATTCGACCGTCGCCAGATCGGCGGCGACGACGCAGGCCACGATTTCGCTCGCCGGCTTGTAGCACGGCGCAGCCTCGTCGATGGGAACGCGATCGTCCATGTTGACCAGGACGCCGGCCGTTCGGTAATCTTTTTCGATTTGGCGGAGGTTGAGGTGCTTCGATGCCCAGGTGCGCGAGAGCCGCCTCCCGGCGCCGTGGTTGACCGAGTATGCGCTGTTCACCGCGCCGTGCGATGCCCGCAGGACGTAGCTGCGATCGAGATTGCTTCCGGGAATGAGGATCGGATGCCCGGTTTTCTCCCAGCGCGTTCCGGCGAGCGCGGGATGGCCGGCGGGGAACGCACGCGTCGCTCCTTTACGATGTACCCAAACTTCGCCGAACTCGGGATGCATTTCGCGCTGTACCAAGTTGTGGCTGATCTCATAGATCATCTCGAGCGGCTGGGCGAAAACGTCGGCGAAGGCTTCCGAGACCGCCTTGTAGATAACCAGCCGGTTGATGATTGCGAAGTTCGCGCCTGCCGAGACGGCGTTGAGATAGGCGCGATAGTTCGCGGAATCGGGCGTAAAATAACCAAGGTCCAAGGAGGCGATTTCGGCCGGACGCTCGGCCTTGGCGAGATCGAAGTAGTTCGTCGCCAACCCATGGCCAAAGCCGCGGCTGCCCGTGTGGACCTGCACGAAGAGCGTCTCCGTCTGCACGCAACGTTGAAGTTCCATGAAGTGGTTGCCCGCGCCGAGACTCCCGATTTGTTGGATGCCGCGCTCGGGTACGCCTCGACCGCCCCACGGAATCACCCAGTCGTCGTCGACCGGAAGGCGATCGCGTTCGCACTGGCCGCGATCGACCGTCGTGCCGTACATCGCGCCGTAGGCCGGGGCGCCGCCGCGGACCAGCCGCTCGAAGTCGGCCTTCGTCAATTGCTTGAGCGTGCGACTCTGGCTCCCCGTCCCCATCTCAACGCGATGCATCACGCCCTGGTTGAAAGCGCGGCGCTGCGCCGGCGTCGCAGCCGCTACGGGAACCGACGAGCGCGCGGAGATCATCCCGCAGCCGATGTCGTAGCCGACCGGTCCCATGGCGACCGCCCCATTCTGCGCATCGGTGAGGATGACCGAACCGACCGGGACGCCGTACCCAAGGTGGACGTCGGGCGTGATGACGACGAGCTTCGTCCCTGGGAATTTCGTCGCATTGATGATTTGCTTGTACACCTGGTCGTCGACGTCCGCAAGCAGCGCCTCGGTCAGAAAGAGACGCACGGGCACGCGCCCCGTATCAGCGTTTTGGAGCTGGTAAAAGCCCCGCTCATCCCAGATGAGCCCTTCGAATTTGTGCGGTGCGATCTCCATGGTCTGAAGCAGCGAGCTCAAGCAGTGCGCACGCGCGCGAAGCGGGGCATCAGGGCATTGATCGGAGCGAAGATGCGATTGCCCGCCGGCACGGGCAAGGCGCCACCGGGGAGAAAATCATTCTGCGGGTCCACAATGACCAGCGCGTCATGCGGCCCGGTCGTCAGGCCGATCGGCACTTGCTTGCCTTTCTTGCGCTGTTTTTTCGTCCTCGCGCTCACCGCTATTCTCCGGATCGCCGTTCGACGCTACGGCTCTCCCGTCCACCCGGCGTGAAAGGAGCATTCACTAATTCTTCTTCGCATACTGCTACCTTGCGCAGATGTTCGATGATCGCGAAGATGCGGGCCGGCAGCTCGCTGCTCGCCTGTTGCCGTTCCGGAGCGACGATCCGTGCGTGTTGGCGTTACCGCGGGGTGGAGTACCCATCGGCTTCGAGGTCGCGAAGGCGTTGAATGCGCCGCTCGACTTGGTACTCGTTCGGAAGATCGGTGCACCGTTCCAGCCCGAACTTGCGATCGGCGCGATCGTCGACGGCGAGAATCCGGAACTGGTGCTCAATGACGGATTCATCGAGAGCTTCGACCTAAAATCGTATGTCGCCGAGGAGAGTGTCCGGCAACTCGAGGAGATCGAGCGGCGCCGCCGAGTATATCTCGGCAACCGACCGCGTGTGAATGTGTCGGGTCGCACGGCCTTGATCGTCGACGACGGTATCGCCACCGGGGCGACGATCAAAGCCGCCATCCACGCCACGCGGCGAGCGCATCCGAAACGTCTGGTACTAGCCGTCCCCGTCGCACCGACCGATACTCTGGCGATGCTCCGCAAGGAGGTTGACGAAGTCATTTGTTTGGAAGAGCATGAAGACTTCGGGTCCATCGGCTACTATTATCTCGATTTTTCACAAGTAAGTGACGATACCGTTCGCGACCTGATCGCTCGTTCAGCACCCCCTCCTCCGAGCACGCCTCCCAGCATCGATAAGCGCGCCGTCACCGGGGAAAGCCGATAGTGCAATCCGGCCTTCTGCTTTGTCTTTGCGGGGACGTTATGATGGGCAGAGGCGTCGATCAGATATTACCTCATCCACGTCATCGGCGGCTCAAGGAGCCCAAGGTCGCGTCATCGATCACCTACGTGGAGCTCGCCGAGAAGAAAAACGGCCCGATCCCCAACCGGGTCGACTTCGAATATCCTTGGGGAGACGCTTTGGGAGAACTCGAGCGCGCGATTCCCGACGTGCGGATCATCAATCTTGAAACGAGCGTCACCGACAGTCGCGATTTTTGGCCGAAGGCGGTCAACTACGCGATGAGCCCACAGAACGTGCGCGCGCTTACGGCGGCCCGGATCGATTGCTGCGCGCTGGCCAACAATCACGCGATGGATTTTGGCCGTGCGGGGCTGGTTGAGACGCTCGATACGCTCGAGCGGGCCGGTCTCGCGGTTGCGGGTGCCGGCTACGATCTCACCGGGGCCCAAGCCCCGGCAATCAAAATCGTTACCCCCGAATGTCGCGTCCTCGTGTTCGCTTTTGGATCGATCACGAGTGGAATACCACCCGAATGGGCGGCAGCTCCCGGAAAGCCCGGCATCCGTCTCTTGGCGGAGCTTTCCAGCCGGACAGTCGACGAGGTTGCGTCTGCGGTGTGGAGCGTGCGAAAACCAGGCGACGTCGTCGTCGCTTCGATCCATTGGGGCAGCAACTGGGGTTATGCAATCCCGCCGGAGGAGACGGCCTTTGCTCATGGCTTGATCGAAGTCGCCGGCGTAGACGTCGTTCACGGCCACTCGTCGCACCATCCGAAAGCAATCGAACTGCACCACGGCAAACTCATTCTGTATGGTTGCGGGGACTTTATCGACGATTATGAAGGCATCGGCGGATTTCGCGAGTTCCGGAGCGATCTCACCCTTACGTTCTTGCCGACCATCGATCGATCGACGGGCCGCCTCGCACAGCTTGTAATGATCCCGTTTCGGCTCAAGAAGCTTCGGTTAAACCGCGCATCCCACGACGATGCCCTGTGGCTGTGCACGATGTTCGACCGAGAAGGCAAAGCCTTCGGGACGCAATTCGCCCTAACGGAAAACGAAACGGTGAAGCTCGTATGATCTCGCGTTCGAGATTCGGGAGCTTTTTCCGGGTCGCCGCCTGCACGCCGCACGTCACCGTGCCGTGAGCGCACTGCTGACGGACCTCTATCAGCTCGCGATGTTGCAAGCCTATCAGGCGTACGGCTTCACGAAGACGGCCGTCTTCGAACTGTTCGTCCGCACCATGCCCGAGCGGCGCGGATTCCTCATGGCGGCGGGTCTCGAACAGGCGATCGAGTTTCTCGAGAGCCTGCGTTTCGAGGCTAAGGAACTCGAGTATCTGCGGCGGTCCAAACGCTTCACCGAGCATTTCGTCGACTGGCTCGGTCAATTGCGGTTTACCGGCGATGTCGATGCGCCGCCGGAAGGGACCATCCTTTTCCCCGATGAGCCCATCATTCGGGTCACGGCGCCGCTGCCCGAGGCGCAGCTCGTCGAGACGCGGCTGATCAACCTGCTGCACTTTCAGACCGTGGTCGCCTCCAAGGCGGCGCGCATGGTCTTGGCAGCCCCGGGGAAGCTCTTGGTCGACTTCGGACTGCGTCGCGCGCACGGCGCCGAGGCGGGGCTGCTGGCGGCACGCGCGGGCTACGTCGCCGGCTTCAGCGGCACGGCGACGGTGCTCGCCGAGGAGCGCTTCGGCATCCCGCTCTACGGAACGATGGCTCACTCGTTCATCGAGGCGCACGACGACGAAGCGGCGGCATTCGAGAACTTCGCGCGCGTTCGACCCGCAGGCCTGGTGTTGCTGATCGACACCTACGATACGGAACGCGCCGCTCAGAAGGCCGTCGATCTCGCCAAGCGGCTTCGGCCGGACGGCATCATGATCGGCGGCGTGCGGCTCGACAGCGGCGATCTTGCCGAGCATGCGCGTCGCGTGCGGGCAATCTTGGATGCAGGCGGCCTGGCCGATGCGACGATCTTTGCGAGCGGTGGCCTGGACGAGGATCAACTCGCGCGGTTTACGCGCGATCGCGTGCCGATCGACGGATTCGGCGTCGGGACGAGCCTGACGACCTCGGGCGATGCTCCGTCTCTCGACTGTGCGTACAAGCTGCAGGAGTATGACGGCGTACCTCGTCGCAAGCTCTCTTCGGGAAAGGCGAACTGGCCGGGCCCCAAACAAGTGTGGCGGCACCTCGTCGACAACGGAACGATGGTCGGCGATCTCATCGCGCCGGCCGGCGAGCGCCGCAACGGTGTGCCGCTCTTGGTGCCCGCCATGCGTGCCGGCAAGCGGGTCGGTCCGCCGGCATCGCTCGTGCAGATCCGGGAGCACGCACATCGAAACCTCGCCCAGCTGCCGTCTCGCCTGGCGGCGCTCGAACCGATGACCTATCCCGTCGAGATCGATCCCCAGCTTCGACGCTTGGCCGACGAATGCGACCAGCGTATTGCCGCGATGCAGCACTCAACGTGATCGAGCCGGTCTCGTCGCTCGAGGCGAAGGTCCACTTTCTACTTCAGCCAGCGAGCTATCCCGAACCGACCCTCGGGGTCGAGGCCGTCGAAACGCACATGTCGTGGGTCTTCCTCACCGACCGCTTCGCATACAAACTCAAGAAGCCGGCAAAAACATCGTTCCTCGATTTTTCAACGGTCGAACTGCGACGACACTTCTGCGAGGAAGAAGTTCGACTCAACCGGCGCCTCGCACCGGCCGTATATGTCAACACCGTCGCGATCACGCGACCGGACGGCGAGTTCACGCTCGGCGGTGACGGACCTGCGATCGATTGGCTCGTCAAGATGCACCGGCTTCCACGCGACCGGATGCTCGATCAAGCGATCCGGAATCGATCGTATACGCACGACGACATCGAGCGACTTGCCGTTCGGTTGAGTACGTTTTACCGGAACGCCCCTGCGGTTCCGCTGAACGCCTTCGATTATCGGCAGCGTCTCGAGCTCGCGGTTGCGGCGAATCTCGATGAGCTCAGGAAAGCGGGAAGCGTCCTGGCGCTCGAACAGGTTGCATTTGTCCACTCGGCGCAACTCGCCTTCATACATCGCAACTCGCCGCTGCTCGACCGGCGCGTCGGAGAGGGGCGCATCATCGAAGCGCACGGAGACTTGCGGCCCGAGCACGTCGGGTTGGACGGCGATCCCCAGGTCATCGACTGCTTGGAATTCAATGCGGAGTTTCGGACGCTCGATCCCGTGGATGAGCTCGCTTTCTTCGCGATCGAGTGCGAAACACTCGATGCCCCGGAAATCGGTATGCTCGTCTTCGCTCGCTACCGCACGCAGACCGGAGACGATCCGGCGCCGCAACTCGTCGATTTCCACAAGTCGTACCGCGCCGCACTCCGGTCAAAGCTGTCCATTTGGCACCTCGGGGAGCCGCGGGTGCGCGATCCTGCTCGTTGGCCCGCGCAAGCTCGGCGCTATCTCGACCTCGCCCGCACCTACGCCGACCGGCTCTAGATGTAGAGGACCATCGGCGGCCTTCGCCGCCGATCGCCCTTGTTAGACCTCCAGCAAGTCGACGAGCGAGCCACCGGTGTGGATGCGGCGAATTGCTTCCGCGACGAGCGGTGCGGTTTCGAGGACGATGACCTTGGCCCCGATCGCTTCGACCGGGAGGCGGAAAGGCGGTACGGTATCGGTGACCACCAGTTGGTCGAGCGCCGTTTCGCCGAGCAACGTCTCCGGTTTGCCGACGAAGAGGCCGTGGGTCGCCGCGGCGTAGACGCGCGTCGCCCCGTGTGCTCGGCAGGCCTTGGCGGAACGTGCGAGCGTGCCGCCCGTGCTGATGAGGTCATCGAGAATGATCGCGATGCGATCCTTGACCTCTCCGATCAGCGCTCCGCCGCTAACGATGCCGCCGGCCCGGTATTTTTCGACGAAGGCGGCTCCAATCGGCCGGCCGAGCCGCCGGCTCAACGCGCTCTGAAACCGCTCTGCGCGTTTGACACCGCCGGTATCGGGCGAGACGACGGTGATCTCGCTGCTGCCGACGACGCTCGCGAAATAGTCGACGAAGAGCTTCGTCGCTTCGAGATGATCGGTGCGAGCGCGAAAGGCGTTCTGGTAGGCCATCAAGTTGTGGACGTCCATCGTGACGATGCGGTCGATCCCGACGGCGTCGAAGAGCTCTGCGACGTAGTGCGTGGTCACCGGATCGCGCGGCTGGGTTTTGCGGTCCTTCCGAGCATAGCAAAGGTAGGGAACGATCGCGGTCACGCTCCCTGCTGAGGCGTCGCGCAGCGCGCCGAGGAAGAACAACAGCCGGCACAGCTTGTCGTTGACGCTCGCTTTGACGTCCGAGTACAACGAGTGCACCACGAACACGTCTTTGTTGCGAACGTTGACGAGTGGTCGCGCCTTGTGCTCGCCGTCCTCGAATTCGCGTTCTTCGTGCTGGCTCAGCGCGATGTCCAGGGACTCGCTCACGCGACGGCCATACGCAGCAGATGCATCGAGGGCAAAGAGTGCAAGATCCGTTGGCATCGCTGCCGATGTTCAAGGCCTCGTTGTGGAAGCCCTCATCCGAGCCGGATGGCATCTTCACGAAGTCTTCTTAGCCCGGGGCGATGCTGAGCGTGCCTGGAGTGGGGGGCCGTCGGTTTCCGGGCTATAGGTAACGTGCTGTGGATGCGGTTCTCGCGCCGGCCCGGCGACCCGCAACAAATTCTGGGTCGCGTCGACTACGGCCGGATGATTGCTCATGCTCGACCGCGGCGACTACTGGCAGTGCCCGGGCTACGTGGTCGGGGTGGGCGTACGGCCCGAACACATCCGCACGCCGGAAGCCCGCCCCACGTAGGGTCGGGCGCGAACCCAACGAAAAGCGCCCTTCGTGAAACGTCGGATGCATCGGATCCTGGGCGCCTGCGTGGCCGCCGCATTTCTCGCGTGTTCCTCGGTATCGGTGCCGGCGCGAGCCGCCGACCCCTACAACATCGACGTCATCCTGTCGCTGACCGGTCCGTTCGCCTTTCTCGGCACGGCCGAGGGCGAGTCGCTGAAGACGCTGGAGACGCTGATCAACAAAGAGGGCGGCATCCATGGCCAGCCGGTGCACTTCAATCTGCTCGACGACCAAACGTCGCCGGCGGTGGGGGTGCAGCTCGCCAACGGGATCATCGCCAAACATCCGGCGGTGATGCTCGGGCCGACGGCCCTTTCCACGTGCTTGGCGATCGCGCCGCTGATGCGCAATGGCCCGGTGGACTACTGCTTCGCGCCGACGATCCACCCGGCGCCGGGTAGCTACGTGTTCTCGGGCGGCGCCTCGAGCTACGATCAAGCGATCGAGACGCTGGTCTTCGCGAAAGCGAAGGGCTGGAAGCGCATCGCCGTGGTCGCCACCGCCGACGCCACCGGTCAGGACATCAGCGGTCAGTTCAACCTGGCCATCAAGGATCCACGCTTCAGCGGGATGAGCTTCGTCGTGACCGAGCACTTCAACGCGACCGACGTCGGCGTCGGAGCGCAGCTGGCCGACATCAAAGCGGCCAACCCCGACGCCATCTTCGGAATGACGGTCGGCATCGCAACCGGCACGCTGCTGCGCGGCCTACGCGACGCCGGACTGTCCAACGTCCCGTTCATGACCAACCTCGGCAACGTGCTCAACGAAGCGCTCAACCAGTATTCGAGCTTCATGCCGGCCAATTTCTACTCGACCGCGCCGCGCTTTTACGCCCGCGACGTCGCGCTCAAAGGTCCCGTGCGCGATGCCGAAGTCGCCTTCTACAACGCGTTCAAGGCGAAGAACATCGATCCCGACGTCGGTAACGGCTTCCCGTGGGATCCGACGCTGCTCGTGATCGACGGCCTGCGCAAGCTCGGGACGAATACCGACGCGAAGTCGCTGCTGGCGTACATCGAATCCGCGCACGGCATGGCCGGCATCAACGGCGTGATGGATTACCGCGGCGGCGACCAGCGTGGCGAACACATCACCTCGCTGATCATCGTGAAATGGGACGCCGCGAAAAAACACGTCGTTCCCGTCAGCCATCCCGGCGGCGCGCCGCTTTAGTCCGCTCCGGGATCGCCGGTGAGTCCGGCGGCGGCGATACCCGCCAGCGCCGCGGCTTCGTCGTTCTCGGAAGCGTCGCCCGAGATGCCGACCGCGCCGACGATCTCATCGCCCGAACGCACGATCACCCCGCCCGGCACCGGCACCAGGCCGTGCGGAAACAGCATCCCGATCGCGTTGACGAATTGCGGCGGGCGCTTGGAGAGCGTGCGCGATCCGATGCCCATCGCGATCGCGCCGCCGGCTTTCCCCATCGCGACCTGCGCGCGGCCCAGCGTCGCGCCGTCTTCGGCCGCGTAGGCGGTGAGCGCGCCGCGCACGTCGAGCACGGCCACGCCCAGCGGCTTGAAGTTGTGTTCGCGCCCGTAGGCGATCGCGTGCATGACGATCGTTTGGGCTTGGGCGAGCGTGATCGTCTTCATTTGGTTCCACCGCCGCCTTTGCTCACCGCAACGAAGTCGCCCTTGGCCGCATCCCAGCGATCGATGACCACCGCGTCGATGCCGACGCCGCGCTGATTGCCGTCGGTGTAGTCGTAGGTGCCGTTGATACCGGCCCAACCCTTGGTGTGCTGGATGTAATCGTTCAGTTGTTCGGCCGTCGCGGCGGTACCGAGTTTCTTGAGCCCGTCGACGATCAGCAGCGCCGGATCCCACGCCAGCGTGGTCAGCAAACTCGTGCGCACGCCGGCGGCCTTGAAGGCGTTGAAGTACTCGACTTGGGCCGCGTGTACGGCCGGCGGTGCGGTCGCATCCATGATCAGCGAGCGGCGGCCGGGAAAGTACAAGTTCGTCGGCAGAAAGGCCGCGTACCCGGCCAGCTGC
Source organism: Candidatus Lustribacter sp. (assembly GCA_049512335.1). Classification (GTDB taxonomy): domain Bacteria; phylum Vulcanimicrobiota; class Vulcanimicrobiia; order Vulcanimicrobiales; family Vulcanimicrobiaceae; genus Lustribacter. The sequence continues at coordinate 25,076 of JBEKXE010000005.1, forward strand.
TCGTACACCATGTTGCCGTTACCGCAGGCGATCGGCAGGTCGACGCCCGTATCGTGCAAGCCGCGCAGCAAGGTCCCGGTGGCGGTGCCGGCCGACCAGCCGATCATCGCTTGCGCGCCCGATGCCTTGATGCGTTCGGCTTGCGCGGTGATGTTGAGGTCGGTGCCGGCCCAGTGTTCGCGCGCGACGAGCTTGAGCGAGGCGTTTTCGGGCAGCGCCAGCGCCTCGTCGAAGTACTGTTCGAACTGTTGTCCGCTGGCGTCGGTCGTGCTCATGAGCGCGATGCGCGTCCAGCCGCGGTCGCGGTAGTAGTGCGCGAGCGCGCGCGCGTCGTCGCGGGTCGATGCGGTCGACGAATATTGATAGCTGCCGGCGGCGGGTGAGATCGACGGCGAGAGACAGTAGTCGACCGGACCGGTCTTGGCGAGCAACGGCCCGTCTGCCAGACATGTCGCGGTGAACGACGGTCCCAAGATGACCGGGGGCTTCTTCGCCAGGAGCCCGTTGACGAGCTGGACGGAGACGGCCGGGTTCGACTGGTCGTCGACGATGGCGAAGTGGATCGGCCGGCCTTTGATCCCGCCGGACTTGTTGACCAGCTCCTCGAGAATCCCGAGCGCTTTCTGCTCCGAGCCGCCGATGAACGCCGCCGGACCGGTCAGCGCGAGGATCGTGTCGATCTCGTACGGGGCGTTCTGAGCGGAGACGGGACCCTGTGAGCCCAGCGGCAGCAACAGAGCCAAGACGGCGAGAAAAGGCAGAACCCGAACGTGCATAGGAACCCTCCGACAAACAGGTTCCGCGAACGTTCGCATTTCCCGGAGGATACCTTGCAGTTCGGACTTTTCGACCACATCGACCTCGCCGGGGACCGGCCATTGGCCCAGCAGTACGACGAGCGCCTCCAACTCGTCGCGGCGGCCGACGCCGCCGGCTTCTACGCCTATCACGTGGCCGAGCATCACGCGACGCCGCTCAATACGATACCGGCGCCGGGGATTTTCTTGGGTGCGGTCGCGCGCGCGACCAAACGCATCCGCATGGGGCCGATGGTCTTTCTGCTGCCGCTCTATTCGCCGCTGCGCATGATCGAAGAGATCTCGATCCTCGACCACCTGAGCCACGGTCGCGCCGAGATCGGCGTCGGCCGCGGCGTGTCGCCCTACGAGCTGGGCTTCCACAAGGTCGACGCCGAGAAATCGCGCGAGATCTTCATCGACGCGTACGACTGCATGATCGAGGGGCTCACCCACGATCGGCTGACGTATCACGGCCCGTTCTACGACTACGACGACGTGCCGGTCGTGCTGCACCCGCTGCAGCAGCCGTATCCCGCGATGTGGTACGGTTCGTCGAACACCGTCGGCGCGCAGTGGGCCGGCGAGCGCGGCCTGCACTTCGCCTCCAACGGCGGGACCGAACGCGCGCGTGAGAACATCGCCGCGTACGTCGCCGCGCTCGCGGCCCGCGGCACCGGCGTCCAGCATCCGCATCCGGAATTTCCGGGCGGCGGCGCGATCGGCGTCAGCCGCCAGATCGTCGTTGCCGACACCGACGCCGACGCCCGGCGGATCGCGCAGCCGGCGCACGAGCACATCCACCACAACCAGATGTTCTTGCGCCGCGAGGCGCTCGCGCGGACCGACATGAAGAGCCGGCCCGGGTATGTCGACGCGCCGTCGGCCGGCGATCTCGATCACTCGCTGGCCGAGGGTTCGTCGATCGTCGGATCGCCCGAGACGGTGCGCGCGGCGATCGAAGCGCAGATCGAGCGGCTCGGGATCAACTACCTGATCTGCTACTTCATGTTCGGCAACATGGCGCTGCGCGACGCGCTGAGTTCGATGGAACTCTTCGCGACCGAAGTCCGGCCCAAGATCAGAGCAAACGGCGCCGCGGCGGCGCGTAGGTGATCTCTGCCGCCGGAAACGTCGGAAACTTCGCGTACTTCGCGGTGAGGTCGATCCCCGGCTGAATTTGCGCCGCATCGAGCGTCTTGGCGAAGTAGGTGCGCGGCATCGTCGCCTCCATCGCCGGGTCGACCTTCAGGTACTTGGCGAGGATGGCCGGCAGCTTGGCCGGATTCTGTTGCGCCCACACGACCGCGTCGCGCATCGATTGCGCGAACAGCGCGACCGCGCGCTGATGCGCGTTCGCCCAGGCGGTGGTCGTGAACCAGCCCGCGACGAGAAACGAATTCGCAACCGCGTCCATCTCGACCGCTACCGTGTGGACGCCGAGCTTCTTGGCTTGCGTCAAGAACGGCTCGGCGACGAAAGCCGCGTCGATGCGCCCGCCGGCCAGCGCGGCCGGCATTTCGGAGAACGGAATCTCGACGAAATGGAGCGTCGACGCGTCGCCGCCGCCGGCGTCGACCCAGGCCCGCACGCCGTATTCGCCGAGCGTGTTGAGGCCCGGACTGCCGATCGTCTTGCCGTTGAGATCGACGCCCTTGCGCACGTCCTTGCTGGCCGCCATCAACATCCCGCCGGCCGGTTGCGACACATCGAAGGCGTTCGCCGCCGCGATGACCGTGAACGGAAGCTTCTTGGCGTGCGCCGACGCGATCGTCATGATCGTGGCGTAACCGACGTCGATCGCGTTCGACGAGACCGCGGCCGCGATCGCCGCGCCGAATGGATTCGGCTGCAGCTCGACGTTCAGCCCGGCTTTACTCCACAATCCGGCCTCTTGAGCGTAGAACAACTGCGCGCTCGCCTCGAACGGAATGTAGGCCACGCGAATCGTCAGATCGGTCTGCGCCGCCGCCGGTGCGCGCAGCGCGGGCAGCGCCGCCGCCGCGCCCAGCAGCGAGAGAGCGCCGCGCCGGTCAACCGATCGGCAGGAAAGGCTTTTCATACCCCACCATTCCACGAAAACGGCGCGCGCATTCCTGCCGGCGCCGGGAGATGACGGATGCTGACTAAAGAAGACAACGAGCTGATCACACGCGTCGGTCCCGATACCCAGGGCGGCGCCCTGCTGCGGCGCTTCTGGTACCCGGTGCTGAAGGCGGAGGCGCTCGAGCCCGACGGCGCCCCGAAAAAGGTTCGCTTGCTGGGCGAAAACTTCGTCGCGTTCCGTTCCGGCGACGGTCGCGTCGGGATGCTGGAAGAGCTGTGCCCGCATCGTCGTGCCTCGCTCGTCCTGGCGCGCAACGAAGAGTGCGGCCTGCGCTGCCTCTTCCACGGCTGGAAGCTCGATCTCGACGGGCGCGTCGTCGACGCGCCGTCGGAGCCGTCGGACCGCGTTTCGTTCGTCAACAAAGTGCGCACGCGCCGCGTCGCGGTGCGCGAGAACAGCCGGCTGATCTGGGCCTACATCGGCCCCGGCGAACCGCCGCCGTTCCCGGCCTTCGAGTTCACCACGCTGCCGCTCGAACACATCCAAATCGCCGAGGTTCCCGGCCGCTGCAACTGGGTGCAGCTCGCCGAAGGCCAGCTCGACTCCGCGCACATCTCGCATCTGCACGCGTCGGCATCGGCCAACGGGCTCGCGCGCCTCGCGCAAGCCGATCGCGCGCCGCGCTACGAGGTCGAACCGACGCCGTGGGGGATGCACGCCGCGGCAATCCGTGCGATCGGCGAGAACGAACGGTACACGCGCGTGACCGAGTTCGTGATGCCGAGCTGGGAGTTCATCCCGCGGCCGACCGCGCCCGGAACGCGCGAATACGACGACATGCCGCGCTTCGTCGTGCACCAAACGCCGGTCGACGACGTGACGACGATCGTGTGGTACATCAACTGGCATCCCGAGCGCCCGATCTCGTACGCCGAAGCGCGCTGGTGCGGCTGGAACGACGAGTACCTGCAAGTGATCGACGAACCGCTGATGGGCCAAGACCGCACGAAGATGAAAGCCGGCCACATGACCGGCATCAACAACTTGCTGACCGAAGATATGATCGTGGCCGAAACGATGGGACCGATCGCCGACCGTACCGGCGAGTACCTCGGCTCGAGCGATGCCGCGGTCGCGCGTTTCCGGCGGCTGTTCATCGAAGCGATCCGCGATCAGGAACGCGGCGCGGTGCCGCGCGGCTGCGGCGGCACCGATCACTACCACCGGCTCGGTGGCCTCGGCGTGCTGCACCCGGCCGACGTCGATTGGCGCGATTGCGTCGGCGATCTCGTGCGCTGACGATGCAGCACGGACGACTCGCCTGGTTCGCGCCCGAAGACCTCGACGCGAGCGCGCGGGCGCTGTACGACACGATCACCGGCGGCCCGCGCGCGCAGGGCCCGCGCGCGTTTGCGCTGACCGATGACGACGGGCGGCTCAACGGTCCGTTCAACGCGATGCTCGTGAGTCCCGACGTGGGGAGCGCGCTGCAAGAGCTGGGCGCGGCGATCCGCTATCGCACGAGCCTCGAGCCGCGGGCGCGCGAGATCGCGATCCTCGAGGTGTCGGTGCTCCGCCGCTGCTCGTTCGAGTGGTACGCGCACGAACGCGTCGGACGGCAGGCCGGGCTGACCGCTGCCGAGATCGACGCGCTCCATGCCGGCGGCGAGGTTCCGACGTTCGGCGCCGGCGAAGCCATGGTGCGCGAGCTCGTGCGCACGCTGCTGCGCGAGCGCGATCTCGACGACCGCACGTTCGCCCGCGCGTCGGAGACACTCGGCACGCGCGTGCTGATGGAGCTGATCGCGCTGGTCGGCTACTACGACCTGCTGGCGCTCAGCCTAACGGTGTGGCGCACGCCGCTGCCCGCCGGAGCAGCACCCGCGTTCTAGGGGCTTACGTTCTGCCGTGTTGGTAGGCCGCTTGAAAGCAGCTGCGATGGTAATGGCTGCCGTCGACGCCGGTCACGTCCGGTTGCGGTCCGTGGCAGAACTTGCACTCCTGCGGAGCCGCCGCCACCAAGCGCCCCGCTTGCACCGCAGCGAGCAATGCCGCGACTTCCTCGGCGGTATAGAGCCGCTCCGTCGCCACCGGCTCCTCCGGTTCGGGCGTCAGCAACGCGATGATGCCCGCCCCGCCGACCACCGCGATCACCAAAATGCTGCCGATCTTGAACGGCAGCGTCATCTTCGGCGCGTAGAAGATCTGCATCGCGAAGAACGTCAGCACCACGGCCGATGCAATCGCCCAGACCGCGCGCAAGTAGCCGCCGGCGCCGCCGCCGCTGCGTTGCGTCAGGCTCTGCACCTCAGAGATCACCCAGTCCGTCGGATCCCGATTCCGGCACGAGCTCGTTGCGCAACGCCTTCAGCTTCTGATAAGCCACGTTGAGCAGCGGGTCGCGCTGCAGGGCCGCGCGCAAGCCGCGCGGCGACTCCATCTGACGGATCAGCGCCGCTTCGCGATCGTCCAGCGCCTTGCGCAGGTCTTCTTCCATCGACAGCAGTTGATCGCGGCGCTTCACCAGCAGATCGCGCACCTCGACGTACTCCTTGGCCGCCCGCTCCGCGCGTTTGTAGAACCGGTCCGAGCCGTGGAATTCGCCGACCTTCTCCAAGTTGGACGGCGGCTGGATCCACGTCTTCCCGACGCGGTGGGGCAGGATCTGCGCGTACTCGCGCGCTTGCGCAACGGCCGTTTCGTGACGCGCGCGCACTAGGATGCGTAAGTTGTCGATCTCCGCCCGCAGCTTCGCGCGCCGCGCGGCGGCATGCTCGACGACGCGCGCTACGCCGTCGGCGGTGACGGAGCGGACGAACCGCGTCTTGGCAAAATCGTATTGGCCTTGCGCCAGCGCTTCCTCGAAACCCGGTTGGCCCGGCAGCAATTCGCCGTACGTACCGAGCTCGTCGCGCTCGTCACTCACTACTCACCGGAGCCTCTACGGGCAACGCATCGCGCACCGCCGCGCGCCGGGATTCCGCCGCGACCATGCGCGCGTGCGCGCGGGCGAGCAGCGGATCGCGCTTGAACGCGCCTTCGAGGCCGGTCGGGGTTTCGAGCTGGGCGATCAGATCGCGCCCGTGCTGCTCGAGCACGGTGCGCACCTCGGCGTCGATTTGGTCGAGCTTTTCCTTGCGCTTCTTGATGATGTCGTTGACTTCGTTGAACTCTTCGGCCGCCTTGACCGCAGCTTTGTAGAGTTTGTCGATCCCGCCGATGACCCGCTCGGCCGGGGAGGGCGGCAGGAGCCCGCTGTTGCTCACGCGCCCCGGCGCTTTGGCGGCGTACGCCTTCAGCGTCGCTTGACGAGTTTCGAAACGTACCTTGGCCAGCGAGTTGAGGTTCGTCAGCTCGTCCTTGATCGGATCGCGCCGCTTGGCGACGGTGTCCATCAATTGTTTTTCGGTGTCCGCGGTGACCGTGCGAATGTACCGCGCGCGCGACGCATGATATTCTCGCATCGCCGCATCGTAGTCGGACTGGTGGGTCGCCGTCTGTTCGGTACTCACGTCTTTTCCTCCGCAGTGGCTTTCAGACGTTGCTTCTCGACCTTGCCCATCGCGTTGCGCGGCAACGCATCGACGACGCTCACCGCCTTCGGCAGCTTGAAACTCGCCAGCCGGTCGCGCAGCGCCGCGACGAACGCGTCGGGGTCGAAGCCCGGATCGGCCTCGACGAACGCGACCGGGATCTCGCCGCGCGCCGGATCGTCGATCCCGACCAGCGCGGCGTCGCGCACGCCCGGCTGCAAGCGCATCTCGGCCTCGACCTCCAGCGGGTACACGTTGAAGCCGCCGCTGATGATCAATTCCTTGAGCCGGCCCATGATGACGTACACGCCCTGCTCGGGGTCGAAGCGCACCGAGTCACCGGAGCGGAACCAATGGCGGCCGTCGAAATCGACGAACGCGTCGGCCATCGCTTCGGGCCGGTTCCAGTAACCGTGACAGACGTTCGGTCCGGAAACGAGCAACTCGCCGACCTCACCCGGCGCGACGCGGTCGGTCGTCTTCGGCGCGACGATCGTCACCTCGACGCCGGGCATCGGCACGCCGACGCTCCCGACGATGCGCGGACCCTCGTACCGGTTACCGAGCGGAAAGCCGAACTCGGTCGAGCCGTAGCGTTCGAGGATCGATGCGCCGAATTTCTCCTCGAACGCACGGTGCACGTCCGCCGGCAGCGCCGCCGAACCGGAGACGAACAACCGCACGTGCGGGAACTTCTGCGGCGGAATCTTCTCGATGAAGCGCACGTACATCGTCGGCACGCCGAAGAACATCGTCACGTTGCCCGACTGCAGCAGCGTGACGACGTCGTTCACGTCGAAGCGCTCGCGGATGATCGCGTGCGCGCCCGCTGCGAGCGTGCCGTTGAGTCCCGCGCCCAGCCCGTGCACGTGGAAGAGCGGCAGCGTGATCAGCAGCGTGTCGGCGCTCGTCCAGTGCCACGCTTCGCCGACCTGCGCCGCGATCGCGGCGAGGTTACCGTGCGTGATCAGCGCGCCTTTCGCGCGCCCGGTCGTGCCGCTGGTGTAGATCATGATCGCGACGTCGTTGGGCTCGACCCGAACGTCGTTGAACTCGGTCGCGAGCGACGCGTCGGTCGCCCAACCCTCGACCTCGGCGGCGTCGATGAACGCGACCTCTGCCGGCACGTGCGGGCGCGTCTGTGCCGAGCCGATCACCAAGCGCGGCGTGGCGTCGCTGAGGATGTTGCCCAGATCGGCAGCGCGGTAGAGCACGTTGGTCGGCACCGCGATCGCGCCGAGCCGCAGCAGCGCCAGATACGCCAGGACGAACCCGCGCCGGTTTTCGGAATAGATCGCCACACGGTCGCCGCGCACGACGCCGCGCTCGGCCAGCCGGCCGGCCACGCGCGCCGTTTGACGCCACAATTCGGCATAGCTCAGCTCGTCGACGGCCGGGGCGTCGCCCCGTTGGGCCGCGACGCGCCGAACGACGTCGATGAACGGTTCCGTACCGAGCGCTACGGCCACCCGAGCCGGCTCCGTGATGTGCCCATGGTCATATTTTGAGCGTCCGGCGAAGGGACGCCTTCAGATCGCCTGTTACGCGGCTAGCACCCGACGAAGCCCAGCTGCGTTTGGTTCGCCGGGATCGAGAGGTTGGTGCCGCCCACCGGGGCTACTGCCGGGATCGAAAAGCTATACCCGAAGAAGTTGACCGTCGTTCCCGGCACTTGGACCCACTGGTATGCCGAGCCGCCGGTGTTGGCGTAGATGTACAGGCTGCACGTGTCGCTCGGGAGGCTGGTCACCGTGATCGCGATCGACGGCGTTTGGGTGAACGTCACCGCTGCGCTCGATTCGATCGCGAAGTAGAACAGCGGCGTCACGCTCCCCGAAAAGAACGGGAACTGTCCGGCGGGGCTGATGTCGGCGGACGTACTACCGAGGCCCGCGCTCAGCGCGAACGCCGCGTTCGTGCTCTCCGTCCCGAACTGGACGGACACGTGCGCGCCGTACGTCCCGTAACCGCCGCTTGCCGGCAGCACGAGGAGACCGGGCGCGGTCGGCGGAGTGACGGTCGCCGTCGTCGCGGTGGCGCCGGTCAGCGCGAAGTTCGGCGGCGCCGTCGCCGTGCCGGCCAACGTCGGCGTCGGGCTCGGGCTCGGGGTCGGTGCGGCGCTTCCGGTCGGCGTCGGTGACGGTGACGCTCCGGTCCCGGTGGGCGACGGTGACGGCGAAGCGCCGGTCCCGGTGGCGGTGGCCGTCGCGGTCGGCGTCGGCGTCGGCGATGCCAGCGACTGGTAGTAGAACTCGAACGCGTAGGTATGGCCGGTGGAGAATGCCGGCGCGGACGTGCCGTTGGGAATCGTGACCGACCCGTTGACCGGAACGACCGGTCCGTAGGGGCCGGCCAGCTGGCTCGGCGTCGTGGTCGTGATGTCGAAGATGACGCAGTAGTAGCCGACGTTCGTGGGCAGCGAGCTGGGCAGCGTCAGGATCTCCGACGCGATGATGCCGGCATTCACGTTGGCCGAGAACGTCGCGGTGATATAGAGGAACGGCGTGATCGTCGCGCCGGAGTCGGTCTTGCGCGCCTCGGAGGACGCCGGCGCCGTGGTGCTCGTGCTCGTGGTCATCGTGAGGCCCGCCGGCGCGCCCGCGGCGATGCCGAACGCCGGCGTGACGCCGGCCACGGCGGGCAGTGACACCGTTCCGGCCGTGCCGGGAATCGCGACCAGCGTGCTCACGGACGAGCCGGGGCTCGACGTCGTCGCCGGGACCGGCGCCGACGTGCTGCCGCCGGAACATCCGGCCGCGATCGTAGCTGCTAGAAACAGCCCAACGAAAACGAAACGGCGTTGAAATAGCACGCGACGAGCCTTCCTCAGCGCTAGGGTTCGCTTACCTTATCCATGCCGCAAAGCTCACCCTCGCTTGCACCTGCGCCTACGCCGAGCGGGCAAGCACGCCCGCGATTTCGAACGCAGTGGCGCGCACGTCCCACACGCGCGCGCCGTGCAGGCGCACCACGACCGCCGCGGTGGTCTCGCCGGCTCCGATGCGGACCGCCGGCGAGCCGAGCGCCTCGGCGCGCGCGGCGAAGGCGGCGCGCCGCCGTGCATCGGCCGCGATCAGCGTCACCGTTCCGAACGCGCCGGCCAGGTCGCCGCTCACGTCGTAGGCGTCGCGGTAGACGAGCCGGCCGTCGAGCTCGGCCCGCGTGCGCATCGACAAGCGCGCGGTCCCGCGCAGGCCGAAGGTGTCGACGATGATCGCGCAACCGCTGCCCCCGACGGCGAACGTCGCCTCGGCCGCGTGCGCGCTGCCGGCTTCGAGCAGGAGCGGTTCGCCCGCGACGATCAGCGTCGCGCCGTCGGCAACCTGCCAACCGGCGTCGGTTTGCGACGGCGCGGCGCCGGCGAATACCGGCGTGGCCATCTGACCGCAGGCGATCAGCGACGCGCGTTCCGCCAGCCTGCCGTCCAGGCTGAAGCGATCGCCGGCCAACACGCCCGGACCGAGCGTCGAGAGCACGACGCGCACCGCGCCCGCCGGTGCGGCGAACGCGCGGCTCGAGCGCGAGAGGCCCTCGCAGCGGATCGCGCGCAGACGCGTGCGCCCGTCATCGCTATCGCACGTCAGCGCGATGCTGCCGGCCGTTCTCACGAAGCGGCGTCCAAGAGCGCCGCCCGCGCGACGAACGCGAGCAGCGGTTCGAGCCCCGTACCGTGGCGCAGATCGGTGAAGAGATACGGCCGCGTTCCGCGCGCCGCACCGGCGTCGCGCCGCATGCGCTCGAGATCGGCGCCGACGTGCGGCGCCAAGTCGATCTTGTTGATCACCAGCAGATCGGCGTTGGTGATGCCGGGTCCGCCCTTGGCCGGAATCTTGTCGCCGCCCGCCACGTCGATCACGTAGATCGTCACGTCGGCGAGATCGGGGCTGAACGTCGCCGCGAGGTTGTCGCCGCCGCTCTCGACGATCACGATGCGCAGCTCGGGAAAGCGCGCTTCCAGCTCCGCGATCGCTTCGAGATTCATCGAGGCATCCTCGCGAATCGCCGTGTGCGGACAGCCGCCGGTCTCGACGCCGACGATCCGCTCCGGCGGCAGGCAGCCGCTGCGGGTGAGGATCAGCGCGTCCTCGCGGGTGTAGATGTCGTTGGTGACGACGGCCAAATCGACGCGCGGGTAAAAGGCGCGCGCCAGCCGTTCGACCAGCGCCGTCTTGCCGGCGCCGACCGGTCCGCCGATGCCGATGCGCACCGCGCTCACGATGCGAACAGCCTCGCTTCGAGCCGGTCGTGGCGCAGCGCGTCGAGCTCGCACGCGAGCGCGCTCGAGGTGAGATCGTCGAGCGTCGCGGCGCCGCACGCGCTGCGCGCGAACGCGGCGATCGGTTCGCGCAGCGACCACAACAGCGCACCGACGTCGCGCTGCCCGAGCGGCACGACGCGCGCCGCGACCGCGGCCAGCGCCGCCGCCGCGGCGCTCAGATATCCGCAGGCCGCGTCTTCGGCCGACGCGCCGATCGCACGGTAGCCGAGCATACAGGCCAATGCATGCTGACCGCCGGCGCGCCCCGCGACGATCGCTTCGCGATACGCGGCGATCCCGTCATCCGCGATGCCCATCGCACCGTAGGCCTCCAGCGTCGCGCGCGCCAGCCGCCGGTTGGCCGAGCGCACGTCGCGCGCGAATACCATCGCGCCCATCACGGCGTCGAGTTTCGCGACGCTCGCGGCGCCGCGCAGGCCGAGCACGAGCGCGCGCGCGTCGAGCGTCGCGAGCGCGTGCTCCAAATAGCTTGCGATCCAGCTCCGCACGGCCGCGGCATCGGTGATGCCGCGTTCGAGCACCGCGGTCTCGAGTCCGAACGATTGCGAGAACGCGCCGCTCGGAAACGCGCTGTCGCACAGCTGCAAAAAGCGTGCATCGATCACTAGTGCACGTGCGGGGCGTGCGCGTGCACGAACGGCCGCTCCAGGACGCGCGAGCAGCGCTCGAAACGCACGCCGCTGCGCTCGAGCAGCTCCTCGAGCGGGCTCGCGTAGCCGATCACGATCGCGTCTCCGTCACGGATGAGCGGGATGTGGCGGTTGCCCAGCGCGTGCGCGATCTCGACCGCCTGCGCGATCGCCGCAGGATACGCGATCAGCACGTCGTCGGCCTCGACTTCGACCGCGATCACCCGCCCGGCGTCGGCGACCAGCACGTCGCCGTCGCGAATGCGCTGCTCGCCGTCCAGTTGCAGGCCGAGGTCGCCGATGCTCGACGGCAGCCGCAGCAGCCGGCGCGTCATCGCGCTGCTGGGGATGGGCAGCCGTTCGACCGTCCGCGCGCCGACCGGAAAGTCGCGCAGGTTGCCGAGCACGGTCTCGATGCGGCGAAACATCAGAACAGCGCGTAGCGCTGCGCGAGCGGCAGCACGGTCGCCGGCTCGCACGTCATCAGCACGCCGTCGGCGCGCACCGCGTACGTCTTCGGATCGACCTCGATGTGCGGCAGCGCGTCGTTGTGCAGCATGTCGCGCTTGCCGATGCGGCGGCAGTTCGACACCGGCAGAAAGGTGCGCCGCGAGCGAACGCGCTCGACCATCCCGCACTCGAGACCGCGGCGCGAAACGAACGTGAACGAACACGCCGTGGGGGCCGCGCCGAACGCGCCCCACATCGGCAGCATCCGTTCCGGCTGCGGCGTGGGAATCGACGCCGACGGATCACCCATCGCGGCGTAGGCGATGGTGCCGGCCTTGATCACGAGCTCCGGCCGAAAGCCGAAGAAGGCCGGCTTCCAGATCACGAGGTCGGCGAGCTTGCCGGTCTCGACCGAGCCGACGTACGATGCGATGCCGTGCGTGATCGCCGGATTGATCGTGTACTTCGCAACGTAGCGCTTGACGCGCAGGTTGTCGCAGTCCGGCTTCTCGCCGGGCAGCGGGCCGCGCTGCACGCGCATCTTGTGCGCGGTCTGCCAGGTACGCAGGATCACTTCGTGCACGCGGCCCATCGCTTGCGAATCCGACGACATCATGCTGATCGCACCGAGATCGTGCAGTACGTCTTCGGCGGCGATCGTCTCGCCGCGGATGCGCGAGTCGGCGAACGCGACGTCCTCGGGGATCGACGGATCGAGATGATGGCAGACCATCAACATGTCGAGATGCTCGGCCAGCGTGTTCACCGTGTAGGGCCGCGTCGGATTCGTCGACGACGGCAGCACGTACGGTTCGCCGGCGATGCGGATGATGTCGGGCGCGTGTCCGCCGCCCGCGCCTTCGGTGTGATAGGTGTGGATCGTGCGGCCGGCGATCGCCCGAATCGTCTCTTCGAGAAAGCCCATCTCGTTGAGCGTGTCGGTGTGGATCGCGACCTGCACGTCCGCTGCGTCGGCGGCGGTGAGCGCGGCGTCGATCGCGCGCGGCGTGGAGCCCCAATCCTCGTGCAGCTTCAGGCCCAGGCAACCGGCGTCGATCTGTTCGTGCAGCGGCGCGACGCCGGTCGCGTTACCCTTGCCGAGAAAGCCGACGTTCACGGGCAGCGATTCGGTCGCGAGCAGCATCTGGTCGAGGTGCCAGGCGCCCGGCGTGCAGGTCGTGGCGTTCGTACCCGACGCCGGGCCGGTGCCGCCGCCGATCATCGTCGTCACCCCGCTGCCGATCGCCGCCGTCACTTGCTGCGGCGAGATGAAGTGGATGTGCGTGTCGATGCCGCCGGCGGTGACGATCAGGTTCTCGCCGGCGATCGCTTCGGTCGACGCGCCGACGATCATCCCGGGCGTGATGCCGTCCATGATGTACGGGTTGCCGGCTTTGCCGATGCCGGCGATGCGGCCATCGCGCAAGCCGATGTCGGCTTTGTAGATGCCGGTCGCGTCGATGACGATCGCGTTGGTGATCACGGTGTCGAGCGCACCTTCGGCACGCGAGATCGTGGGATGCTGGCCCATCGCGTCGCGAATCACCTTGCCGCCGCCGAAGCTCAGCTCGTCGCCGTAGCCGGTGAGGTCGCGTTCGATCTCGACGATCAGGTCGGTGTCGGCCAAACGCACGCGGTCGCCGGTCGTCGGACCGTAGAGCCGCGCGTATTGTTCGCGTGAGATCTTCATGCGAATCGCCGCTCGCCGGCCGCTTCCACCAAATCGACCGGCCGCTCGATGCCCGGTTCGAAGCGGACCGCGGTGCCGGCCGGGATGTCGAGCAGCATCGCCTGTGCGGCGGCGCGATCGAACGACAGCGCCGCGTTGACGTCGGCGAAGTGCGCGTGCGAGCCGACTTGGATCGGCCGGTCGCCGAGGTTGCTCACCGTGATGCGCACGCGCCGCCGGCCGGGCTTCAACTCGACCTCGCCGGGACGCACGAACGTTTCACCGGGAATCACGGGATCGGCTCGTGCACGGTGACGAGTTTCGTGCCGTCGGGAAACGTGGCCTCGACCTGGACCGATTCGATCATCTCGGGCACGCCCTCCATCACGTCGGCGCGCGTCAGCACGGCGCGGCCGGCCTGCATCAGATCGGCGACGCTGCGGCCGTCGCGCGCGCCCTCGAGCACGAACGACGCGATGATGGCGACCGCCTCGGGGTGGTTGAGCTTCACGCCGCGCGCATGCCGCCGCCACGCCATGTCGGCCGCATAGCTGAGCAGCAACTTGTCCCGCTCGACGTCCGTCAGGTGCATGCAACGAATGTGCGGCGTGAAGCGCCGGGTGCCGTGCGCCAATCGTCGCGCATTGGCGCGCGCAAATGTGACACTTTGGAGGAAGAGAGGCCTCCCCACGATCCGAACATGTAGAGATGATCGAGGTCTACCATCGGCCCACCTCGCTGGCCGATGCGCTCGCCGAACTCTCCCGTGCGGACGCCGCGACGCGGCTCGTCGCCGGCGGCACCGACGTCATGGTTGAGCTTGGGCGGGGAAACAAAGCAACCAAGCTTATCGATCTGACCGCGCTCGAACCCGAGCTGCGCTTCATCAACGAAACCGGCGAACGGCTGACCCTCGGCGCGCTCGCCACCCACAACGACGTCTTGGGTTCGGCGGCGTTCCGCCGTGACGCCCTGCCGCTCGTTCAGGCGTGCGCCGAGATCGGTGCGCCGCAGATTCGCGCGCGCGGCACGCTCGCGGGCAACCTCGTCACCGCCTCGCCGGCCAACGACACGATCACCGCAATGTACGCGCTCGACGCCTCGGTCGAAATCGCGAGCGCGACCGGCCGCCGGCACATGAACGTGGCCGACTTCTGCACCGGCTTCCGCACGACGGCGCTCGCTCCGGGCGAACTCGTGCGCTCGATCTCGGTGCGCAAGCTGGGCGCGACGCGGCGCGGGATCTTTCTCAAACTCGGGTTACGCAAGGCACAGGCGATTTCGGTGATCAGCGTGGCGGTCGTGCTCGAATTCGACGGACCGCGCGTGACCGAAGCGCGCATCGCGCTGGGCTGCGTCGCGCCGACGATCGTCCGCGTCGCCGGCGCCGAAGCCTCGCTCGCCGGCAGCACGCTCGATCGTGCGGCGCGCGCGCGTGCCGCTGCGCTCGCCGCCGCGGCCGTCACGCCGATCGACGACATTCGCGCCGGCGCCGCGTACCGGCGCACGGCCGTGGCCGCGCTGGTCGAGCGCGCGCTCGATCAAATCGCCGACGGCACCGAAGCGAACGGCTTGGCGCCGCAACCCGTGCTGCTCGAAACGCCCGCGCGCGCGGCCGAGATCCTGCCGTTCGACGGCACCGTCGTCACGACGATCAACGGCCGGCGCTACGAACTGCGCGACGTGCAGCACCTCTCGCTGCTCGACGCGCTGCGCGACGGCGCCGAGCTGACCGGGGCGAAGGAGGGTTGCGCCGAGGGCGAGTGCGGAGCGTGTACGGTTTGGCTCGACGGCCGCGCGGTGATGTCGTGCCTGGTGCCGGCGCCGCAAGCGCACGGTGCGACGATCACGACGATCGAAGGCTTGGCCGAGGGCGAGGCCCTGCATCCGGTGCAGCAGGCGTTCATCGATCACGGCGCCGTGCAGTGCGGCTTCTGCATTCCCGGCATGATCATGGCCGGTGCGAAGGTCGTCGACGAGCGTGAGACGCCGACGACGGCCGACATCCGCAGCGCGATCAGCGGCAACATCTGCCGCTGCACCGGCTACGCCAAGATCCTCACCGCGATCTTAGCAACATCAGAGGCCGACGCGGCGAAGCGCCGCGTCGGTGCCGAGCCTGTCGAGGCATCGAGCACGTGAAGCACATCGGCACCTCGCATCCGCGGCACGACGCGCTCGATAAAGTCACGGGCGCAGCGAACTACCCGGCCGATCTCATCAAGCCGGGAATGCTGCGGCTGAAGACCGTGTTCGCGCGCCGCGCGCACGCCCGCATCCTCTCGATCGATACGTCGGCCGCGCTGGCCGTACCCGGCGTCGTCGCGGTGCTGACGGCGAAGGACGTGCCGCACAACCGCTACGGTTTGATCGACGCCGACCAGCCGGTGTTGTGCGACGACACCGTGCGCCATGACGGCGACCGCGTCGCGCTCGTCGCGGCCGAAACGGATCTGGCCGCCGCCCGCGGCGCGGCGCTCGTGCGCGTCGAGTACGAGGATCTGCCGATCGTCAGCGATCCGCGCGCGGCAATGCAGCCCGGCGCGCAGCGCGTGCACCACGATCGCGACAACGTGCTGCTGCACCAGAAGATCCGCCGCGGCGAGGTCGCCCGCGCCTTCGACGAGGCCGATGTCATCGTCGAAGGCAGCTTCACCACCCAGTGGCAGGAACACGCCTACCTGCAGCCCGACGCCGGCATCGCCTACTTCGACCAACACGGCCGCATCGTGATCGAGACGGCCGGCCAGTGGCTGCACGAAGACCGCAAGCAGCTGGCCGAAATTCTCGAGCTGCCCGAAGACCGCGTGGTGGTGAAGTACGCGAAGATCGGCGGCGCGTTCGGCGGCCGCGAGGACATGTCGGTGCAAGGCCTCGTCGCGGTCGCGACGTGGGTGCTCAAGCGCCCGGCGGCGATTCGCTGGAGCCGCGAAGAGTCGATCATCGGTCACCACAAACGCCACCCGTTCTTCATCACGGCGAGGTGGGGCGCGAAGCGCGACGGCACGATCGTCGCGGTCGAGACGACGCTGATCGCCGACGGCGGCGCGTACGCGTCGACCAGCATCGAGGTGCTGAAGGGCGCGATGACGTTCGCCCACGGGCCCTACGACATCCCCAACGTCAGCGTCGACGGCTACGCCTGCTACACCAACAACGTGCCGAGCGGCGCGTTTCGCGGGTTCGGCGGACCGCAAGCGCACTTCGCGGCCGAATCGATGATCACGCGCGTGGCGCACGCCCTCGAGCTCGATCCGCTCGACGTGCGGCGCGCGAACCTCTACCGCGAGGGCAGCATCAACTCGTCGGGCACCGCGATGCCGGCCGGCGTGAGCGCGATTCCGGTGCTGGAGCGCTGCATCGAAGAAGCCGCGCAGCGGCTCGCGCCGGTCGTGCACGACGCCCACTCACGCAAACGGCGCGGGATCGGCTACGCCAGCGGCATCAAGAACGTCGGTTACTCGTTCGGTTTCCCCGACCAGGCCACGGCCACGGTGGAGCTCGTCGTGCTCGACGGCGTGCGCGCCGCGCGCGTGCGCATCGGCGCGGCCGACGTCGGGCAGGGCGCGCACTTGATCTTGCGCCAAATCGCGGCCGAGACGCTCTCGCTGCCGCTCGAAGCGGTCACCATCATCGCCGAGGACACCGCCGACGCGCCCAACGCCGGCTCGGCGTCGGCGTCGCGCATGACGCTGATGGGCGGGCGCGCGGTGAAGGATGCGGCCGAGCTCGCGCTGCGCAATCTCGCGACCGGCGCTGCGCCGGCGGCGACCGTGCAGTTCCGCCCGAGTCCGACGACGCCGTTCGACGAAATGGGTCGCGGCACGCCGCACTTCGCGTACGGCTACGTCGCGCAAGCGGTCGAGGTCGAGGTCGACGTCACGACCGGTGAAGTCGCGGTGCTCAACGTGATCAGCGTCAACGACGTCGGCCGGGCGATCAACCGCCGGCAAGTCGAGGCGCAGATCGAAGGCTGCATCGCGCAAGCGATCGGTTATGCGCTGACAGAAGATTTTCGCATCAAAGACGGGCGCATCCTCACGCCGCACTTCAGCAGCTATCTGCTGCCGACCGCGCTCGACGTGCCGGCCGAGATCGTCTCGATCATCATGGAAACGCCCGATCCGCAAGGACCGTTCGGCGCGCGCGGGATGTCGGAGATGCCGCTGGTGCCGTTCGGCGCCGCGGTGGCGAGCGCGATCCATCACGCCACCGGCGCGTGGGTCTCGGACATGCCGTTCACGCCCGAACGTGTGCTCGCCGCAATCACCGCAAGCGCGAATCGGGAACCGGCCCCCGTTGCCGGCGCGCTACTGTAACGCAACTGCCCCCTGTCATCCCGAGCGTTGTCGAGGGATGCGCCCTAATCTCCGCGATCGAGCAGTGGAGTTGGCGGGGCAAGTGGGGTTGGTGGAGTTGCCGTGGCGATCGCCTACGATGGTGGCGCGTTCCTCGACGGGCGCTCAACTACGTTCGCGCCCCTCGGAATGACAGGGGAAAGACGCCCGGCGCTGTCACTGTCGTCGCAGGGTGTGCTGTCATCGCTGTCGTCGCAGGGTGTGCTGTCATCCTGAGCGAGGCGACGGAGGGCGGCGTGTTAGCCGTTGACCAGCGCGCGGGCGAGTTCGTTGTGTTGCGCGATGACGCGCTCGAGGTCGAGCGTGGTCAGGCGGCCGTGCTCGACGACCGGCATGCCGTTCACCACGGTGAAGTCGACGCGCTCCGGGCGGCAGAAGACGAGCGCCGCGAGCGGATCGTGCACGGCGCCGCCGGCCAGCGCGAGCGCGTCGAGCCGCACGCCGGCGACGTCGGCCGCCATGCCGGGCGCGAGGTAGCCGATATCGTCGCGGCCGAGCACGGCGGCACCGCCGCGCGTTCCCAAGCGCAGGATCTCGCGCGCGCTTGCCGCCTTCGCGCCGCCGGCGACGCGTTGCAGCAGCAGCGCGTGCCGCACCTCGTCGAGCATGTGCGAGCTGTCGTTGGAGGCCGAGCCGTCGACCCCGAGACCGACGCGCGCGCCGGCCGCCACCAGCGCGCGCACCGGCGCGATCCCGCTACCCAGGCGCATGTTCGACGTCGCGCAGTGCGCGACGCCGGTGCGCGTCGCGCCGAGCACGCCGACTTCCGCAGCCGACGGATGCACCATGTGCGCGTGCCACACGTCGGGCCCCAGCCACTCCAGCTGCTCCGCCAGCTCGACCGGCCGGCAGCCGAAGCGTTCGATGCAGAAGCGTTCTTCGTCGAGCGTCTCGGCGAGGTGGGTGTGCGCGTGCACGCCGTAGCTGCGGGCCAGCGCGATGCTCTCGCGCATCAGGTTCGGCGATACGGAGAACGGCGAGCACGGCGCGACGACGATGCGCGTCATCGCGAATCGCGCGGCGTCGTGATAGGTCTCGATCGCGCGCCGCGTGTCGGCCAGGATCGCGGCCTCGTCCTCGACGACGGAATCCGGCGGCAGCCCGCCCTGCGAACGGCCGACCGACATCGAGCCGCGCGCGGGGTGAAAACGCAGGCCGATCTCGCGCGCGACCTCGATCTCGTCGTCGATCCGGCAGCCGTTGGGCCACAGGTAGGTGTGGTCGCTGGCTGTCGTGCAGCCCGAGAGCAGCAGCTCCGCGCACGCGATGGCCGTGGCGCTGCGCAACCCGGCCGGCGTCAGGCGCGCCCAGATCGGGTAGAGCGTGACGAGCCAATCGAAGAGCTCGACGTCCTGCGTACCGGGAACCGCGCGCGTCAGCGTCTGATAGAAGTGATGATGGGTGCTCACCAGTCCCGGAATCACGATGCAGCCGCGCGCGTCGACGACGCGGTCGGCCTCCCGCGGCAGCTGCGCCGCCGGCCCGAGCGCCTCGATCGCGCCGTCGCGCACGAAGATCGAGGCGTCGCGCAACACCGTGTCCGCAGCGTCGAACGTCTCGACGTGCGCCGCGTCGCGCACCAGCAGCGTGGCCATTCTATGGGCGAACTTCGATGACGACGCTCGATTACCTCAATGCGTGCCCGGTCGACGCGTTCGTCGCGGAAATCGGCTTCGCGTTCGAGGACTCGCCGTGGATCGCGCGTGCGGCCGCGCAAGCGCGTCCGTTCGCCGATCGCGCGGCGCTGCACGCCGCAATGGTCGCGGTGGTGGAAGGCGCGGGTGAAGCCGCGCAGGTGGCGCTGATCCGGGCGCACCCCGACCTCGCGGGACGCGTGGCCCGCGAAGGGCGGCTCACCGCGGCGTCGGCGGCCGAGCAGGCCGGCGCGGGCCTGGACGCGCTCAGCTCCGCGGAGATCGCGCGCTTCGACGCCGACAACGGCGCCTATCGCGAACGATTCGGCTTTCCGTTCGTCATCTGCGCGCGCGAGAACACCAAGGCCTCGATCCTCGCTGCGCTCGCGCGGCGGCGTGAGAACGACCGTGCGACCGAGATCGCGACCGCGCTCGCGGAGATCGCCAAGATCGCGCGGCTGCGCATCGAAGACGCGGTCAACTGATGCAAGCCTACGTCCTCGACTGGCTGAGCCTCGTCGTTCGCTGGTTCCACCTCACCGCCGGGATCGCATGGATCGGCGCGTCGTTCTATTTCGTCTGGCTCGACGACAACCTCAACCGCCGGGTGAGCGAGGCCGAGCGCCGGCGCGGCATCGACGGCGAGCTGTGGAGCGTGCACGGCGGCGGCTTCTATCACAACGAGAAGTATCTCACCGGCCCGGTCGGCGAGCCGCTCAGCAACGACCTGCACTGGTTCTACTGGGAAGCGTATTCCACGTGGCTCTCGGGCATGGCGATGCTCGCCATCGTGTACTGGGCCGGCGCCTCGTCGTTCCTGATCGACAAGAGCGTGCTCGATCTCACGGTGCCGGAAGCGATCGGGATCAGCGTCGCATCGATCGTGGTGGGCTGGCTCGTCTACGACGGGCTGTGCCGCGTGCTCGAGAAGAACGAGGTCGCGCTGTGGACCGCGATCGGGCTCTTCTTGCTGTTCGCCGACTGGGGACTCTTCCACGTCTTCGGCGCGCGCGCCGCGTTCATCCACGTCGGCGCGATCATCGGCACGATCATGGTCTGGAACGTCTTCTTCATCATCATTCCGGGCCAGCGCAAGGTCGTGGCGCAGCTGCGCGCCGGCGAGGTTCCCGATCCGCGGCCGGGCGAGCTCGCCAAGCAGCGTTCGGTGCAGAACACCTACTTCACGCTGCCGGTGCTGTTCATCATGATCAGCAACCACTACCCGCTGGCGTCCGGCGGGCCGTACGGTTGGCTCGTCCTCGCGGGCCTCTCGATCGCGGGCGTGCTGGTGCGCCGCTTCTACGTGCTCACGCACTTCAAGAAATTCGTCATCGCGCTGCCGGTCGCCGCGGCCGTGCTGCTGGCGATCGTCGCGTGGGCGCTGGCGCCGCGCGCGGCGCCGCAAGCAGCCGCCGGCCCGGCACCGGGATTCGCTGCGGCCGGGGCGATCGTCGCCGCGCGCTGCGCGGCCTGCCACTCCGCGCATCCGACGCAGCCGGGTTTCAGCAGCGCTCCGGCGGGCGTGCTGCTCGACACGCCCGAACACATCGTCGCAAACGCGGCGCTGATCCGGACCGAAGCGGTCGCGTCGCACGCGATGCCGCTGGGGAACATCACGAACATGAGTGATTCCGAACGCGCCACGCTCGGCGCCTGGATCGACGCCGGTGCGAAAGGCCCCTGATGATTTCGACGCACGTCCTCGACACCTCGACCGGGCAGCCCGCCGCACGCATCACGGTGATGCTCTTCACCGTCGACGCAAACGTGCGCACGCACGTCGCGACGTCGGTGACCAATGCCGACGGCCGCATCGCCGCGCCGCTGACCGGCGTCCTCTCGCCGGGGATGTACGAGCTGATCTTCAGCGTGGGACCGTACTTTGCCGCACGCAACGTCGCGGCGTTCTACGACGAGATCACGGTGCGCTTTCGCGTCGACGACGCGCAGAAAAAGTACCACGTGCCGCTATTGTTGGCACCGTGGGGATACTCAACATACCGTGGCAGCTAAGGAGACCCAACTCGCATGACCATCGCGGATGTAGCCGAGTTCTATGTGCGGCGCGACGTCGTCGAAGCAACCGGCGGCGAAGCCAACTGCACCGGCTGCTTCAAACCGCCCGAAGCCGGCACGATGTATTCGAACTACGACATCAAACCCGGCTCACCACCGAAGCTGCCGGCCGAGATCCTGCTCTGCCAAAAGTGCGCCTACATCGTCATCGGCTTCGGCCCCATGCCCCCCCGCCCAACCGCCTGAACCCGGGACTCGGGCCTGCCCAGGAGCCGGTGCCGCAAATCGGATGTTAGCCATTTAGACAACGGCCTGGCGAAGGATATGCAAAAAGGGATCGTTATGTCGGGTTCGCGTCGGGTGCGCGCTCCTCGGCGTGTCGTCCCTGAGCCTTACGAGCGGCGAGCGTTCGATTTGGCAGAGCGGCTTTCGGGGCTCTGGAGTCTCGTGAACCAGCCCGGGGCCGGCGACGCCGAACGCGTCCAACAACTCTTGAATTTCAGCACGAAGTCGCTGCGTCCCGATCTACCGTTCGTGGGCTTGTTGACGCATCTCGAAGAGGGAACCGTCGTCATAGACGCGGTGTCGCTGTATGGGGAAGGCGCGCCGGGGATGGAGCTCGCTGCGAGCCTGTTGGTACCCGGGGGGCCGTTCCCCTTCGACGCCACCGTCCACCGGCGGCTCTTCGCCGTCGGCAAGGCTCATAGCTGGGACGATCTCGCACGCCCGGGCGACGACGTCCCGATCACCGGCTCGCTGGAGTGGCGCTCGTTGATCGGAACGACGTTCCAACTCGGAGCAAAAACGACGTTCCTCGTCTTCGGGTCGCCGCGGCCGGTCGACGACCAGCCGTTCACCGAAAACGACTACGCCTTCGTTGACGTCCTCGCCTCGATCATCGCGAACCGGCTGCAGCAAGAACTGCTGCGCGACCGCTTGCGCTACCAAATCGAACACGATCTCTTGACCGGCTTGCCCAATCTCGTGCAGTTTCGCATCGCGCTGCGCAATGCCGTTGCCGCCGGACGCGCAAGCGCGATCGCGCTCATCGACTTGGACGACTTCAGTGCGATCAACAAGGTGAGCGGTCAAATGCTCGGTGACGAACTGCTGGTGGAAATCGGCACCGAACTGGATGCGGTGAGTGAGTTCGACATCGTCGCGCGCGTGGCCGGCGATCGCTTCGCGGTACTCATGCACGATATCGCGACTGAAGACGAGGCGGCGGATCACGCGCAAGCGTACCTGAACCGCTTCCGCCGCCCGTTTCAGACGGGCGACCGCGAGGGCACGCGGCGGCTTTCGATCGGCGCTTCGTTCGGCTTGACGCTCTTTCCGCGGGACGGCGATAGTGCCGAGGACCTCATGCGCCGTGCGCTGTTCGCACTCGAACAGGCGAAGCGGCGCGGAGGCGGTCAGATGGACTTCTTCCAGAAAGAATTGGAGGAGACGTTCCAGCGACACCGCGTCGCCCGGCACGAGCTCTTGGATGCGATCGACGACGATCAGTTCGAGTTGGCTTATCAGCCGACGTTCGATCTCGCGTCGGGCTCGATCACCGGAGCCGAGGCGCTGATTCGCTGGCGGCATCCCCTGCAGGGGCTGCTGCTTCCCGCGCATTTCGTCCCGATGGCCGAGCGCGATGATGAAACGATCGGAGCGCTCGGCCGCTGGGTGCTGGCACGAGCCGTGCGCGATCTCGCGACGCTCGAGAACATGCCGCCGGGGTTCTGCTGCTACGTGAACGTTTCGCCGCGTCAGTTGCGTCACGCGGAATTCTTCGGGGCGCTGCAAACCGAGCTGAGCGAGTTCCCAGGCGTCGCAACTTGCCTGGGCATCGAGATTACGGAATCCGGGGCGATGGAGCGGATCGAACACTCGATCGAAATTCTCCACGCGCTGCGCGACCTCGGCCTGCGCGTCGCGCTCGACGATTTCGGGACCGGCTACTCATCGCTGTCACATCTAAAACGACTGCCGCTCAACGTCGTAAAGATCGACCAGTCCTTCGTCGGCGGCCTTCCGTCCGATCCGCACGATGTCGTGTTGTGTGAAGCAATGATCTCGATCGCCGATCACTTCGGTTTCTCGACGCTGGCCGAAGGCATCGAAACCGGGGCACAGGCAGCCTGGTTGCGCGACCACGGCTGCCGCTACGGACAGGGATTCTATTACGGGCATCCGGCAGCGTGGGCGGATCTAGAGGAAGCCATTGTACGTGCCCGGCCGGAGGCGACGTTCTCAACGAAGATCAGGAAGCAGCCGGCGAATGCGCGCTAACCCCTCGATCTTCGCATCGACGAGCGGCGTTTCGTTAGGGGTTGGCTTTTTTGAAGGCGGCCCAGCCGCCGTATTGGGAGATGTCGGGGTAGTTGCGGTCTTCGATCAGCTTGCGCGGGTAGATCATCGCGCTGACCGTGCTGCCGTCCTCGAGCTCGATCGGGGCTTCGTAGAGGTCGGGCGGTTCGGTCGAGATCAAGTGCGCGTGTTGCGCGTCACTCATCTCGTAGATCTCGCCCTTGATCGACATGCCGCCCTGCGCGACCTCGTAGATGCCGGGATGTTCGCCGCGCACCGAGTGCAGGCGGTACTTCGCGGCGGTTTGCGCCGGGCCGACGAGCTTCGCTTCGCCGAGGTTCTTGTGATCCGGTTGGCCGGTCAACGCCGAGCCGCAGATGAAAAAACGCATTTAGGTTGCCTTCGATAAGAGACGGTCGATCGCGGCGATCGACCGGGTGAGCGCCGCCACGCCCAGTTGCAGATCCTCGGGCGCGGTGTACTCGTTGCCGACGTGGCTGCGACCGCCCGCGCTCGGCACGAAGATCATCGCCGCCGGCGCGACCGCCGCCACGCACATCGCGTCGTGCCCCGCGCCGCTCGGCACGTCGATCGCCGGTTCGCCGAGCTCCGCGAACGCTTCCGCGACCGCCCCGCGCAGGCGCGGGTCCATCGTCACCACGCGCCGCTCTTCGATCAGCGCCGACTCGACGCGCACGTTACGGCGCTCGGCGAGGCTCTCGGCCCGATCCGCGATCGCCGCTCCCAGCGCCGCGAGGCGGCCCTCGTCGGCGCTGCGCGCGTCGATGCGCAACGTGACGCGGCCGGGAATGACGTTGGTCTGATTCGGAAAGACCGACAACCGGCCGACCGTCAGCACGCAATCGCCGATCTCGCGCGCCGTCGCTTCGAGCTCGAGCGCCAGCTCGGCGGCCGCGCTGAGGGCGTCGCGGCGCAGCTCCATCGGCACCGTGCCGGCGTGTCCCGCTTCGCCGTGCACGTCGACCTCGACGCGCACCTGGCCCGCGATCGCGGTGACGTTCCCCAACCGCACGCCGCGATGCTCGAGGATCGGACCTTGCTCGATGTGCAGCTCCACGTAGCCGGCGGGCACGGGAAAGCCGGCGCGCACCGGCACGCCGGGAAGCAGTCCGTCGGCGGCGTCGCGCGCGGCGGCAAAGGTCGTGCCGTCCTCGTCGCGCAGCGCGTCGATCTCCGCCATCGCGTTCAGGCCGGCGAACGCGCCGCTGCCCAAGCACCCGAGCGGAAAACGGCTGCCCTCCTCGCCGGCCCACGCCACGGCCTCGACGGGATGTTCGGTGACGATGCCCGCCGCGTCGAGCGCTTCGAGCGCGCACAGCGCCGCGACCGCGCCGTACGCGCCGTCATACGGACCGCCGGTCGGCACCGTGTCCAGATGCGATCCGCTCAACACGGCCGGGCCGTCGCGCCGGCCGGTGCGGCGCGCGAACACGTTGCCGGCCCGGTCTTGTTCGACCGCGTAGTTGGCAGCGCGCGCCCACTGCACGAACAGTCGCCGGGCAGCGGCATCGGCGGACGAAAACAACCGCCGGTCGATGCCCTGCTCGGTCGCGCCGAGCGCGGCCAGCTGCGCGAGCCGTTCGGAGACTGGCGAATGCAGCAGATTCAGAGAAACTTCTCCGCCGGATGGTGCGCGATCCAGTGCCGCGCGATGTCGACCCGGCGCGCGACCCACACGTCGTCGTGCTCGAGCGCGTAATCGAGAAAACGCGCGAGCGCGGCGGCGCGCCCGGGGCGGCCCGCCAACCGCGTGTGCAAACCGACCGACATCATCTTCGGCGTGGTCGCGCCTTCGGCATAGAGCACGTCGAACGCGTCCTTGAGATAATTGAAAAATCCATCGCCTGAGGTGAAGCCGGGCGCCACCGAAAACTTCATGTCGTTGGCGTCGAGCGTATACGGGATGACGAGATGCGGCTTGCCGTCGACGCGCACCCAGTACGGCAGATCGTCGTTGTAGTCGTCGGAGTCGTAAAGAAAGCCGCCCTCTTCCACGACCAGCTTGCGGGTGTTGACGCTCGGCGCGTAACGGCAATACCAGCCCAGCGGGCGCGTACCGATCGTGCGTTCGATCGAGTCGATCGCGCGCTTCATCTGGGCGCGTTCTTCCTCGATCGGCATGTCTTGAAAACCGACCCAACGCCAGCCGTGCGAGCAGACCTCATGTCCGGCCTGGGCGATCGCGCGCGCCGCTTCGGGATTGCGTTCGAGCGCGAGCGCTGCCCCGAACACGGTGACGTGCATCGAACGCTGCGCGAACATCCGCATCAGCCGCCAGAAGCCGGCGCGGCTGCCGTACTCGTAGACCGACTCGACGATGAGATCGCGTTTGCCCGGACCGACCGTCGCGCCCGGAACTTCGGTCAGGTACATCTCCGAGGTGCCGTCGCCGTCAGGGATCGAGTACTCCGAGCCCTCCTCGTAGTTCATCACGATTTGGAGCGCCAGGCGCGCACCGTTCGGCCACGCCGCATGCGGCGGGTGCGCGCCGTAGCCGATCATGTCGCGCGGGTAACCGTTCACCGGGGACTCCTTAGCCGAGCGACGCGGCGAAATCTTCCCATTCCCGCCGGTACTCGGCCTTTTCCGCGTCGCTCAAGAACGTCGCGTCGAGCGTTTGGGTGCCGAGCTGCCAGAGCTCGTCCCAGCTGAACCCTTGGCTCGCCAGCACGCCGTACTGCGCGGCGAGGTCGGTCGAGAACATCGCCGGATCGTCGGAGTTGAGCGTGCAACGCAACCCGAGGTCGAACATCTGCCGGATCGGGTGCGGCCGATCGCTCGGCGTCGAGCCGATTGCGTAGTTGCTCACCGGACACACTTCGAACGGGATGCGGCGCTCGCGCATCACCGCCGCGTACTCCGGCGAATCGACGATGCGGATACCGTGGCCGATGCGCTCCGCGGCCAAGTCGTCGACCGAAGCGCGAATGCTTTCCCAGCCGGCGGCTTCGCCGGCGTGCGCCACGACGTGCAAGCCGGCATCGCGGGCACGCGCATACGTCTCGCGGAACAGATGCGGCGGAAATTCTTTCTCGAGCCCGCCCAAACCGAGCCCGATGATCAGGCCGCGCCGCTTGCCCCACAGCGCGAGGTCGAGCACGTCGCCCTGCGTGTGCGGGTCCTCGCGCGAGATGTCGGCGATGAACGCGACGCGCGCGCTCGAAACGGTCTGCCCGCGCTCGATGCCCTGCGCGAGCGCGTCCAGGATCTCGGCCGCGCTCAGGCGCCGCAGGTGCAGCGACATGCTGATGAAGCATTCCGAGTAGCGGATGTTCTGCCGCGCTTGATCGACGTAGAACTGCGCGACCATCAGCGCCAGATCGTCCGTGGTGCGAATCGTGTCGACCGTGTTGCGGTAGACGTCGATGAAGTGCGGGAAATCGCGGAATTCGAAGTAGCGCCGCCACTCCTCGATCGAGCTGACGGGCAAGTCCACGGCATTGCGGCGTGCGATGGCGTACGATGCCTCAGGGGCCGTAGCGCCTTCGAGGTGCACGTGGATCTCGGCCTTCGGCATGAGCGCGAGGCGCCGCTCCAACTCGGTCTCTCGCTCCGTCCCCTGCACGCGTGGCTGTATCATCACCGGCTCCGTCGACAAAATGTTCGCGGTATCATCTCAGGTGGAGCGACGTCTGTCAAATGGAGCTAGGCCGGCTGCAGCTCCGCAAGGTCGGGCAGGACCTGTTCGGTCAGCAGTTCCAGCGAGTGCAGGGACTGCTCGAAGGTCAGGTCGCCGAAGGCGACGCGCGTGGCGAGGTAGTTGATTCCGGCTTCTTCGATGAACGCGGCGAGCTCGTCGCGCACGCGCTTGGGGCTGCCGGCGATGATCAGCCGTCCGGCGAGGGCTTCATCGAAGTCGTCCACCCAGGCCCGCAGACGCGGGATGTTGCGCTGCCGCCACAAGAGCGTCGTGTGGTTCGTGTACATCGCATAGGCGGATTTCGCCAGCGCGAGCGCTTCGGCGTCGGTGTCGGCGATGACCAGATGTTTGGTCGAGGCGAAGAACGGCAGGTCGCGCGGGTCTTTTCCGGCGTTGGCCCACTCGAGGCGAAAGCGATCGCCGATGACGCGCGCGTCGGCGGCTTTTTGATTGGTCATCAGGTTGACGTTGTATGCGGTGGCCCAAATCGTGCGCTCGGGACTGCCGATCCCGTACCACAGCGGCGGGTGCGGTTTCTGGTAGGGTGCCATCGGCACCGGCACGTTGTCGAACTGATAGTGTTTGCCCTGAAAATTCAACGTGCCGTCGTTGGCGAAGGCGCGAAACAGCACATCGAGCGACTCCGCATACATCTCGTTGGCCAATTCCGGCGAGGACACGCCGAGAAAACTCAGCTCGATCGGCGAGACGCCGCGGCCGATCCCGAGCTCCAGGCGCCCGAAACTCATCTGATCGAGCATGCAGATCTCTTCGTACAACCGGTACGGGTGGTAGCCGGCCATCATGTAGACCATCGGGCCGAAGCGCAACGTCGTCGTACGCTGCGCGACCGCGGCCAAGAACACGCTCGGCGACGGCGCCATGCCGAGCGGCGTGCCGTGATGCTCGGCCATGTGAAACGCGTGAAACCAGCCGCTCTCTTCGATCGCCTCGACGATCTGGAGCCGCTGCTCGTACTGTTCGGCGGTCGGAACGATGCCGCGGTCGATGTGATCGAATGCGCCGAACTTCATCGGATGTGCAGAGCCTTTCGCGCTTCCTCGAGCGCTGTGAGATCGAGCAGATCGGACAACGGCTCGGCGGTTTTGACGAGCCCTTGGCTCACCCAATACGCTTGCACGCGCTCGAGCGAGGCCACGTTGACCGTGCCCAGTTGACCGGCATATGCCGGACCGGGAACTTGCATGATCGTCGCGAGCGGCAGCTGCGTCCACTTCGCGACTTCGGCCGCCATCTTCGGCGTCCACGCCGGGCCGGCGCGATCGACGTCCTGGGCGGCCCGCAGATACGCGATCAAAAAGCGGCGGATCGCGTCGTGATGATCGCGCGCGAAGCTCGGCGAAACGGCGAAATAGACGTCCTGGAACCACGGCGTCGCGTCGGCATACGAGAGCCACTTGTGTCCGAGGCCTTCGCGCTGCAATTCGGTTGCGGTCGGTTCGACGGTGAGTTGCACGTCGACGGCGTGATTGCGCAACGAGCTATACCAATTGGCCGGGGTGTGTACGGCCGCCGTGACGTTGACGTCGGCCGGCGTCAAACCCGCTTGGCGGATCACTTCGTGTGCCAGCAGGTCGGTCGGCGCGCCCTCGGCCGCGACGTCGACGTGCATCCCGCGCAGGTCGGCGGGTTTGCGAATCGTCTTCGCATCCCACAGATCCTGACGCACGACCAGCCACGACGCCCCGTTCCAGCCGGCATGGGCGCCGCTCAGCGATGCAACGACCTTGACGTTGAAGCCCTGCTCGGGCAGGTTGAACAAGCCCGGCGCCGGGGCCACGTTGCTGATGTCGATCTCGCCGCGCGCGAGATACGGCAGCTGCGTGACCGAGGAACCGGTGAACGGCACGATCGCGACGTCGAGATGCTGCTGCGTGAAATAGCCGTTGTCGATCGCTAAAAACAGCGGCAGGTTGGTGTAGATCGTCGAGTTGAGCGAGAGCCGGATGTGGTCGGGCGCCGGCTCGTCGGAGCCGGCGGCGGAGACGAACGCGCCGATGGCGAGCATCGCCGCGACCGCGCCCGCCAGCCAGCGCACGTTAAAACGCAGGTACGGCGGGCGTCGTATGCACCCGAACGAACTCGGCTAACCGGTCGCTGAGCACCATGTCTTCGATGCCGTTCGCGTTGAGGTGCGAGATCTGCGAGAGATGGTTGTGGCGCGGCAGATAGAGAAAGTTGGCGCACCGGCCGTCGCGCGCGAAGATCGCGTCGAGGAGCAGTTGCGCCTGCTTGTGGAACGGCGGCGGATCGAATTCCGAGATCACGATCAGCACCGGCAGACGCGAAGCGACGAGCCCGACCGCGGACGACGCTTTTTGCTGGGCATCCGGGGCCGATCCGATGTAAGCGCGCACGTTCGGCGGCGGCTCGAAGAGCGTGTAGTCGTATTGACCCGACATCAGCGCGACCGCGCGCACGCTCGAATCGCGGTCGGTGCGCGCACCGTAAGCGGCGACGTGCGACGCGCCCGCCGACTGCCCGAGCAGCACGATCGCGCTCGGATCGCCGCCGTGCGCGGCGATGTTCTCGCGCACCCACGCGATCGCGCCGCCGATGTCGTCGGGACCGGAGGGGAACGTGAACTCCGGCGCGAGCCGGTAGGAGATCGTCACGCCGACGAAGCCCTGGCGCGCGGCCCACACGCCGACGTTATCGTAGAACGGCGTGCCGGCCGAGTGCCGCTCGCCGCCGACGAAGCCGCCGCCGTGCACGAAGATCAGCACCGGCCGCGGCTCGGCGATCCCGTCGGGCGCGAACACGTCGAGACGCTGGCGCGGATGCGCCCCGTAGGCCTGGTCGCGAAAGACGCCGACGTCGGCGAACGGTTCCATCTCCTGGAACGGCGTGTAGAGTTCGCGCACGGCCTGGATATCCTCCGGCGTGAGCGGCATGCTCAGCTTCAGCTCGGCGAGCAAGCGGGCGATCTGGTCTTTCATGACTGCTCCTCTGCGGACAGCGCTAGCGTCCCAGCGCCGGTGCGTCCAATCCTGCTAAACGAGGCCGCGCACCGGCAGACCGGCGCCGCGCTGCAACCAGTTCTCGGGGGCGTACCGGGCCGCGCCGTCGACGACGTGCAGCGTGTAGGCATGCCGCGAAACCTCCGAGCGGTTCGGTGCGCTGTAGTGCGGCAAGCGGCCCGCGAAGACCACCAGCGCTCCGGCTTCCACTTCCAACGGCTCGGCTTGCGACTCCGACGGCCACGGCGCGGCATCGAGTTTGACCGTCTTCCCGACGCCGCCGTCGAGCACGAAGCGTTCGCGTAACGGACCGTGCTGGCCGCCGCGCTGCACCCACAGGCAGCCGTTGCTGCGATCGGCCGCTTCGAGCGCGAACCAGAGCGTGATCACGGTCTGCGGCTCGGTCCAAAAATACGTCGCGTCCTGGTGCCAACGCACTTCCCCGCCGATGTGCGGCTGCTTGAAGATGTACATCGACTGGTAGACGTGCGGCTCCGCGAGCCCGGCACCGCGCGCCACCGCGTCCAGCGCCGGACCGTGCGAGAAGCGCTCGAACACCGGATCGAGATCGTGCAGCGCGTGCCCGATCTTGTTGATCGAGAGCGCCTTCGGTTGGCGCAGCGCGCCCGACGCGTCGAACGCCTCTTTTTCAAAGAAGCAGCGCACGGTCGACCCCGATCCGAGGAAGTACTCGTCGGCGCGCTCTTTCTCATCGGCGGCCGAGAAGACGCCGCTGGCCACGCTCGGGTCGAACGCCGCGACGATCTCTGCGGCCCGTGCACGCACCTCGGCGATCGCCCCGGCCGGCGCAAACCCTTCGATCACGGCGAACCCGTCCGTCTCGAGCCGGTCGCGCAACGTCTCGACCACCTTCATGCGGCTGGGTCTTGCAGCGGGGGCGGCGTCCTTCCCGCCGGGAGCCAGGGCCCGCCGGCGGCCGCGGACCAACCAGTGACCGGCCTCCCTAACGAGCGGTCCACGACCGGCCGATACTTTTGATACATGCGTGAGTACCGGCTACGCTGCACGGGGTGCGGCGCGACGTTCCCGGATGACGGCGTTCGGCTCGACTGCCCGAACGACCATGCGGCCGCGCTGCTGCGCACCGAATACGACCAACGCTCGTTCGTCGTCACCGACGAACCCTCGATCCAGCGCTACGGCGCCTGGCTGCCGCGCGGACGCGAGATCGCGACCGCCGCCCAGACCGCCGTCTACCGCAGCACGGCCCTGGCCGGGCGGCTCGGCCTCGACGAACTGTGGATCGCGTTCAACGGCTGGTGGCCCGAGCGGGGCGCCTCGCTGCGGACCGCTACCTTCAAAGAGCTCGAGGCCTACGCGGTGCTGGCGCGCATCGGCGCCGACGAAAGTCGCACCTTGGTCGTCGCATCGGCGGGCAACACGGCCGCCGCGTTCGCCGACGCCTGCACGGTCAACGACATCCCGCTCGTGATCATCGTGCCGGCCAACGCGTTCGAGCGCGTCGCGAGCATCGCCCGGATCGGCCCGTCGGTCAAAATCGTCGCCCTGGAGGACGCGGAGTACGAGGACGCGATCGCGTTCTCGCGCCAGCTCGGCGCCGAGGACGACTTCATCCTCGAGGGCGGCGTGCGAAACGTCGCCCGGCGCGACGGCCTCGGCATCGTGTTGCTGGCCGCCGCCGATGCGATCGGGGCGATCCCCGACTACTACTTCCAAGCCGTGGCCAGCGCCGCCGGCGCGCTGGGCGTCCGCGAGGCCGCGCAGCGGCTGATCGGCGACGGCCGCTTCGGACGCCACGTTCCACAGCTGATGCTGGCGCAGAACGCCCCCTTCACGCCGCTCTACGACGCCTGGAGCGTCGGCGCGCCGGTCCTGATCGAGCGCTCGGTGGCCGACGCCCGGCGCCAGATCGCCCAGATCGGCGCTCAAGTGCTCACCAATCAGACGCCGCCCTACGCGATTGCGGGCGGCGTGCGCGAAGCGCTCGATGAGAGCAGCGGCAACGTGTTCGCGATCGAGAACAACGAGATGGTCGACGCGATGATGCTCTTCGCCGAACTCGAGGGGATCGACATCGATCCCGAGGCCGGCGTCGCAACCGCCGCCTTGATGCGGGCCGTCACCGAGGGGTCGGTCAAACGCGACCGCCGCGTGCTGCTCAACGTCACGGGCGGCGGCCGCGCGGGCCGCGTGCGGGAGACGCGCGAGGCCCGGCCGGCGCTGGTGCTGGATCGTGCCGACGCCGCGGCGATCGGTAACGATGCCGTGCGCTCGGTGCTTTTTTCTTCGCGACTGTAACCGAGGAGTCGGGCCGCGGGTCTAGGAATAGTGTAGCAAGTCCGGCTCTTGCAGGCGCAGGTGCGTCTCGATCCGGCCACCCACGCATCGCTGCCAACGGCGATGCGCCTCCGTACGTGATAGGCGTGATGGAACAATTCGAAGCGGCGCCAGCTGAAGGGAATCAGCCGCGGCGACGCACGAGCGGCACTGTCGCCCGCCCTTTACCGGCGGCCCCGCGACTGCGTCCGTATCAGATCGAGGCGCAACAAGCGATCCTCGAAGCCCGCGCGCGCGGCATTCGCAGTCAAATCGTCTCCCTTGCGACGGGCCTTGGAAAATGCGTCGACCCGCAAACCTGGGTGTGGTCGAACGGATTGCGCCGTTTCGAAGACGCATGGGGCAGCGACCGGATCGCCGGGCCGCATAAAACCGATACCGTTGTTGCGTGGTACGACGACGGCGTAAATCCCGGGCGCCGCGTAACGACGGATGCCGGGCTCAGCATCGACGGCACGCTCGCGCATCGCTTATGGATTCGTCGCGATGACGGGTTCGAGGGCTGGTGTCGCATGGAAGACATCGCCGTCGGCGACTACATCGCGATCGGTCGCGGTCACGCAGACTTCGGCACACAGCACGTGCCGGTGATTGAAGCGTTTCGACTCGGCTTAGCGTCAGTCGATGGCGCAGACACCACGCCGGAACTCGCAGTGCGCGTTCCCCAACTGTCATCCCGAGCGTTGTCGAGGGACAGCCGAAATGTCGGCCAGGAGCCACCGTCCGATCGCGAGCGAAGTCGAGCG
>JBEKXE010000006.1:0-55696 GCA_049512335.1 Candidatus Lustribacter sp.
GTAGAGCTTGAAGCAGTGCGAGAAAATGTCGCCGTCCGAACCGGCGAACTGGTTGGTCAGCGCGATCATCGGGCCGCCCAGCGATTCGGGCGGGTAGGGCTGCGGCGGACCGTAGCGCGAGACGTCGTAGCCGACGCGTTTGCGCGCGAGCTTTTCGAGCAGCAGCGGCGAGACGTGGCCGCCGCGGTTGTAGCGCACGTCGACGATCAAGCCGTCGCGCTCGAATTCCGTCAGGTAGCCGCGATGGAACTCGGCGAAGCCCCACGGCCCCATGTCGGGGATGTGCACGTAGCCGACGCGGCCCCCGGTGCGTTCGTGCACCGCGCGGCGGTTGCCCGTCACCCAGGCGCGATAGCGCAGCATGCGCTCGTCGCGCAATGCATGCACCAAGACGCGCCGCGACGTGCCGTCGCGCTCGATGTCCAGCGCGACGTCGCGATTCGCCAGGTTCACCAAGAGCTCGTCGGGCGTGCGCGCCGCGGACACGCGCACGCCGGCGACCGCCACGATCGCGTCGCCGGCGCGCACGTCGACGCCCGGCTCGGCCAGCGGCGAATCGTCGCCGCGGTTCCACGAGTCACCGCGCAGGATCGTGTCGATGCGATACCCGTTGCGTTGCGGATCCCAATGGTAATCGGCGCCGAGAAAGCCGCGCTTGTACTGCGGCGGGACGCGCAGGTCGCCGCCCATCTCGTAGGCGTGCGAAGTGCCGAGCTCGCCTTGCATCTCCCAGATCAGATCGGAGAGCTCGGCGCGCGTGCGGATGCGCGGCAACAGCGCTTCGTAGCGCGGCAGCACGGCGGCCCAGTCGACGCCCGACATCGCGGGATCCCAGAACTGTTCGCGCTGCAGCCGCCACGCTTCGCGCAACATCTGCACCCACTCGTCGCGCGGCTCCACGTGCACGCCGACGCGGCTCAAATCCAGCCAGCCGCTGCGGCGGTTGGTCTCGGTCGGCGGCTTCGCCTCCGGATCCTCTTCGGGCAGCTCGCCGCCGGCGTCGATCGCGCGCAGCTTGCCGTGCGATTCGTAGACCAGCGTGCGCGCGTCGGGCCCCAGCACGAAGCCGTCGATGTCGGACGCCAGCGTCGCGCTGCGTTCGGCGCGGAAGTCGTACGCTACCAGCGTGCCGCCGTCTTCGTCTTCGTCGCGGCGCGTCGTCGACCTGATGCCGTGCACCGGAAAGCGTGAGAAGACCGCGCGGCCCTTCACGCCGGCGACGCGCGCGTAGCTGCCCTCTTCGACCGGAAACGCGAGGATGCGCTGCGCGAGACCGTCGGTGTCGATCAGCACGGGTTTCGGCGGTTTTTTCGCTTTTGCTTCGCCCGCGTCGCCCGCGTCGTCCTCGTCCTCATCCTCGTCGTCGTCTTTGGCGTGATGCAGCGGCGCGGGCACGGCCACGAACGGGTTCGGC
This sequence comes from Candidatus Lustribacter sp., assembly GCA_049512335.1. GTDB lineage: Bacteria > Vulcanimicrobiota > Vulcanimicrobiia > Vulcanimicrobiales > Vulcanimicrobiaceae > Lustribacter. The sequence goes on from JBEKXE010000006.1 coordinate 1,415, forward strand.
ACGTCGCGGCGCAGCGTCACGACGTAGGGGCGCATCGCGTGCGGAAAGCTTAGGTCGAACTGCAGCGCGTCGTAGATCGGGTTGAAGTCGCGGGCCGAGATGAAGTACAGGTACTTGCCTTCGGGATCCCAGGCCGGCGCGCGATCCTCGCGCAACGCTTCGGTCGCGTCGACCACCGCGCCGGTATCGCAATCCGCGATGCGCACGATCATCGTGCTCGACTTGGGCGATACGGTGTAAGCCAGCCACTTGCCGTCGGGCGAGAAGGCGAGATCGATGCAGCGCCAAGCCTGACTCTTGTCGAGCCGGCGCGGTTCGCCGCCCAGCTCGAACGCGAACAGTTCGTGCTTGTGGTTGGCGAACGCGAGCCGGTCACCGCACGGCGAGGCGACGAGTTCGGTGATGCGCCCGACGTCGGCGTGCGTGACGTACGCCGGCGGTGCGCTCTGGTCGATCGGCTCGACCGCGATGCGTTCGAAGCCGGCGCTGTCGTCGACGTACGCGACGCGGGTGCCGTCGTGCAGCCACACGGCCGCGCGCCGCCGCGCCGCCGTCTGCGCACCCAGCTCGCTGACTGCGGCTTCCCACAGCGGCATCGTGTAGGCGTGACCGCGCGTCACCAGTGCCAGCGACTTGCCGTCGGGCGAGGGCTCGTACGTTTCGAGCAGATCGGCCGCGTCGACGAAACGGCGCGCGGTCTGCGGGGCGGCCGACGGCGTGTCGATCGCGACGCGCTGCGGCGCCCCCGCGCCGGGCGTCAGCAGCACGATCTCGCCGCCGCAGGCGTAGACGATGCGTTTCCCGTCGCCGGACGGATAGCGCGCGAAGTACTCGCGCTCGTCGGTCAGCCGCTGCACGTCCGAGCCGTCGGGGCGCGCGGAGTAGAGGTTGCCGATCCCCTCGTGATCGGAGAGGAAGACGACGCGCTCGCCGTGCCACATCGGCCACACGAGGTTGCCGTTCAGCTGCGCGCCCAAGCGCACGAACGTGCCGCCGCCGGTCGCGTCGACCCACAGGTGGCCGGCGGTGCCGCCGCGATAGCGTTTCCAGCGCGCGGGATCGATGTTGTTGCGCCCGATCAGCGTGGCGCCGCCGGCCGCGACGTCGAGCGACATCGCGTGCCCGACCGGCAGCCGCCGCGGTTCCCCGCCGTCGCGCCCGACCGCGAAGGCCAGCGTCTCCTTGACGAACGGCACGCCGGCGTCGGAGGTGAAGTAGATCTCGCCCCCGTCACGCGACCACCCGCTGACGTAGAGCGCGCTGCTGCCGAGGAACGTCAAGCGCCGCGGCGGCCCGCCGACGGCCGGGATCGTATACACCTCGGGCGTGCCCTCGTCGTTGCCGACGTAGGCAATCGTGCTGCCGTCGGGCGAGAGCCGCGGCAGCGACACCGGCGCCGGTCCGGCGGTCAGCCGCCGCGCGAGCCCGCCGCGCGCGTCGACGCTCCACAGATCGTCTTCACAAACAAAGACGATCGTCTCGCCGGCGATCGTCGGGGTCCGGTAGTAGCCACGGGAGTCCATCGCCGCGCCATTGGCCGCGGACGTTCCGCCTCCCCGGGGCCTTTTGTCGGGGAACCGGCGTCGACGATACGAAGAACGCCGGGATGGAGGAACTGTTGGCGGCGTTCGACCGCGGCGAGCAGCGCGCGCTCGCCCGGGCGATCACGCGCTGCGAATCCGGCGCGGGCGAACCGCTGATCCGGGCGCTGTTCGAGCGCGCCGGGCGGGCCATGACGATCGGTTTGACGGGACCGCCGGGCGTCGGCAAATCGACGCTGACCGCGTCCCTGGTGACGCTGTTGCGCCGGCTCGGAAAAACGGTCGGCGTGATCACGGTCGATCCCAGCTCGCCGTTCTCGCGCGGTGCGCTGCTGGGCGACCGGATTCGCTTCGGCGAGCATTTCGTCGACGCGGGCGTGTTCATCCGGTCGATGGCCAGCCGCGGGCATCTCGGCGGCGTCGCCGGCGCGACGGCCGACGCGGTGACGCTGATGGACGCGTTCGGCTTCGACGTCGTGCTGGTCGAAACGGTCGGCGTCGGGCAGTCGGAGATCGAGATCGCCGAGATCGCGGACACGATCGTGGTGGCGTTGCAGCCGGGCTCGGGCGACACCGTGCAGATGCTCAAAGCCGGCATCCTCGAGATCGCCGACGTGTTCGTCGTCAACAAACGCGACCACCCCATGGCTCTCCAATTGCAGCGCGAGATCCGCTCGATGATGGAGATGCTCGACTACGGCGGCTGGGTGCCCAAGCTCGTGGCCACGCAAGCGATCGAGGGCATCGGCGTCGACGAATTGTGGGCGGCGGTCGTCGAACACGACGCGTACCTGCGCTCCTCCGGCGAGATCGCCCACAAACGGCGCGCCGCCTACGAGCACCGCGTGCGCGCGCTCGCGCTCGGCGTGCTCGAACGGCGCGTCGAAGGCGTCGTCGCCGCGTTACCCGACGGGCGCGATCCGTATGCCGCCGTGCACGACGTGCTGACGCGCTTCGGCGACGATACGGCGACCGGCGAGGCGCCGCGCCGGCGCGCAGCGGTGCGCGCGAGCGTGAAAGGCCTCTGACGTGACGCCGACCCTGCACGCGATGTTCTTCGGCGCGTTTTTCGGCTTGATCGCGGCGGTGGCGATCTACCACCTGCTGATGTACGCGGTGCTGCGCGTTCCGGAATTCTTGTCGTACGGTGCGTATCTCGTCGCCCTGGCGGCGTTTCAGCTGGGCCGCGATCCGGAATATCTGCCGGTGCTCGGCATCGCGGTCGACGCGCAGGTCGTGCTGTGGTGGACGTTTTCGGCGCTGGCCTTTTGCGGTTGGTGGCTGTTCAGCTCGTTTCTCATGCTGCGCACGCTGCAGCCGCGCGCCGACCGCGCGTTCTTCGCGCTGACCTGCGTGTTCGCGGTGTTGGCGCTGTTCGCGCCTTGGCAGCCGCCGCAGGGCTGGTACGTCACCGGTCTCCAGCTGCTCGCGCTGTTGCTGCTCGTCGTCGCCGGCTGGACGCTGATCGTCGCGCTGCGCGAGCGCGTTCGCGTCGCCACCTACTTCGGCATCGCCTACGCCGGCTTCTTCGCCGGTTCGCTGATGTGGTTCTTGTCGAGTTTCCTCGGCGAGCAACTCGGGCCGTTCGGGACGCTGTTCGCGTGGGGCGTGGAGCTGGGAACCGTCTTCCAGGCGTTGACGCTGGCGCTCGGGCTCGCCGACCGCATCGCGGTCGCGAACGAGGAGCGCGACCACGCGCAGCGGAGCACGATCGACGAGATCAGCACGCTGAACGTAGCTTACGCGCGTTTCGTGCCGCGCGCGTTTCTCGATTTGCTGGGCCGCGACGACGTGCGCGACGTGCGGCTCGGCGACGGCGTCGAGCGCGACATGACCGTGCTCTTCAGCGACGTGCGCTCGTTCACGACGATCTCCGAAGCGCTCACGCCGAACGAGACGTTCGGGTTCATCAACGGTTTACTCTCACGCACCGGACCGGTCGTGCGCGAACATGGCGGCATCGTGGACAAGTACGTCGGCGATGCGATCATGGCGCTCTTTCCGCGCGCCCCCGACGACGGGGTGCGGGCCGCGATCGGACTGCAGGGCGCGGTGCAGGCCCTCAACGTCGTACGCGCCGCCGAAGGCCTCGGGCCGATCGCGGTCGGCGTCGGGCTGCACCGCGGTTCGCTCATGCTCGGCACGATCGGCGAGCACGAACGCATGGACGGCACGGTCATCGCCGACGCGGTCAACGTCGCCTCGCGCGTCGAGGGCCTGACGAAATATTTCGGCGCGCGGATCATCGTGACCGACGAGGTGCGGTCGGCGCTGATCGACCCCGGCGCCTACACGATGCGTTTCCTGGGCCGGATCGCCGTGATGGGCAAGCGCCAGGGGGTCGCCATGTACGAGGTGATCGACGGCGACCCGCCCGACCGGCGCATGACGAAGCTGGCCACCGCCGAGGGCTTCGACGCCGGGGTGTCGGCCTTCGTGGCCGGCGCCTTCGCCGCGGCGGCGGAGCACTTTGCCGCCGTGTTGGCGGCCGATGCCGCGGACGGTGCCGCAACGTACTTGCAGGGCCGCGCGCTCGAGCTCACCGGCTCCGGCCTGCCCTGGGAGGGCGTCGACGTTGCCGCTAAATAGCCGCCGATGAACGAACGGATCGGTTTCGTCGGCGTCGGCCGCATGGGCGCGAACATGGCGCGCCGCCTCAAGGACGCCGGCTATACGGTCAGCGCCGTGTACGACGTGGACCATGCGCGGGCGCGCGAGCTGGCCGCGGAGATCGGCGCGATGGCGCCCGAGAAGCTGGCTGCCGTCACCGCCGCGAGCGACGTCGTGATCACGGTCGTCACCGACGACGCTGCGATGCACGCGATCTTCGCCACGTCGGGCGACTCGCTCCTGACCGGCGCGCGCGGCAAGGTCTTCATCAACGCCGCCACGATCACGCCGGCCGTGCACGTCGCGATCGACCGGTTGATCGCCGCCGCGGGCGGGAGCGCGATCGAAGCCTGCATGGCGAGTTCGATCCCACAGGCCCGAAACGGCGAGCTGTACCTGATGTGCGCCGGCGACGCGGATGCCTACGCGCGCGTGAAGCCGCTGCTGGAGAAGATGTCGTCGTCGATGCGCTGGATCGGCGGTCCGGGAACGGCGGCGCAGGTCAAAGCGCTGGTCAACATGCTGATGAACATCAACACCGCGGGGTTGGCCGAGGCGCTCGGTCTGGGTGACGCGCTCGGCCTCGACCTGACGATGTTGCGCGAGGTGTTCGCGCAAACCGGCGCCAACTCGCGCGTGCTCGAAACCGACGGCGCCGACATGCAGCACCGCGAGCACGACACGTACTTCTCGGCCGCGCACGCGGCCAAGGATTCGGGCATCGCTTTCGAGTTGGGTCATGCCGCCGGCGTGATCATGCCGTTGGCCGCCGCGACCAAGAGCCAATACGATCTGATGGTTGAATGGGGACTCGGCGACCTGGACAAGTCGGGAATCGCCGAATTGACCTTCAACGATCGCCGGCCGGTCAATCTCTCGGATGGCTGACCGCGCGGGAGAGCCCGGCGCGGGCGCCGTCGACCGCACGATCTCCGATCTCCCGCTGAAGGCGGTGTACGGTCCGGCCGACGTCGCGGGACTCGATCCGGCGCGCGATCTCGCCGCGCCCGGCGAGTTCCCGTATACGCGCGGCATTCACCCGAACATGTACCGCGACCGGTTGTGGACGATGCGCCAGTTCGCGGGGTTCGGCAATGCGCGGCAGACCAACGAACGCTATCATTTCTTGCTGGCGCAAGGGCAGATGGGGCTCTCGGTCGCGTTCGACATGCCAACCTTGATGGGCTACGACTCCGATGCACCACAAGCGCTGGGCGAGGTCGGCAAGTGCGGCGTCGCGATCGACTCGGCGCGCGACATGGAGACGCTCTTCGCCGGGATCGACATGGGCGCGGTGACGACGTCGATGACGATCAACGGTCCGGCCGCGATCGCGCTCGCGCAGTACATCGTGGCGGCCGAGAATTCCGGCGTGCCGCGCGCGGCGCTGGGCGGCACGCTGCAGGCCGACATCCTCAAGGAATACATCGCGCAGAAGGAGTGGATATTTCCACCCCGGCCGCACGTGCGGATCATCGTCGACATGATGAAGTTCTGCACCGCCGAGATGCCCAAGTGGAACACGATCTCGATCTCGGGCTATCACATTCGCGAAGCGGGTTCGACCGCCGCGCAGGAGCTCGCGTTCACGCTCGCCGACGGCTTCCACTACGTCGAGGCGGCGCTGGCCGCCGGCCTCGACATCGACGCCTTCGCACCACGGCTGTCGTTTTTCTTCAACGCCCACATCGACTTCTTCGAGGAGATCGCGAAGTTTCGGGCGGCGCGGCGCATCTACGCGCACCGCATGCGCGACGTTTACGGCGCAAAGGACCCGCGCTCGTGGATGCTGCGCTTCCACACGCAGACCGCCGGCTGCAGCGCGACCGCGCAGCAGCCGGAGAACAACATCGTGCGCGTCGCCTACGAAGCGCTCTCGGCCGTCCTGGGCGGCACGCAGTCGCTGCACACCAACTCGATGGACGAAGTGCTTGCCCTGCCGACCGAGAAATCGGTCGAGATCGCGCTGCGCACGCAGCAGGTGCTGGCCTACGAGACCAACGTCACGAACGTGGCCGACCCGCTGGGCGGCTCGTACTTCGTCGAGGCGCTGACGAGCGAAATGGAACGGCAAGCGCTCGAATACTTCCGGCAGATCGAGGAGTTCGGCGGCGTCATCGACGCTATCGAGGCGGGCTTCTTCCAGCGTGAGATCGCCGAGGCGTCGTACCGCTATCAGCGCTCGCTCGAGACCAAAGAGCGGATCGTCGTCGGCGTCAACGCGTTCGAGCGCGAGGAATCGGACGAGGATCTCAACTTGCTCAAGATCGGACGCGAGATCGAGGCGGGTCAAGCGCGCGCGGTGCAAGCGATGCGCGCGAGCCGCGACGCCGCGGCAGTCGAGGCCTCGCTTGCTGCGCTGAGAACGACGTGCGCGTCCGACGCCAACGTGATGCCGGCGCTGATCGCAGCCTGCCGCGCGCTCGCTACGGAGGGCGAGATCGTCAACGCGATGGTCGACGTCTTCGGGCGGTACTCCGAGCGTGCCGTGTATTAATCGTGTATGAGTTGCGTTAAGATCAGCGAGCATTCGGCCGATGGTTGAGGGACAGAGTTCCTTCCTCGGAGGTGCGCTTGGTGCTCGCGGCTCTTTTGATTGCAGCCACGGTTTCGCTTGGTCCCGACGGCACGTGTGATCTCGCCGCGGCCCAAGCGGTCGTCAACGACGTCAACGGGCACCGGACGCTCGCGCGCGAGGCACCGCTCGCCGTCGATCCGCTGTTGACCGCGGTCGCGATGGACCGCGCGGCCGATCTCTTGCGCCGGCATTACTTCGCGCACGTGAGCCCCGACGGCACGACCGCCATCGACGCGTTGCGCACTCGCGACGTTCGCTTCGCGTACGCCGGCGAAAATCTGGCCGAGGCGGAGAGCGTATCGGTGGCGGACGCCGCGTTGTGGGCGAGCCCCGAGCATCGCGAGAACATCGTGGAGAGCTACTACCGGCGCATCGGAATCGCGGTCGTCGACAGCCCCGAGATCGGGACGTTGGTGGTTCAAATCTTCGCCGATTGAGCGCCGTTCCCAGGCCGCGGCAGCGACCGTCGATAAGATGTGCGGCATGAGCGTGTCTGACGAGACGCGGCGCCCACTTCGCATCATCGTTGCCAAAGCCGGCCTGGACGGTCACGATCGGGGCGCGAAGGTGATCGCGCGGGCCCTGCGCGATGCCGGGATGGAAGTGATCTATACCGGCCTCTTCCAGACGCCGGAGCAGATCGTGCGCACCGCGATCCAGGAAGATGCCGACGGGATCGGCCTGTCGATCCTCTCGGGCGCGCACATGACGCTCTTCCCGCTGGTCGTGGAGCAGCTCGAGGCCCAAGGCGCCGGCGACATCGTCTTTTTCGGCGGCGGAACGATCCCGGCCGACGACGCCGCCGAGCTGAAGCGGCTCGGCGTCCGCGAGATCTTCACCCCCGGCGCCCCGCTGGCCCAAATCGTCGCCTTCGTCGAACGCGAATGCGGCAAGCGCAGGGAACGCGTTGGCTGAACCGGTTCGAACCCGTATCGCGCCGTCGCCCACCGGCGACCCGCACGTCGGCACCGCCTACGTCGCGCTGATCAACTACTGCTTCGCCAAGAAACACGGCGGCAAGTTCCTGCTGCGCATCGAGGACACCGACCAAGCGCGCAGCACGCCCGAATCCGAACGCGCGATCCTCGATTCGCTGCACTGGTTGGGGTTGGCGTGGGACGAGGGCCCGGACGTCGGCGGCCCCTACGGACCGTATCGCCAGAGCGAACGCAGCGCGATCTATACGAAGTACGTCGACGAGCTGCTCGCCGCGGGCCACGCCTTCCGCTGTTTCTGCACGCCGCAAGATCTCGAAGAGATGCGCGAAGCGCAACGCTTGGCAAAACTGCCGCCGCGCTACGACGGGCGCTGCCTGCGCATTCCGCCGGCCGAAGCCGAAGCGCGCGCGCAACGCGAGCCGTACGTCGTGCGGATGCGCGTTCCCGATCGCGGAACGGCCGTGATCGAGGACCTGCGCCGCGGCCGGATCGAAATCGAATGGAACACCGTCGACATGCAGGTGCTGATGAAGTCGGACGGGCTGCCGACCTATCATCTGGCCAACGTCGTCGACGATCACCTGATGCGCATCACGCACGTGATTCGCGGCGAAGAGTGGGTGTCGTCGGCACCCAAACATCTGCTGCTCTATCAGTATTTCGGCTGGACGCCGCCGGCGTTCTTGCACGTGCCGCTGCTGCGCAATCCGGACAAGAGCAAGCTGAGCAAACGCAAGAACCCGACCAGCATCCTGTTCTTCGAGGCGATGGGTTATCTGCCCGAAGCGTTGCTGAACTTTCTGGGCTTGCTGATGGTCTCGTCGGCCGAGGGCGAAGAGGTGATGTCGCTCGACGACCTGATCGCGCGCTTCGAGGTCGAGCACCTGTCGCTCGGCGGCCCCGTGTTCGACTTCGCGAAACTCGATTGGCTCAACGGCAAGTACTTGCGCGAGCTGTCGCCGGACGCGTTCGTCGACCGGACGCTGGCGTGGAGTGGGGGACGCGAGCGGTTCGCGGCCATGGCCGCGCTGGCGCAAGCGCGGGTCGAGCGGCTGAGCGATTTGGGACCGCTGCTCGCGTTCTTCTTCAGCGGCCGTCTGCACCTGACCGAAGCCCAGCTGCTCGACGGCCAGAAGATCGGCCGCGACGACGCGCGGCGCGCGCTGGCGCTCGCGATGTGGGACCTCGACGCAGCGCGGCAGTTCGACAAGGCGACCGTCGAGACGGTGCTCAAGAGCGTGGCCGAGCGCCTGGAGCGCAAACTGCGCGACGTGGCGCGGCTGTTCTACGTCGCGCTCACCGGCAGCCCGACCTCGGTGCCGCTGTTCGACGCCGCCGAACTGCTCGGCCGCGACCTGTGCCGCGAGCGCTTGCGCAACGCGCTCGAGGTGCTCGGCGCCCCGACCGCAGCCGAACAAAAAGCCTGGCGCGCGAATGGGGTCGCGACCATGGTGATGGAGCGAGCGCAGTGATATCGTGCCCTAGCAACCCGGTTACATGCGAGCTCGGACTGGGGGCCCCACGCCATAGGCGTGGGGGGCGCGCAGCCCGGGGCGGAGCGCCATTTAAACCAGGTGCCGCGTGAGCCGCGCGATCGTTTTGGCAGCGGGCAAAGGCACGCGCATGAAGTCCGCGCAGCCGAAGGTGCTGCACGACCTGTGCGGGCGCCCGATGCTGTGGTACGTGCTCGAGGCGCTGCGCGCGACCGGGGTCGAGGAGATCGTGGTCGTCGCAAACGAGGAGCTCGAGCCGCAATTGCAACCGTTCGGCGTGCGCTGCGTGATCCAGACGCCGCCGCGCGGAACCGGGCACGCCGTGCAGGTCGCGCTGGCCGCGCTCGAGCCGCATGAAGGCACGGTCGTCGTCGCCTACGGCGACATGCCGCTGGTCGACGCGACGATCTTCGAGGACGTGCAGGCGGCGGTCGACGCGGACGCCGGCACCGCGCTCGGTCTCGTGACCGCGCGCATGCCGCTGCCGTCGAACTTCGGCCGCGTCGTGCGCCACGGTTCCACCATCGCGAAGATCGTCGAGTTCCGCGACGCCACGACCGCCGAGCGCGCGATCGACGAGATGAACGCCGGCATCTACGCGTTCGACGAACGCGCCCTGCGCAGCGTCATCGGCCGCCTGAGCGACCGCAACGTACAAGGCGAGCTCTACCTCACCGACACGGTCGAGCTGCTGGTCGAAGACTCGTATCGTGTAGTCGGCGTCCACGCCGTCGACTACCGCTTGGTGCTGGGCGTGAACGACCGGGTGGAGTTGTCGACCGCGCGGGCGACGATGAACGAGCGGTTGTGTCACGCGCACATGCGCGAGGGCGTCACGATCGTCGATCCCGCCACCACCTACCTCGAGCCCGGCATCGTGATCGGCGCCGATTCGATCATCGCGCCGAACACCTCGATCGGCGGCGACTCGGTGCTCGGCCTGCGCACGCGGGTCGGCCCGAACTGCCGGCTCTACAACGCGCGCTTGGACGACGACGTGCGCGTCACCGAGAGCGTCGTGCTCGACACCGCGATCGGCGCGCGCGGGCGCGTCGGGCCGTTCGCCCAGCTGCGCGGCGGCAACGTGCTCGGGCCCGACGTGCACATCGGCGACTTCGTCGAGCTGAAGAATTCGCGCCTGGCGGCCGGCGTCAAGGCCAACCACCACAGCTACCTGGGCGACGCGACGATCGGCGAGAACACCAACATCGGCGCCGGCACGATCACCTGCAATTTCGACGGCGTCCACAAGCATCCGACGACGATCGGCCGCGACGCCTTCATCGGCTCGAACAGCTCGCTGGTCGCGCCGGTGACGATCGGCGACGGCGCGCAGACCGGCGCCGGTACGGTGGTGATCCGCGACGTGCCGCCCGGCGACCGCGTCGTCGGCAACCCGGCGCGCTCGATCGGAGCGAAGAAGGCAGCATCGACCTGATCGAACATTCCGAGCCGCTTCGGTACCGCTCGTTCGCCTACTACTGCTGTGTGCGCGCCTGCACGTCGTTAGCTTCCCAAATGATCGCGGTCGCGGTCGGCTGGCAGATGTACGAGGTCACGCACAGCGCGCTGGCGCTGGGCTTCATCGGGCTCGCCCAGTTTCTGCCGTTGCTCTCGCTGGTGTTCGTCACGGGCCACGTCGCCGATCGCTTCGAACGGCGCCACATCGCGCGCATCTGCGAGCTGGTCGAGGCCGCGGCGGTCGGCGTGTTGTGCGTCACGACGATCTCGCACGCGCCGCCGCCGGCGCTGATCTACGCGATGGTCGTCGTGTTGGGCATCGGCCGCGCGTTCGAGACGCCGGCGAACTTCGCGCTCCTGCCCAACGTGGTGCCGCCCGGGATCATCGCTGCGGCGTCGGCGCGCGTTTCGACCTTCCAGCAAGTCTCGACGATCATGGGTCCGGCGCTGGCGGGCATCCTGTACGCCTGGCACTCGGCCATCCCGTACGGGATCGCGGGCGCGTGCTACCTGACGGCGGCGGTGATGATGACGCTGATGCGCACGCGCGGCCGCAGCGTCACGACGACCGGACCCGTAACCTGGGAGTCGGTGTTCGCCGGCTTGCAATTCATCCGGCACACGCCGATCGTGCTCGGAGCGATCTCGCTCGACCTGTTCGCCGTGCTGCTCGGCGGCGCGACCGCGCTGCTGCCGATCTACGCGCGCGACATCCTGATGACCGGACCGTGGGGCTTGGGCTTACTGCGCACCGCGCCCGCCGTCGGGGCCTTGACGGTTTCGCTGATCATCGGCCGCCGGCCGGTGCGCCGGCATGCCGGCCGCGTGATGTTCGGCGCGGTCGCGATGTTCGGGGTCGCGACGATCGTCTTCGGCCTCTCACATTGGCTCGCGCTCTCCTTCGCCGCGCTGATCGTGCTCGGTGCGTCGGACGTCCTCAGCGTGGTCATCCGCTCGACGCTGATGGCGATCTTGACGCCCGACGCGATGCGCGGCCGCGTCAACGCGGTCAACGCGCTCTTCATCGGCACGTCCAACCAGCTCGGTGAGTTCGAGTCGGGCGTCACCGCGGCGCTGTTGGGACCGGTCGCGGCGGTCGTCCTGGGCGGCGTCGGCACGATCCTGGTCGCGATCGGCTGCTTCCGCGGCTTTCCGGCCCTGGCCGCCATCGACTCGCCGGCCGGCACGGTAAGCGGGCTTGCATCGAAAACCGCACCGGCATCGTAATATAGGCATCATGACTTCCTCACGCAAGCGGTTCGGGATCGGCCTGGTTTCGGCACTCATCGTGCAACTCGCGCTCGCCGGCGGTGCGAGCCGGCCGGCCGCCGCGGCGCCGCTGCAGCAGATCGTGCTCGCCGGCGGCTGCTTCTGGGGCCAGGAGCTGGTCTTCGAGAACCTCAAGGGCGTTACGGAGGCGATGCCCGGGTACTCCGGCGGCTCGGCGGCGACGGCGCATTACGAGCTGACCAGCACCGGCACCACCGGTCACGCCGAATCCGTGCGCGTGACCTACGACCCGGCGCAGATCTCGCTCGAGCAGATCCTCACCGTGTTCTTCACCGTCTCGCACGATCCGACCGAGCTCAACTACCAAGGCCCCGATGAGGGGACGCAGTACCGCTCGGCGATCTTCGTCGCGAACGACGAGCAGCGTCGCGTCGCCGCGGCGATGATTGCGCGCTTGACGGCCGAGCATCGGTTCAGCGCGCCGATCGTGACGAAGCTCGAACCGTTCCGCGCTTTCTATCCGGCCGAACAATACCACCGCCACTACGCCGTGCTGCATCCCGACGATCCGTACATCGTCGAGAACGATCTGCCGAAGCTCGCAGCGCTGAAGAAAACCTACCCCCAACTCGTCGCCGCCCGGAAGTAGCGCCCTCGCGGTCCGCCGAAGACGCTGCGAATGGCGTTTTCGGCCCGGGTTCTGCTCGACAGCCGCTCCCCGTCGGGGGCGCGCCTCACGACCCTCGAGGTGCGCTATCCGCGTTTCATCCACAGTGAGATGATGACGCACCGCGTGTTCTCGCGGAACGCCGCGAGCTCGCGGGCGATTCCGATCAAGAAGATGATCGCGGCCGTGAGCGAGGAACCGGCGCTGCCCGTCTACTGGGGACGTAACCAAACCGGGATGAGCGCGCGCGAAGCGCTCGCGCCGGAGGTCGAAGCGCGGGCGCGCGCGGAATGGCAGGCGGCGCTCGACGACGCGCTGCGCCACGCCGAGCGGTTGGCGGCGCAGGACATCGACTTGCACAAACAGCTGGTGAACCGGCTGCTCGAACCGTTCGCGTGGATCACCGTGATCATCACTGCGACCGAATGGGCGAACTTCTTCACCCAGCGCTGCCATCCCGACGCGCAGCCCGAGATCAAGCACATCGCCGAGATGATGCTGGCGGAATACCGGGCCAGCACGCCGCAGCCGGTCGCGCTGGGGCGCTGGCATCTGCCGCTGATCCAAGCCGACGAGCGGGAGTTGCCCGACGAGCTGCTGTGCCGGCTCAGTGTGGCTCGCTGCGCGCGCGTTTCGTACCTCACGCACGACGGGAAGCGCGATCACGCCAAGGACATCGAGCTCTACGAGCGGTTGTTGGGCGGGGGCGCGAACGGGCACTGGAGCCCGTTCGAACACGTCGCCACCCCCGCGCCGGACGCGGCGCAGCACTCGGCCAATTTCGTCGGCTGGGAACAATACCGCAAGCGGTTCCCCGAGGAGCACGCCACGACGTTCCCCGACGCCTACGCCGCTGCGATCTAAGCTCGCCCTCGCCGGGCTGCTGCTGGCGCTGCTCGCGCCGGCGTGGGCCGGGGCGCAGACGCGCGCGGACCGGCACGTCACCGCACTGTCGGCGCAGACGCTGCTGCATTCGTCCGCGCCGGCGCTGGTCGATCCGGTGCGGCAACGGCGTGCTCGCGCGATCCAAGATTACCAAGAGCTGCTGTTCGGCTGCTGGGCGGCGGCGCCGATCCTGGCGTTCCTGTGGCTGTGGCAATCGGGCAACTCGGCGCGCATGCGCGATCTGTTGCGCCGCCGGCTGCGCGCGCGTTGGCTGCAGCGCACGGCGTTCGGCGCGGCGCTCGGCGCGCTGGCAACGCTCGCCTCGCTGCCGTTCGCATTCGCCTCGTATCGCGTGCAGCACAACGTCGGCCTGACGCTGCAGACGATCCCGAATTGGTTTTTGGCCGAGCTGCTGCGCTTGGCGACGATCTCGGTGTGCACGGCGTTCGTGGTCGCGGTCGTGTTGGCGCTGGTCGACTGCACGCGCTTGTGGTACCTGATCTTCATCGGGATCCTCTACGTGACGGTGCTGGCGGTCGTGGCGGTCGAACCGGTGCTGTTCTCGCCGCTGACCTCGCACGACCGGCCGGCCCCGGCCGCGATCGTCGACGCCGGCGATACGGTCGCGAAGGCGTTGGGCACCGCGCCGGTTCCGCTGACGATCGCGGTGACGTCGCAGCGCGCGTCGGGTCTGGTCGCGCGCACCTCGGGCCTGGGGCCGTTCGCGCGCATCTTGTTGGGCGATCAGGCGCTGGCGGCGATGACCCCCGGCGAGCGCGACTTTCTGCTAGCCCGGCAATACGCGCACCAGGCCGAAGGCGACGTCTTGGAGCTGGCGCTTGCCGGCACGACGCTGTTCGTTTTCGCCGCCGCGCTGGCGGTGCTCGTCAGCGACCGCATCGGGTTCCGGCGGGACGACGACCCGCTGGCGCGGCTGCCGCTGGTCGGAACCTTCCTCGGCATCGCGGTGCTGCTGCTCTACCCTGCGTACAACGCGATCGAACGCGGCATCGAACGGCGCGCCGACGCGCTCGCCGTGAGCGTCGTCGCCGACCGCTCCGCCGGCGTGCGGCTGTTCGTGCGCCGCGCCGACGACGACCTCATCCCGTTGTGCGGCCGGCGGACCGTGCGCTGGTACTTCGACTCGCGGCCGCCGCTCGGCTCGCGGATCGCCGCGATCGGCAAGACTACCGACCCGTGTCCGCCGTAACATCCGGAGGGCGCATGGAAAACGACCCGATCGTTCACGCGGCGCACGATATCGCCGGCTATCTGGCGGCGCACGGCGCGGGCCTCGAGCTCTACAACGATGTTCCGAAATGGCTCGTGGTCAGCGGCGGCCAGCGCTATTTCCAAATTCCGCGCTTGGACATCTCGCTGCTCCTCCCGGCCGACGTGGACTCGCAGCGCTATCGTCCGCTCCCGCGCCGGCACACGACCCGCCCGCAGCGCGATCGCGTCGTGCAGCATTGGGTGTACGCCAGCGCGGCGGACGCGACGACGACGGTCGCCGTGGCGCGGCTCGAGGGCGGCCTGACCGACGAATGGGCGGCGCACATCGGGCGCGGCCCGCTCACGCAGTTCGTCGACAAGTTCAGCGTGAACGTCACCGCGGCGCTGGCCAGCGGCGTCGCACCGGCGGCCGCGCACATCGCGCTGATTGCGGCCGACGTCGTGATGCCGCTGCAAGCCGAGCTCGTCCGCTTGTGCGGGCGGTAAGCGAACCCTACTCGAGAAACACGGTGCCCATCACGCGCGTGCCGACGTGACGGGCGGTGAGCAGCTCGACGATCGAGGCGTGCGCGATGCGGCCGTCGAGGATGTCGGCGGCACCGACCCCGCCGCGCACGCCGAGGGCGGCGGCGCGAATGGCCGCGCGCAGGTCGGACGGCAGCGTCGCGTCGTCGGCGAGTGCGAGCGCTTCGGCCGGCGTCAGCTCGGCGATGCATTCTTGGGTAAGGGTGTCGATCACGCCGCCGTACTCGTGGAAGAACAGCGCGCGTTTAGCGGCCATCGAACGCGCGACGGCGCTGGCGACGTCGTCGGCGTGTACCGCGACGTCGCTGCCGAACATGCCGAAGGCCAACGGTTCGACCACCGGGATGTAGCCGGCGGAGAGCAACGTGTGCAAGAGCCGCGTCTGCACCGCGCCGAGACGCTCGCCGGCGGCGGGTAACATGCCCGCGTCCGCACCCGATACGCCGACGGCGGCATCGCTCGTGCGGTTGATCGTCTTGACGATCGTGCGGGCCGCGTCGGCCGACGGCGCGACGACGATGGGTTGTTGCCCGCGTTCGACCAGAAACGTCAAATCGGCGTAGAGCGTAGTGCCATCGGCCGCCAGCGTCGATTCGTCGATCCGTACGACGATCATCTAGCCGTCTTTGGGCTCTCCGCCTTCGTTCCTCTTTGCAGGTGGTGCGTTGATGCGGTTCAGCGCGGTCTTCATGTCGCCGCGCAGCCAAAGTGTGATGCCCTCGATGCAGCGTTCGACGAGCGCCGGCAACGCCGCCAGTTCGTCATCGGAGAACGCGCCGAGCACGTGGCGAATGGCGTCGCCGCTCTCGCGGTCACGGCCGATGCCGACGCGCAGCCGCGGAAAACCGGTGCCGAACACCTCGATGAGCGAGTTGAGGCCGTTGTGGCCGCCCGAGCTCCCGTCGGCCCGCAAACGCAGCCGTCCGAACGGCAGATCCAAGTCGTCGACGACGACCAGGATGCGCGGCGGCGGAACCTTGTAGAACGTGGCTACGCCGAGGGTCGGCGGACCGCTGGCGTTCATGTAGGCCAGCGGCTCGACCAGCACCGCGTGCCGCTCGCGGTCGAGCGCGATGCGCGCGTCGCGCCGTTTTGTCCAGCCGGAAAGGTTCCAGCGGCGCGCGAGCTCTTCGACGACCATGAACCCCGCGTTGTGGCGCGTTCGCGCATATTCGGGCCCGGGGTTGCCGAGCCCGACGATGAGCCGGAGGTCGTCGATGGGCTACTCGGCGGGCGGAGCGGCTGCCGGTTCGGGCGCCACGGCCGGCGCGGCGGCGGCGGCGAGCTCGGCCTCTTCGGTGGCCGTGCGCGAGCCTTCGACCGCGACCACGACGGTCTCGGCCGGCGTCAGCAGCGTGAAGCCGTCCGGCAGCTTGACGTCGCCGGCCGTGACGTGGTCGAAGACGTTGAGCCCGCTGACGTCGATCTCGAAGTGCTCGGGCAGTTTGCCGGCCGGGCCCTTGACCTCGAGGGCGTGGGTGACGACGTCCATGACGCCGCCCTGGTCCTTCACGCCCGGCGGCACGCCGACCGTGACGATGTGGACCGCAGCGGTGATCGCTTCGGTCGACGAGACGCGCTGGAAGTCGGCCGAGATCGGCCGGTGCGTGATCGGATCGCGTTGCACTTCACGCAGCAACACCGATTCTTTCTTGCCGCCGATCGTCGCGTCGACGATATGACTCTGGCCGCCGCTCGAGAGCAGCTCGTTGAGGGTGCGCGCGTCGACGGCAATCGCTTCGGCCGTACCGTGGCCGTAGAGTGCGCCGGGGATGCGGCCCTCGCGCCGGGCGCGCTTGGCTCCGGTGGTGCCGGTTTCGGCGCGCTGGTGGATCGTCACGTTGGTGACGCGTTCGGTTTTCGCCATGAGAGGGTTGGTGTTTCCTTAAACCGCAGCCGCGATCGCCGTTTCGGCGTTCGTTTCGACGTGCGGAGCGTCTTGGGTGGTCGTCGCGGCCGCCTCGGCGCCGGCTTCGATGAAGTCGTCGCTCGCGAACAGCTCGGAGACCGAGCGATTGGCCGTGATGCGCTTGATCGCATCGGCCAGGATCTGGGCGATCGAGAGCTGCTCGATGCGCGTTCCGATACCGTCCGGATAGGCCGAGGTCGGAATCGTGTTGGTGACGATCACCTTGCGAATCGCCGAGGCTTCGAACTGCTTGACCGCATCGCCGGCGAAGATGCCGTGCGTGGCCAGGCAGTAGACCTCGGTCGCGCCGCGCTTGAGCAGCGCTTCGGCGGCTTTGACCAGCGTGCCGCCGGTCGAGATCATGTCGTCCACGACGACCGCGATCTTGCCTTCGACGTCACCGACGATGTGCGTGACCTCGGAGACGTCGGGCTCGGGCCGGCGTTTGATGATCACGGCCAGCGTCGACTTCAACCGTTTGGCGAAGAATTCGGCGCGCGGCACGCCGCCGGCGTCCGGCGAGACCACGACGATCTTCTCGCCGAAGAGCTTCTCGTTGCGCAAGTGGTTGCACATGTGCGGCGCGGCCATCAGGTTGTCGACCGGAACGTCGAAGAAGCCCTGGATCTGCGCGGCATGCAGATCCAGCGTCACGATGCGCTCGGCGCCGGCGGTCTGCAGCATGTTGGCCAGCAGCTTGGCCGAGATCGGCTCGCGGCCTTTGGTCTTCTTGTCTTGCTTGGCGTACCCGTAGTACGGGATCACCGCGGTGATGCGGTTGGCCGACGCGCGGCGCAGCGCATCGATCATCAGCAGCAATTCCATGATCGCATCGTTGACCGACCCGCCCCAGGGCGTGCGGCACAGCGACTGCAGAACGAAGACCTCCGCCCCGCGGACGTTCTCGCGAATCTCGATGCGACATTCGTCGTTCTTGAAACGGTCGACGAGCGCATTGCCGATGCGCGTCTGCATCTTCTTGGCGATCTCGTCGGCCAATTCGCGGTTGGACGTCCCGCTAAACAACAGCGGCGGCTGGATCACGGAGTACTCCTAACGCTCCCCAAGATCGCCTGAGCGCACGGGGGAAGCAGCGGACCTTTCTTCGCTCGGGCGACGCGCGCCCCCTGAAGCGCTTGGGGTCCCCGGTGGTGTTATGGGGAGTTCTTATGCCCAAATTCCAGTTGGTCAGTCCGTACGCGCTGGCCGGCGACCAGCCCGCGGCGACCGACGCGCTGGCGGCCGGCGTCCGGCGCGGGGACCATGCCCAGACGCTCCTCGGCGTGACCGGGAGCGGCAAGACCATGGCCATGGCGCGGGTCGTCGAGATGGTCCAGAAGCCGACCCTGGTCCTGTGCCACAACAAGACGCTTGCGGCCCAGCTGTGCGCGGAGTTCCGGGACTTTCTCCCGCACAACGCGGTCGAGTACTTCGTCTCGTACTTCGACTACTACCAGCCCGAGGCGTACATCGCCCACACCGATACCTACATCGCCAAGGACTCCTCGATCAACGACGAGATCGAGCGTTTGCGCCACGCCGCGACCCAGTCGCTGCTGACCCGGCCCGATACGCTGATCGTGGCCTCCGTCTCGTGCATCTACGGGTTGGGCTCGCCGGCCGATTACATGGAGCTCTCGGCCGACGTCAGGATCGGCGATACGATCGACCGCGACGACTTCTTGCGCAAGCTGATCGGCATGCAGTACCGGCGCAACGATCTCAACCTCGTGCGCGGCACGTTCCGCGTGCGTGGCGACACGCTGGAATTCGTCGGCGTCGACGAGGAGCTGGTCCACCGCATCGAGTTCTTCGGCGATGAGGTCGAGGCGATCAACGTCGTCAACATCCTCACCGGCGAGTACGTCGAGTCGAAGGACGAGCTGAAGATCTTCCCGGCCAAACACTACATCACGCCCGAAGAAAAACTCTACCGCGCCATCGACGCGATCGAAGAAGAGCTGGTCGACCGGCTGAAATTCTTTCGCGACAACGGCAAGCTGCTCGAAGCCCAGCGGCTGGAACAGCGCACGCGCTACGACCTCGAGATGCTGCGCGAAGTCGGCTACTGCAACGGGGTGGAGAACTATTCGCGGCACCTCTCCGGCCGCGAAGAAGGCTCGACGCCGTTCTGTTTGCTCGATTTTTTCCCCAAGGACTGGCTGTTGTTCGTCGACGAGTCGCACGTCACGATCCCGCAAGTCGGCGGGATGTACGGCGGCGACCGCTCGCGCAAGCTCTCGCTGGTCGAGCACGGTTTCCGGCTGCCGTCGGCGCTCGACAACCGTCCGTTGACGGCGGATGAATTCCAGGCCCATCTCAACCAAGTGATCTACGTGTCGGCGACGCCGGCGGAGTTCGAGACCAAGCGTTCTGCGCAGGTCGTCGAGATGGTGATCCGGCCGACGGGCCTCGTCGATCCGGAAGTCGAGGTGCGGCCGACGCGCCATCAGGTCGACGACCTGATGGACGAGATCCGCCAGCGCACCGAAAAGAACGAGCGCGTGCTGGTCACGACGCTCACCAAGAAGATGGCCGAAGACCTGACCGACTACTTGCTCGAGAACGGTCTCAAGGTGCGCTACCTGCACAGCGAGATCGAGACGCTCGAGCGCGTAGCGATTCTGCGCGATTTGCGCAAGGGCGAGTTCGACGTGCTGGTCGGCATCAATCTCTTGCGCGAAGGGCTCGATTTGCCGGAGGTGTCGCTGGTCGGCATCCTCGACGCGGACAAGGAAGGCTATCTGCGCAGCGGCACCGCGCTGATCCAGACCATCGGCCGCGCGGCGCGCAACGTCGAGGGTAAGGTGATCATGTACGCCGACGTGGTGACCGAATCGATGGCGCGGGCGCTGGGCGAGACGAAGCGCCGCCGCGAGCGGCAGATCGCCTACAACCTCGAGCACGGCATCGAACCCAAGTCGATTCGCAAGGACGTGCGCGATATTCTGGCCTTGGTCAGCGCGAGCACCGTCGCCGCCACCGGCCTCAAAGGCGAAAAGCTGCCGCGCGACGTCGCGATGGCGATGTCGAACGACATCGAGCGCAAGATGCGCGAGGCGGCCGCCAACCTCGAGTTCGAAAAGGCCGCGGCGTTGCGCGACGAGCTGATCGAACTGCGCAAGCAGATCGGCGGCAACGAGTCGGTGCTCTTCCAGGGCAAGGCCCCCAAGGTGTTCCAGCACGCGCTGCGCGAGCTCGTCGGCAGCTAGCGACCGCGTCGTAACGTGGTGGGAGAAAGTTTTCTGCAGTTACGTAGCGACAAATGCCACTGACAAAGCGTGTTACGTCACCTATAATTAGCCTATGGAACGGAAAAAAACACTCTCGCACGACGCGCTCGACGCGTTCGTTGCGACAATTCTCGGCTGGTGCGAGCGCCGCTTGGGGCAAAAGTCTCAAGCCGCCGACGACGTCGCGTTCTCCGATGAGTGGGAACGCCAACAAATCGAGCGCGAGCTGCACTGGAACTAACCTTCACCCGATCGCCGGGCTGACGAAAGCCCGGACCGCGTGAACTGGCGCGTCGGCGTGGACGTCGGCGGCACGTTCACCGATCTCGTCGCGACCGACGCCGGCGGAACGATCCGCCGCTTCAAAGTCGCCACCACCCCCAAGGCGCCTGAAGAAGGCCTGCTCGACGCGCTGCGCGCGTTGTTGCGCGAGGTGGATCCGGCGGAGATCGTGCAGCTGGCCCACGCCAGCACGATCGCGACCAACGCCTTGCTGGGGCAGGTCCACCTCGACCTGCCCCGGGTGGCGTTCGTTACGACCGAGGGCTTTCGCGACGTGCTCGAGATCGGTCGCCAAGCACGCAGCGCGGTCTACGACCTGCACGTCCGGCGGCCGGTGCCGCTGGCGCGGCGCGAGGACCGCCTCACCGTGCGCGAGCGCATCGACTACGACGGCAGCGTGCACGTGGCGCTCGACCACGACAGCGTCGGCGCGGCCGTTGCGACCATCCGTGACCGCGGCATCGCCAGCGTCGCGGTGGGTTTGCTCAACAGCTACGCCAACGACGCGCACGAACGCGCGGTCGCCGGCGCGCTGCGTGCGGCCCTCCCCGGCGTCGAGGTGTCGGAATCGTCGGCGCTGGTGCGCGAGGAACGCGAATACGAGCGCTTCTCGACGGCCGTGGTCAACGCGGCGCTGCTGCCCGTCGTGCGCGGCTATCTGGAACGTCTGGCCGCCGGCGTGCGCGCGCTGGGCATTACGGCGCCGGTGTTCGTCATGCAGTCCAACGGCGGCACCGCCGCGCTGCCGTACGTGGCGGAGCGGCCGGCGACGCTGATCGAGAGCGGTCCGGCGAGCGGCGTCATCGCGGCGGCCGCCGTCGGCGCGCAGATCGGGGCCGCCAACGTGCTGTCGTTCGACATGGGCGGCACGACCGCGAAGGCCGGCACGATCGTCGGTGGCCGGCCCGAGATCGCTTATGAATTCGAAGCCGCCGGTTCGACGCACAGCGGACGCGCGAGCAAGGGATCGGGATATCCGGTGCGCTTTCCGTTCGTCGACTTGGCCGAGGTGAGCGCCGGCGGCGGAACGATCGCGCGGCTCGACGCCGTCGGTGTTTTGCGCGTCGGCCCGCTCTCGGCCGGCGCCGATCCGGGACCCGCGTGCTACGGCCGCGGCACCGAGCCGACCGTCACCGACGCCAACGTCGTGCTCGGCCGGCTCAATCCGGGCGCGCTGGTCGGCGGCACGTTCCCGATCGACGCCGCCCACGCGCGCGCCGCCGTCGCGAGCGTCGCGGCACCGCTCGGGGGCGACGTGGAGCGCACCGCCGCCGGCATCGTCGCGCTCGTCGACGCCGAGATGGCCAAGGTGCTGCGCATCGTCTCGGTCGAGCGCGGGCTCGATCCGCGCGATTTCCTCTTGATGGCGTTCGGCGGCGGCGGACCGCTGCACGCTTGCGCGCTAGCCGCCGATCTCGGCCTGCGGCGCGTCGTCATCCCGCGCTACCCGGGGTTGTTCAGCGCGCTCGGACTGCTCGCCGCCGACGTTCGCGCGACCCTTTCGCGATCGCTCGTGACGCCGCTCGACGCGGCGTCGTTGAGCGCCGCGCGCAATGTAGCATCGGCGTTGAGCGACGAAGCGCGCGACGCGCTGCGCGAACAAGGCGTCGCCGAGGACGCCATGCGCATTGTCGCGGAGCTCGACGTACGCTATGCCGGACAGTCGTTCGACCTCACCGTCCCGTTCGACGGCGACGAGAATGCGATCGTGGAAGCGTTCCACCAACGGCACGAGCGCCGCTACGGCTACGCCTCCCGCGACGAACGCGTCGAGCTGGCAACAGTGCGCGTCACCGCGATCGGCTCGCAATCCCACGTCACCCTGAGCTTGTCGAAAGCCTGCCCTGAGCCTGTCGAAGGGGGCAGCCACCCGGTGACAACGATTGAGGCGGTCCCTCGACAAGCTCGGGATGACATGGGGGGTGCGCGCATCGGCACGCGGCGCGCGTGGGATGCCGGGGCGTTCGCCGACGCGGCGATCTACGACCGCGAACGCTTGCGCGCCGGCGACGCCTTCACGGGCCCGGCGATCGTCGAGCAATACGACACCACGACGTGGGTCCCGAGCGGCTGGCGCGCGCAGGCCGACGACGGCGGCAACTTGCAGCTGGAGAAACGCGCGTGATCACCGGCGCGCCGGACCCGATTACGGCCGAGATCATCGTCTCGGGATTGCTCTACGCGAGCGAAGAGATGGGGATCGCCGTGCGCAACGCGGCGTACTCGCCGAACATCAAGGAGCGCCTCGATCATTCATGCGCGATCTTCGATGCGCAGCTGCGGCTGGTCGCCCAGGCCGAGCACATTCCGGTGCACCTCGGCTCGTTGCCGTGGGGTTTGCGCCGCACGCTCGACGACATCGCGGCGAGCGGCGAGGTGATGGCGCCGGGCGATCAGTGGGTCGTCAACGATCCGTACTTGTCGGGAACGCACCTCAACGACGTCACCGTGATCCGGCCGATCTTCGTCGACGGCACGATCTTCGGTTACGCTTGCAACAAAGCACACCACGCCGACGTCGGCGGAATGGTGCCCGGCTCGATGCCGCCCGACGCGCGCGAACTCTTCGCCGAAGGCTTCATCATGCCGCCGATGCGTTTGATGCGCGCCGACGGGGTCGTGCGCGAAACGGTCGCGCTTTTCCGCGCCAACTCGCGCACGCCCGAGACGCGCAGCGGCGATCTGCGCGCGCAACTCGCCGGCAATCTCACCGGCGAGCGCCGCGTCCTCGAGCTGGTCGGGCGCTACGGTGCGGCGACGGTGGCGCAGGCGACGGACAAGGCGATCGCCGACGGCGAGCGGCGCATGCGCGCCGCGCTGCGTGCGTTCCCCGACGGCGTCGCCGAGTGCACGGACGTGCTGGAAGACGAGCGCGGCGAACCGAGCATCGAATTGCGGTTGCGGCTCGAGAAACGGGGCGATCGCATGCGGCTCGACTATGCCGGGACCTCAGCGCAACTGCCGATGCCGCTCAACGCCGTCTACGGCGTGACGCTCTCGGGCGTGTACTATGCGATTCGCGCGCTGCTCGCGCCGGATATCCCGATGAACGACGGCACGTTCCGGCCGGTCGAGGTGGTCGTGCCCGAAGGCACGCTGCTCAACCCGCGCCGTCCGGCTCCGGTATCGGCCGGCAACGTCGAGACGTCGATGCGCAACGCCGACTTGGTGCTGGCGGCGCTCGGCCGGCTCGCGCCGGATCGCGTTCCGGCCGCC
Source organism: Candidatus Lustribacter sp. (assembly GCA_049512335.1). Taxonomy (GTDB): domain Bacteria; phylum Vulcanimicrobiota; class Vulcanimicrobiia; order Vulcanimicrobiales; family Vulcanimicrobiaceae; genus Lustribacter. The sequence continues at coordinate 25,216 of JBEKXE010000006.1, forward strand.
AGCGGCGGCTCGATGAACAACGTGATGATGGGCGGGATCGATGAGTCCGGGCGGCCGTGGGCGTTCTACGAAACGAACGGGTGCGGCATGGGCGCGCGCCCCGATGCCGACGGCGTCGACGCGATCCAAGCCCACATGACCAACACGCTCAATACCCCGATCGAGGTCCTCGAGCGAACGTTTCCCCTGCGCGTGACGCGCTACGAGTTCGCCGATGCGACTGCCGGCGCCGGTCGCTATCGCGGCGGCGCCGGACTCGTTCGGGCGCTGCAGGTTCGTGCCGGTTCGGCGACGATTTCGCTACTCGGTGAGCGCCATGCCGTGCGTCCGCACGGCAGCGCGGGCGGCGGCGACGGCGCGCCGGGGCGACACGCACTGATCGCGCCCGGCGACGAGAAAGGGCAGACGATGCGCACGCTTCCCGCGAAAGTGACCCTCCAAGTGAACGCCGGCGAGACGCTGGTCGTGCAGACCGCCGGCGGCGGCGGGTACGGCCCGGCGTCGGAGCGCGACGCGGCGGCGACGGCGCGGGACGCGGCCGACGGCATCGCGAGCGCACCCTGATGCAAGCGACGATCGTTCCGGGCGTCGCCACCTGGTCACGCTGGCAAGCCGATCGCGCGATGTTCTTCAACGCCTGGTTCGTCGAGGGCCACGGCGGCAACATGGTCGTCGACCCGCTCGAACCCGACGCCTGCGATCTGGCGTTCGTCGACGATCGCGGACTGGCGGCGGTCGTCGTCACCAACCGCGACCACGAACGCGCGGCGGCCGCGTTCGCGCAGCGCTACCGCGTGCCGGTGATTGCGTCGCTGCCGGACGCGAACGAGATGAGCGTCGCCGTCGAGCGCACGGTCGAGCACGGCGAGCAGCTCTTCGGCTGGCGGGTGATCGGACTCGACGGCTTCAAGACGACGGGCGAGTTCGCGCTCTTCCACCGCGCGACGTACAGCGCGATCACCGGCGACGCGTTGTGGGGCGTTCCGGCCGGTGCGGTGCGCCTGATGCCCGATGAGAAGCTCGAGGATCCCGCGCGCGCCGCGCTCTCGGCGCGCGCGCTGCTCGCGCTGGGCGTGCGGCATCTGCTCGTCGGCGACGGGATGCCCGTGTTCCACCGCGGCTGGGATGCGCTCTCCGAGATGCTCGACGCGCGTACGAACGTGTTGACGCGCCGCGTCAACCTCGACGACCTGGCGATCCTGCACGACGACGCTCCGCCGCCGTACACGGGCGCCGCGGCCGAGGTCGGCCGGCTGCTCGGCGCACGCCGCCTCGGCTACGCGCTCGGGGTGCTGGAGCGCGGCGAGGTCTACTGCCCCTACCACTGGCATACGCAGGAAGAAGAAGCGTTCGTCGTGTGGTCGGGGACGCCGACGCTGCGCACGCCGCAAGGCACGTTTGCGCTGCGGCCCGGCGACGTGATCGCGTTTCCGACCGGTCCGGCCGGCGCGCACCGGCTCTCGAACGAGAGCGATACGGCCTGCCTGATCCTCATGTTCGCCAACACCGACGGCGGCGACGTGTGCTACTATCCGGATTCGCGCAAGCTGCTGGTCGAATCGACCGGTACCATCGTGCGTAGCGAACCGGAGCTCGACTACTTCGAAGGTGAGCGCTGACGATGTTTTTCGCGGCCCTGATGCTGGCGGCGGTGCTCGCTCCGCTGCCGCGCCCCGCGCACGTCGTGGTGGTGATCGAAGAGAACCACACGCTCGCGCAGATCGTCTCGAGCGGCAACGCGCCCTACCTCACGTCGGTCGCGCGCGGCGGCGCGTTGTTCACCAACGCCCACGCCGAAACGCATCCCAGCTTGCCGAACTACTTCGCGCTCTTGGCCGGCCTCACGAACACCAACGGCGACGGCTGTCCCGCGCGCGGGATTCCGCCCGGCGCGCCGAATCTCGGCAGCGAGCTGCTCGCGGCGCATCTCACCTTCGCGGCGTACTCCGAAGCGCTGCCGGCGGCGGGCTTCATGGGCTGTTCGGCCGGAACGTACGCGCGCAAACACGCGCCGTGGACGTCGTTCAGCAACATCCCGCAGCAGTTGCACCGGCCGTTGTCAGCGCTGACGTCGTTCGACGCGCTGCCGACCGTCGCGTTCATCGTGCCCGACGTCAACGACGACATGCACGACGGCACGGTGAAGGAAGGTGACGACTGGGCCGCAGCGCACCTGGGGCCGCTACTGAAGTGGGCCGCGACGCACGACACGCTGGTCGTGTTCACGTGGGACGAAGGGTTCGATGCGCGCAACTCGATCCCGACGATGTTCGCCGGCCCGATGGTGCGACCGGGCCGCTATGCCGAACCCGTCGACCACTACCGCATTCTGCGCACGCTCGAAGACTTCTACGGACTGCCGCCGTCGGGTAACGCCGCCGGCGTCGCGCCGATCACCGACGTCTGGCGCTCGAGTTCTTCTCTGAGCACTTCCAAGTAACCGCGGCCCCACTTCCGGTCGGGCTCCAAATGGTTGCCTTCCGCCCATTCGTTCCACGACTTGACGAACACTAAGCGCTCCTCCGCGGGCTCGCGACGAACGCGTTCCACGGCGGCTCGAACGACGCCGCGGAAGAGCTCGGGAGTCGAGCCGTCCAGCACGATACCGCGGACGCCGCTGCGCGGCGTATTGTCCCAGTTCGGCATCACGCACGGATAACTCCGGATGCCGGCAACCGGTGCGGACACCGCATTGCGCGCAGCGGCTTCGTACCCGAAGACGAGCGGTCGACCGAGTTTCCGCTCGAGCATGGCCAACAGGCGCCGGCCGGGCAGCCCCAATCGCCCGCGCGGGCCGAGCGTGACGATCATCGACGCGTCAAAGCCGAGCCGGTGCGGGTTGAAACGGGGATCGGTGTGCTGGCAAATGATGTAGAGTCCCGGCAATCCGGCGCGCGCGGCAAGTTCGCGCCAAAGGTCCAGCGTGCGCGCCGCGTCGGGCAGCTCCTGGGGGCGAAAGATCAGAAAGAGCGGCCGGCCGTTGACGCGCACGTAGCGCGGATCCGAGAACGCCGGGAGCAACGTCTCGAAGTGACGGCGATGATCGTCCGCGCCGGGATAGCGCTGTTCGAGGAGAATCCGGCGCGGCGCGCCGTGCCAAATACCGCTCCAGGTTTGGTTTGCCCAGCACACGCAAAACGGGAAGTCGGGTCGTCCCTCGGCAAGCACCTCTTGCAACGGCCGCTCCAAGAGGCGGCGCCCGGCGAACCAGTAGTGATAATAGCAGAACGCTTCGATCCCGTGCTCGCGCGCGAGCGTCGCCTGCGCTTCGCGCGTCGCCGGCGAACGCAGATCGTAGTAACCCAGCTCGGCCGGAACGTGCGGCTGGTAGTGACCGGGAAACAGCGGCCGGGCTTTGACGACGTTCGTCCACTCGGTGAAGCCGGCGCCCCACCACGCGTCGTTCTCCGGAATCGGGTGGTACTGCGGCAAGTAGAGCGCGATCGCGCGCGCATTCGTCGCAGCGGCGGGGGCGGTTATGGAGCGTGACCCGCGGCGACGTCGGTGAGCGCCTGGGCGAAGCGCGTCAGCGCGGAGTAGCGGTGGATCTCGAGCAGGTTGGCGGAATCGCCGGCGCTGCCCCAATCCTCGATGAACGCGAGTTCGTAGCCGTTGGCCGCCGCGAGCTTCTCGAGGCGCGCGTCGTAGTTGTCTTCGGGATAGACCAGCGCGTAGATCTTGTGGCCGAGATGGTACTGCAGCGAGGTGCGCGAGAGCGTCAGCTCGTGCACGACGCCGGCGTCGCTGAGCTTGCGCAGATCGGGCGGATGGTTTGCAGTGAGGCTCTGGATCGTCATGACGCCGCTGCGCGACATCTCGAGGAGTTGCGGCCAGGTGGTGTGGCGTTTGCCGTGCGTCGTGGTGCCGACGAAATTCGAGTGCACGAACATCGTCGCCGGAAAGTGATACGCGCGCAGCAAGGGGAACGCGTTCTCGTAGATGCCGTGACCGTTGTCGTCGAAGGTCAACGCGAGCGGCTTGCTCGGCAGCGGGGCACCGCGTTCGAGGTGCTCGCGCACCGCCTCGAGCGTGACGACGTGATATCCGCCGCGTGCGATCGCGGCGAGCTGCGTCTTGAAGGTATCGAGCGTCGTGTCGAACCAAAGTTCCTTCACCGGAACGATGTCGTGCCATACGATCACCGCGAGGTACGGCGTGCGTCCACCGGCAGCGACTTGCGGAAGTCCGTCATCGGCTCCCCGAACGGGTGCTGCAACCAGCATGAAGCAAACGAAGGCAGTCCAGGCGAGGAAGCGGTTGACCATCAAGGGCCATGTTGCTTCGGGGAGGCGTACCTTCCCTCGGCCTGCGCTGCGCCGCGTCGCCGTCATCGCCGGCTGCGTCGTGCTCTTCCTGATCGCGCTCGCGGCCGCCGCGCACGATACGATCGAGAAGATCGTGCTCGAGCGCGCGCTCTCCGGAGCGTTCGGCGGCGACGCGGCGATTGCGAACCTGCGGCATTCCGACGGGTTGACGATCCTCGACGGCGTGCGCGTCCAAACGGCCGGCGGCTCGGCAATCTTAACGGCCGATAACGTTTCGTACGCGGTGAACGGCGACGCTTGGGACGTGCGCCCGGCCGGCGTCCACCTCACCGTTGCGCTGGACGCGCTGACCGGCGACGAACTGGCGGGCGCGCCGAATGCGGGCCACGTGCTCGGCATCGGACGGCTCGTCGTGCACGTCGTCAACGCGGCGGTGACGGTGACCCGCGGCGCCGAGGGGGGACCGAAGGTCGAGCTGGCCGGGATCGACGGAACGCTGGACGCCGCGGCGCGCCTCACCTACGTGTTGCGCGGCAACGTGATCGCCGACACCGGTGCGTATCCGTTCAGCGCGAGCGACGCGCGCTGGAATGCCGCGGCGCTGCCGCTCGCGCCGCTGACCGCGCTACTCGGCGACGCCGACGTGAGCGTGACGGACGGCCTCGCGCGCAACGTCGCGTTCGCCCCTGCCGCCGGTCCGAGCGGCACGTTCGTGCTGGACAACGTGCAAGCGTCCGTCGCCGGGCACGCCCTGCACGGGTTGACCGGGCCGGTGACGATCGCCGCCGACGGTCTGGGCAGCACGGGCCTCGACGCGACGCTCGACGACGGCACGCCGGTGGCGGCGGTCGGCGAAGTGCACGACGGCGGCGATTGGGGCCGCATTCGCAGCTCCGGCACGCGCGATCTGCGCGCGCTGGCGCACATGTTCGCGCTGATCGCCGGGCAGCCGAACCTGCGCTGGATGAACGTCGAGACGACCGCGCCGGGGATCACGTTCGGCCAATACGCGATGACGACCGGAACCGTGCCGCACGTCGTACAGCTGATCGCGGTCGACCCGCGCGAACCGACCCTGCACTTCGACGCCGCGCTCTCGCACGATCACGTCATCTCGACCGGCGAGCGGACGTCGGATCTCGCGCTGCGCACCAAGGCCGTCGCCGGCGCCAACGGCGACTACTTCGACATCGGCCGCACCTACGAGCCGCAGGGCCTCTTGATCAAGTCGGGCGTGCTGATGCACGGACCGACGGATCACGAAGCGGTCGTGTTCGATCGCAACAACCATCCGACGTTCGCGCGCTTCCACTTGCGCGCCGCCGTGGAGGACGGCGTGCGCCGCTATCCGGTCACGCTGTTCAACTCGTGGCCGACGCGCGACACGACGATCATCACGCCCGACTACGGCAAGCTGCTGCCGGCCGCGCCGGGTGTGACGTTTGCCCGCCTCGCGCCGCTGGGCGACGAACGCTATCGCGTGCTTTCGCTCGAACCTGCGCTCGCACCGATCCCGGTCACGTGGGGTCTCGGCTTCAGCAACCTGCTGCGCGAGCCGTTGCCGCAACCGGGCGACGTCGTCGAGGTGCACTACACGCTCGACCCGCCGGTGCCGGGGGCGGTGGCCGGGGTTGGTTCCGGGCCGCTGCTCTTGAAAGACGGTCAATGGTATGAAGACAAGCACGCGCCGGCGCCCGACGAGCGCGACGTGCAGTGGCCCGTCGTCGCGATCGGCACGATGCCCGACGGCACGCTGATGCTCGTCGCCGTCGACGGCCGGCATCCGGAGCGGTCGATCGGGATGACGCGGCCCGAATTCGGCGAGCTGTTGCGCGGGTACGGCATGATCGACGCGATGGCGCTCGATTCCGGCGGCTCCGTCACATTGGTTTCGCGCGCGCCGGGCAACCACGCGATCACGGTGCGCAACACGCCGTCGGATTTCAGCGAGGAGCGCTACGTGACCGATGCGTTGCTCGTCTACAGTTCGGCGCCGCTCGGAACGATCGTCACCACGCCGCGTCCGCACGTCGAACCGACGCCGTTGCGTCCCACTCCGTGATTCCGCTACCGCTGCTGCTGGCGCCGCCGGCGCCGTTTCCGCTGGTCGTCGCGCAATGGTCGGCTCCCGAAGACGTCGCGCCCGGGATCCGGCGCACCGATTACCGCCTGACGACGAGCGCCGGTCCGCTGGTCGTGCACGTGGTGGCGATCGACACGCACGATCCGAACGTCCGGCTGGGCACGGTCGTCGCGCGCGACCACCTGATCTCGAGCGGCGAAACCGTTTCGTCGATGGCGGCGCGCACCGGCGCCGTCGCCGGCATCAACGCCGACTACTTCGACATCGGGAACACGAACCAGCCGCTCAACGTCGTCGTACGCGACGGCACGCTGTTGCGCACGCCATCGAAACGCGTCGCGCTCGAAGTCGATACCGGCGGTGACGTGACGATCGGGGCGATGACGTTCGCGGGGAGCGTGGCCTACGGCAACGCGCAAGTTCCGTTGACCGGCGTGAACGAATGGCCGCCGCAAGGCGGCGCGGCACTGCTGACGCCGGCTTACGGTTCGCTCGCCGCCATGCCCAACGTCGTCGCGGCGGCGCTCGCTCCGGTCGACCCGCCGATCGCGGGCGCGCCGGGCACGTATCGCGTGACGGCGGTCGGCGCGCCGCCGCCCGGACCGGTGAGCGGCCTGCTGTTGGGTTTCGGTCCGGCCGCGCAAGCGATCGCGCCCGTGCCGAACCCGGGCGATGCGCTGACGCTCGCGTTCGACACGACCCCCAGCACGTCGACGTTGCGTACCGCGGTCGGCGGCGGCCCGCTGCTGGTCGCGAACGGCGCGCCGGCCGTCGATCCCAACAGTCCGGCGCCGGAAGAAACGAACGTGCGCTTTCCGGTTTCCGGTGCCGCGCTGGAACCGGACGGAACGTTGCTGCTGATCGTTGCCGACGGCCGGAATCCGGCCACCTCGATCGGTTTGACGCGGCCCGAATTCGGAGCGCTGATGCGCGGCTTCGGCACCGTCGACGGGATGGCGTTCGACTCGGGCGGTTCGGCGACGCTGGTGACGCGCGAGCTCGGTACGGCGACGGCCAGCGTGGTGAACGATCCGAGCGACGGCCGCGAACGGCCGGTGGCCGATGCGCTGCTGGCGTACAGCACCGCGCCGAACGGCGTGCATCCGCACCTGGTCGTGCGGCCGGCCACGTTCATCGCCTATCGCGGCGCCGAGGTCGCCTTGCGCGGCGCGATCGTCGACGATGCCGACCACGTGCTGCGCGCGGCGACGGTCGCGCCGTTGCAGACCGGCGCGCAACTCGGCCCGCATCTCGCGACGGTCCGGGAAATCGGCGGCACGCTGACGGCCGAGGTGCCGTACCGCACCGTCGATCGCGTCGCGACGCTGACGATCGTTCCCGACCGCCCGAATCCGGCCCGCGGCGTGTTGCTTCCGCTGACCGTCACCGGCGCCGACGAACGCGGTGCACCGGTCGTGCTCGGCACGGCGCCGGTGCGCTGGATGTTCGGCGCGCAGCCGCAGAGCGGGACGAACGTCGTGTACGACACGCACGGCGGCGACGTCACGGTCACGGCATCGCTTGCCGGCGCCACCGCGACGACGCTGATCCGCGTCGGCGATCACACGGTTACCGTGCCGGCGTATCCGGAAACCGCGCTGACCTACGACTTCACCGGTGCCGCGCGCGCGGCGTACGCGAACACGGCGATCGCGCTGCCCGACGAACCGGTGCGGCTGAGCGTCGAGGTCTTGGGCGACGGCAACGGCGTGCCGCTGCGCGCGTCGTTCGTCAACCGCTACGGTGAGAAGGCGTTGCTCACCCTGGCCAAGAGCGTCGACTGGACCGGCTGGCGGCGCGTGGCGATCGCGCTGCCGCCGGACCTCAACCCGCCGGTGCGGCTGACTTCGATCTACGTCGTGCGCTCGCTCGGCGGGCCGCCGGTCAGCGCGGCCGGAACGTTGCGCTTCCGCGCGCTTGCAGTCGTCATCCCAGGGAGTTCGTGATGCGTTTGTGGTGGTTGTTCGCGCTGATGAGCGTGATGCCGGTTGGGGCGAATGCCGCCGCGCCGGCCGGCGGCGTGCCGGTGCTGATGTACCACATGGTCGATCCGGTCACGCCGCCCGGCCCGGTGGGCCGCTCGCTGACGCTCGAGCCGGCGGTCTTCGAAGCCCAGCTGAAGTGGTTGCGCGCGCATGCGATCCGCACGCTGACGATGAACGATCTGGCCGACGCGCTGCGGCGCGGCGAACATCCGGTCAACGCGGTCGTCCTGACCTTCGACGACGGTTACACCGACTCGGCCACCGTCGTCACGCCGTTGCTGCTCAAGTACGGTGATCGCGGCAGCTTCTACGTCAGCGCCGGATTCATCGGTGACGGACGGCATGCCAGCTGGTCGCAGTTGCGGGCGATGCGCGCGGCCGGCATGGAGATCGGTTGCCATGGCACGCGCCATCTCGACCTCAGCCGGATCGGCCGCAGCGGGGCGGCGCACGAGGTGGACCACTGCGTGGCCGCGCTGACGCACTACCTGGCGCGGCCGACGACGTACGCCTATCCGGCCGGCCGGTGGGACGCGTACACGCTGACGCTGATGCGCCGGGCCGGGATCAAAGCGGCCCTCACCGAGCGGCCCGGCGTCGTGACCTCGCTGGCCGCGCCGTACACGCTGCCGCGCCGGCGCATCGACCGGTCGGCCGGGCTCGCTTCGTTTGCCGTGCTCGCGCGGCCGTGAGGCATGTCCTGAGCCCCTCGAAGGGCGAAATGATTCTTTCCGCGATGGGCTAACTTCGCAGGCATGATCGCGGCTTTTCTCGCCGGCATGCTCGCCTTCGCTTCATCGGGACCGGGCCCGCTGTGCCCGGGCGCGGACATTTCGGTCACCGATCTGCAGATCAAGGTCATCAAGGGTTCCCCCCGGACCGCGACCGCCGATCGCCTGCTTATCACCGGCGTGTTCGCGAACGTCGGGAATCTAGCGCAGCAGCCGCGCGTCGCGCAACATGCCGAGCTGGTGCGGGACGGCAGCGTGGTCGCGAAGCAACCGCTGCCGGCGCTCGCGGCCGGGGTGGCGTATCCGCTGCAGTTCCGGATCTTCCGCGACACCTCGCAGCGCACCGACCCGATCGAGGTGCTCGTGCGGTACGTGCTCGACGACAAAAACCGTGCGCCCCGCAACAACTGCTCGGCGACCAACGACAGCCTGACGAAAACGTTCTGACGATGCGCGTGCGGCTCGAGCGGTGCGGTGAAGACGACCGCACCGTGACGCTGCGCGCGACGGTGACGTTCGATGAAGCGCCGGTGCGCTTGGCGTATCCGACGCGTACCGGAGCGCTGCTGCGCATCGACGGCGCGGTCGCGGGTGCTTTCGACGGCAAGCACGGCACCATCGACGTGCCGGCGCGCACGGGAGCGCACGAGCTGACGCTGCAGGTCGAGCGCCGTTCGTTGCCGGTCGCCGGACTGCCGCCGGGCGACGGCGTGCGCTGGCGCTGGATGCTCGCGCGGGCCGAGCAGCAACCCCATGACGAGCTTGAGATCGGCCCGGTGCCCGATGCGTACGGAGCCTTGCCCGATGCCGGTCCGGGCGAGGTCCCGATGGTCGGGCATGCCCACCTCGACGTCGCCTGGCTGTGGACGTATGCCGACACCCGGCGCAAAGCGCTGCGCACGTTCGCGACCGCGCTGCGCCAGCTCGCGCTCGACGATCGCTACGTCTTCGCGCAAAGCCAGCCGCAGCTCTACGCGTGGGTGGAAGCGGATGACGCGGAGCTGTTCGCCCGCATCACGGCGGCGCGCGGCTGGGACGCAAGCGTTGCCTCGATGTGGGTCGAGCCGGATCTGCACGCGCCGTCGGGTGAATCGACGTTGCGGCAATTCGCCTACGGCATCCGCTACACGACGGAGAAACTCGGCGTCGTTCCGAGCGTCGTGTGGCTGCCCGACACGTTCGGTTTCCCGAACACGCTGCCGCTGCTCGCCGCGCACGCTGGGCTTCACGCCTTCGCCACGACGAAGCTGCAGTGGAACGAGACGACGCGCTGGCCCTATCCGCAGTTCTGCTGGTACGGCGACGACGGTTCGCACCTCGTGGCCGCCGTGATCGACCGCTACGACGGCGAGGCCACGCCGTTGCGTAAGGCGACCGCGCGCGAACGGCACGAGATCCTCGTGCACGGCTACGGCGACGGCGGCGGCGGCGTGACCGACCGCGAGATCGCCGGCGAGGATCGCACGACCCGCCCGTGGTGCAGCCTGGCGGACTGGTTTGCCGGCGTCGACCGGCGCACGCTGCCGCAATACCGCGGCGAGCTCTATCTCGAAACGCATCGCGGCACGTACACGACGCACCGCGACGTCAAAGCGCGCAACGCCGCGCTCGAGCGCGCGCTCGGGGAAGCCGAGGAGCTGAGCGCGTGGTGCGCCGCGGTGCGCGCGCCGGCCAGTGCGATCGCGCCGCTGCGCGACGATTTGCGCACGGCCTGGACGCTGGTACTGCGCAACCAGTTCCACGACGTCATCGCGGGCAGCGCGATCGCCGCGGCGTACGCGGACGTACTGCATGAGTACGAGCGGGCGGAACGGATCGTCGAGCGCGTCGCGGCGAGCGCGCGTTCGATTTTGCCGCGCGCCGACGTTGCGCCGGCGTGGGCCGCACCCCGCGCGCCGGTCGCCGACGGCACGGAGTTCGTCTTCGCCAACGATTACTTGCGGGCGCGGGTGCGCGCTGACGGCACGATCGTCGAGCTGGCCGGCGTCGACGGCCGCAATCTGGCGGCGATCGCCAACGGCTTGATGCTCTACATCGACCGGCCGCGCACGTTCGATGCCTGGAACCTCGACGCGGGCTACGACCGCCGTCCGCGCAAGCTGCGTCCGGGCGGCGCGCGCATCGAAGACGACGCGCTGATCGTGCGGCTGCGGGGCGACGGAACCGCGATTACGATGCGCGTGGCGCTCGGCGCCGGCGAACCGTATCTGCGCATCGAGCTGAACGTGAACTGGCAAGCCCGGCACCGCATTCTCCGGGCCGAGCACCGGTTCGCCGTGCACACCGATGAGGTGCGTTTCGGGATGCCGCACGGAACGCTGGTGCGCACCGCCAAGCCGCGGACACCCGCCGAACGTACGCGCTTCGAGGTTCCGGCGCAGCGCTGGGTGCACGCGACCGACGGCGAGCGCGGCGTCGCGATCTTCGCATCCGATACGTATGGGTGGAGCGCGCTCGGGCTGCGCAGCGGCGGCGTGCGCATCGGCACCAGCTTGCTGCGCGCGCCGGCGTGGCCTGACCCGCAGGCCGACCGGGGCGAGCATCGCATCACGTACGCGCTGGCGCCGACCGCCGGCGCGACGATCGGCGCGCTCGAAGCCGCTTGGCGCGATTACGCCGAGCCCGATCGCGTGCGTTTGTTCACCTGCGACGATCCGGCCGTGCTGATCGTCGCGACCAAGCCCGCCGACGACGGCGACGGCATCGTCGTGCGGGTGCGCGAATGCGACGGCGAAACGCGGCGCGTCGAGCTGCGTTGCGGCGGCCGCATGCGCGAGGCCGTTCCCGTCGACGCCTGCGAACGGCCGGTCGCGGGCGAGGCGCGCGTCGAGGGCGAACGGCTGAGCTTCGTGCTGCCCGCCTTCGCCCTGCGAACGTTTCGCGTCCGCCCGTGAACCGCACGATCGATACGGTCCTCTTCGACCTCGACGACACGCTGCTCGACGATTCGGCGGCGTACAAGGCGGCCGCACGCCGCGTCGCCGCGGAGGTCGCCGCCGAACGCGGCGTCGACGCCGGGCGGCTGTTCACCATGTACGTGGCCGAAGCGAACGGGTTCTGGAAGAAGCTTTCGCAGGAGCACCTCGCGCAGCCGATCCACGACGCGCGCGTGCAGCTCTGGAGCGACGCGCTGATCGCGAGCGGCGTCCCGTTCGACGTGGCGCTGGCCCAACGGTGCAGCGAGCGCTACACCCGCTATCGCGCCGAGAGCTTGGAGTTGTTCCCGGGCGCGCTCGAGCTGGTTCGCGTGCTGCGGGAGCACGGTTGCAAGCTCGCGATCGTGACCAATGGGTTTGCCGCGACGCACGACGAGAAGATCGATCGCGTCGGCTTGCGGCAGCACGTCGATGCGGTCTTCATGGCGGACACGATGGGGATGGTCAAGCCGGATCCGGAGATCTTCCGGCTGGCTTGCCGGACGCTGGGCAGCGAACCGGCCCGCAGCGCGATGGTCGGCGACCGCTACGACCGCGACATCATCGGCGCGGCCGGCGTCGGCCTGTTCACCGTGCTGATCGACATCCACGCGATCCCGCTCCCCGACGGCGCCCGGCCGCCCGACGCCGTCGTCGACTCCATTGCCGGCGTGCTCGACGTGTTGCCGCTGGGGGCCGGGCAAGGGCCTGGTTTCGGGGTAAAGAACCCTCGAGGCTAAGGCAGACTCGCCTCGGCCATCAAGAGGAGAAATCGTGCAGGCTCCCACCGTCGAGAACGTCTTCGCCCGCGCCTGGGATCTGCTGACCCGGAACTGGATCATCATCGTGCCCGGGGTCGTCGTGGGTCTGGTGGTCGGGATCGTGACGGGCGTGCTCAACCTGACCCAACCCGAGACGTACGGCGAGGCCAGCGGCCCGACGATGTCGTTTGCCTACGGCGCCGGGGCGTTCGTCTCGGGGCTGGTGCTGGCGGTGATCGCGATCGCCGGCTACATCATCACCCAGTGCTACACGGCCGGCATGGCCGGCGTGGCGTGGCGGACCGGGACGACGACGCTGAGCGACGGCTCGCGCGCCGTGCACGACGATGCCGGGAACGTGCTGGTGGCGGCGATCTATCTCTTCCTGGCCGGGATCGTGGCGCTCGTGCTCGCGCCGTTCACGCTGTTCCTCTCGCTGTTCGCGTTTTATCTGTTCACGCTGTACACGATTGCGGCGGCCGTCGTCGGCCACCGGCCGGGGTACTACGCGCTGCGCGAATCCTTCGCCATCGCCCGGGCCCGCTTCGGCACCACGCTGATCGTCGGCATCGTGCTCGCCGTGCTGCAACTGCTCGGCCGCTTGATCGCGCACATCTTCGCGTTCGCGCCCTTGCTCGGGCCGATCATCGCCGCGATCATCGGCCAGGTGGTCGTGGCGTACGCCGTCCTGGTCGTGGTCGGCGAATACCTCGTCCTGCGTCCCGGGGTCACCGAGCCCGCGCCGCCGGTGTAAACCTCCGCCGGCCGCGCAACGAGTCCCGCCCGGGCGGGGTTCCACATAGGTATGGCGCCGGCACCCTCGCGCGCCCTCGATGCGATCGTCATCAAGGGCGCGCGCGAACATAACCTCAAGAACATCGACCTGACCCTGCCGCGCAACCGGCTCATCGTCATCACCGGCCTCTCCGGATCAGGCAAGTCCTCGCTCGCCTTCGACACGATCTACGCCGAGGGCCAGCGCCGCTACGTCGAATCGCTCTCGTCGTACGCCCGGCAGTTTTTGGGGCAGATGGAGAAGCCCGACGTCGACTACATCGAGGGGCTCTCGCCGGCGATCTCGATCGACCAGAAATCGACCTCGCGCAACCCGCGCTCGACGGTCGGCACGGTGACCGAGATCTACGATTACCTGCGCCTGCTGTTTGCGCGCATCGGCGTGCCGCACTGCTGGCAGTGCGGGCGCGAGATCAGCGCGCAGTCGAGCCAGCAGATCGTCGATCAGATCATGGCGCTGTCCGAAGGCACGCGCATCCAGCTGCTGGCGCCGGTGATTCGCGACCGCAAGGGCGAGTACGCGAAGCTGTTCGAGGAGATCGGCAAGGAAGGCTTCGCGCGCGTGCGGATCGACGGCGTGATCCGCGAATTGCGAGAAAAGATCGACCTCGACAAGAAAAAGAAACACAATATCGAGGTCGTCGTCGACCGCCTGGTGATGAAGTCCGACATTCGCGGCCGGCTGACCGACTCGGTCGAGACCACGCTGCGGCTCTCGAGCGGCCTGGTGGCGGTGCTCTACGAAGAGCCCGGGTCGAAGAAGCAAAAAGAGCTGACGTTCAGCGAAGCGTTCGCCTGCGCGAGCTGCGGATTGTCGTTCCAGGAACTCGAGCCGCGCCTGTTTTCGTTCAACGCGCCGTTCGGGGCGTGTCCGGCCTGCAGCGGTCTGGGCGTGAAGATCGAGATCGATCCCTGGAAGGTAATCCCCGACCGGACCAAGTCGATCGCCGACGGAGCGATCGTTCCGTGGTCGAAGTCGATCGGCGGCGGCCGCTTCCCGTCGATGAACCCGTACTACTTGCAGCAGGTCGAACGGGTACTGCGTTCGCGGCGCGTCAAGACGACGACGCCGATCGAGAACATGCCGGCCGACCTCGTCGACACGATCCTCTACGGCAGCGACAAGGAGCAGAGCTTCTCCTACGAGTCGCGCAGCGGCCACACGTGGGACTACAAAGCCTCCTTCGAAGGCGTCATCAACAACCTGCAGCGGCGCTTCAACGAGACCAGCAGCGACTACGTCAAGGAAGACATCGAGAAATACATGTCGTCCTCGACCTGCAAGGTCTGCAACGGCGCGCGGCTCAAGCCCGAAGTGCTGGCCGTCACCGTGGCGGGCAAGAACATCAACGACGTCACGACGATGTCGGTCGAAGCGGCCGAGCATTTCTTCGCCACGTTCAAGCCGACCGAACGCGAGAACCAGATCGGCCATCAGATCTTCAAGGAAATCCGCGCGCGGCTCGGTTTCCTCTCGAACGTCGGCCTCGGCTACCTCAACCTTTCGCGCTCGGCGACCACGCTGTCGGGCGGCGAATCGCAGCGCATCCGCCTGGCGACGCAGATCGGCTCGTCGCTGGTCGGCGTGCTCTACAT
Organism: Candidatus Lustribacter sp.; assembly: GCA_049512335.1. Taxonomy (GTDB): domain Bacteria; phylum Vulcanimicrobiota; class Vulcanimicrobiia; order Vulcanimicrobiales; family Vulcanimicrobiaceae; genus Lustribacter. The sequence goes on from JBEKXE010000006.1 coordinate 40,347, forward strand.
CTTGGACGAACCGTCGATCGGGCTCCATCAGCGCGACAACGACCGGTTGCTGGCGACGCTGCAGACGCTGCGCGACATCGGCAACACGCTGATCATCATCGAGCACGACGAGGACACGATGCGCCACGCCGACGTGATCGTCGACATCGGTCCCGGTGCGGGCGCCGAGGGCGGCCACATCCTCTCGGTCGGTCCGATCGAAGCGATCCTCGCCAACCCGGAATCGCTGACCGGCGCGTACCTTTCGGGCCGGCAATTCATCGCGATCCCCAAACGGCGCCGGAGCGGGCGCTCGACGCTGGCGGTGAAGAACGCGAAGGCCAACAACCTCAAGGGTCTCAACGTCGACATTCCGCTGGGCACGTTCACCTGCGTCACCGGCGTCAGCGGCAGCGGCAAATCGACGCTGGTCAACGAGGTCGTGGTCAAAGCGCTCAACCAGTACCTGCACCATCAGCCGGCCGGCGGCACGTACGGCAGCGTCAAGGGCGCCGAAGCGCTCGACAAGATGGTCGTGATCGACCAATCGCCGATCGGCCGCACGCCGCGTTCCAATCCCGCCACCTACACCGGCTCGTTCGATCTGATTCGCCAGCTGTTCTCGCTGACGCCCGAAGCCAAGCTGCGCGGTTACTCGCCGGGCCGGTTCTCGTTCAACGTCAAGGGCGGCCGCTGCGAAGCGTGCCAGGGCGACGGCATCATCAAGATCGAGATGCACTTCCTGCCCGACGTCTACGTGCCGTGCGAGGTCTGCAAGGGCAAGCGGTATAACGCGCAGACGCTCGAGGTGAAGTACAAGGGCAAGTCGATCGCCGACATCCTCGAGATGCGGGTCGACGAGGCCTCGCAACTCTTCGCGGCGATCCCGCGCATCGCCAACAAGCTCAAGACGATCGCCGAGGTCGGTCTCGGTTACATCAAGATGGGCCAACCGGCGACGCAGCTCTCGGGTGGTGAAGCGCAGCGCATCAAGCTCGCGACCGAGCTGTCCAAACGCGCGACGGGCCGGACGTTCTACGTGCTCGACGAACCGACGACCGGGCTGCACTTCGCCGACATCCACAAACTGCTCGACGTGCTGCAGCGGCTGGTCGCGGTCGGCAACACGGTGCTCGTCATCGAGCACAACCTCGACGTGATCAAGACCGCCGACTACCTGATCGACCTGGGACCCGAAGGCGGGGATCGCGGCGGCACGATCGTCGGAACGGGGACGCCCGAGGATCTCGCCGCGAACCCGAACTCGTTCACCGGGCAGTATCTCAAGGCCGTGCTGGCCGACGAGCGCGGTCACGGCATTCACGTCGACGACGCTGCGGTCGCGGCGCGGGAAGAGGCCAACCTGCAATCGCTGGGCGATCTGATCGCCGAAGGCGACCGGGTTCCCGTCGAAGCATAGAGGATTCGCTGCAAGCGAATCCTTCGCGTTTGGTCCCTCACGGTTTTAGCAGCGGAGTATTTCCCGGGGACCAAGCCGCAGGTTGCCGAAAAGGCAACAATATGACCGCCTTTGCGATGGCGATGCTCGTGTGTTCGGATTTGGCGCGCTCGCGCGCGTTCTACCGTGACGTGCTCGGCCTGCGCGTCGGCACCGACGCGTCGCCCGATTGGGTCGACTTCGAGCTCGGCGACGGTCAGCGGCTCGGCCTGCATCCCGACAGCGAGACGCTGCTGGTGCGGCCCGGTTCGCTCCAACTGGCATTCAACGTCGACAACGTCGACGCGTTCATCACCGACGCGCGCATGGCCGGCGTTCGGGTGCTGCAAGATCCCTACGATCAGGGGTACGGCCGCGTCGCCGTGATCACCGATCCGGATGGGTACGTCATCCAGGTGTTCTCGCCCAAGCATGCCGGTGCCACGCGCCGCTGAGCGCGCGGCCGCTCTGCGGAAACAGCTCGACGACGCGAATTACCGGTATCACGTCCTCGACGATCCGCAGATGGCGGACGCCGACTACGACGCCCTGCTGCGCGAGCTCATCGATCTCGAAGCGGCGTACCCGGAGCTGCGCACCCCCGATTCGCCGACCGCGCGCGTCGGTTCGGCGGTCGCCTCCGGCTTTTCGCCGTACGTCCACGGCAAGCCGATGCTCTCGCTCGGCAACGCGTTCGATGCCGACGAACTGCGCGCGTTCGACGAGCGCGTCCGCAAACTGTCCGGCTTGCCGAGCGTGGCCTACACCTGCGAGCTGAAGATCGACGGGCTCGCCGTTTCGCTGCACTACGAGCACGGGGAGTTCGTGCGTGGCGGAACCCGCGGCGACGGCTCCGTCGGCGAGGACGTGACCGAGAACCTGCGCACGATCCGCTCGATCCCGCTGCGCCTGCGCGCCGCCGGCGTGCGCGCGATCGACGTGCGCGGTGAGGTCTACTTCCGGCGCAGCGACTTCGACGCGCTCAACGCTCGCCGCGAGGCTGCCGGCCAGCCGCTTTATGCCAACCCGCGCAACACCGCCTCCGGCGCGCTGCGCCAGCTCGATGCGCGACTGACCGCCGAGCGGCGGCTGTCGTTCTTCGCCTATGCGGTCGGCGACGTCGACGCCGACAACGTGCCGGCCACGCAATTCGAGCTGCTGGCCTTCCTGCGCGCTGCGGGCTTCGCAACGAACCCGAACGCCGCGCGGGCCGCGACGATCGGCGACGTGATCGCCTTCACCGAGCGCTGGGACGCCGAGCGCGACAAGCTCGATTACGAGATCGACGGCATCGTCGTCAAGGTCGACGACCTGGCGCTGCAAGAGCGGCTCGGATACACCGGCAAGGATCCGCGCTGGGCCATCGCCTACAAATTTCGCGCGCGCGAAGCGACGACGCGGCTCGTGCGCATCGGCATCAACGTCGGCCGAACCGGGACGCTCAACCCCTACGCCGAGCTCGAGCCGGTGCAGATCGGCGGCACGACGGTGCGCATGGCGACGCTGCACAACGAGGACCACATCCGGCGCAACGACATTCGCGCGGGCGACGTCGTGGTGGTGCGGCGCGCCGGCGACGTCATCCCGCAAGTCGTCGGCCCGGTGCTCGCCGAGCGTAAGGGCAAGCGGCTCAAGGCGTTCACGATGCCGACGCACTGTCCGGTGTGCGGTTCCGCCGTCGATCGCCCCGAAGGCGAGGCGATGGCGCGCTGCACCAACGCCACCTGCCCGGCGCAGCGGCGCGAGCGCGTGCGCCACTTCGCCTCGCGCGGCGCGATGGACATCGAGGGCGTCGGCGACGTGCTCGCATTCGCGCTGGTCGATGCGGGTCTGATCGACGACGTCAGCGGACTCTACACGCTCACCGCGGAGCAGCTCGCAACGCTGCCGCGCATGGGCGAGAAGACGATCGCGAACGTGCTGACCAACATCGCGGCATCGAAGTCGCGCGGCCTGGCCCGGCTGCTGTTCGGCTTGGGCATCCGGATGGTCGGCGCGCAAAACGCCGCGATCCTGGCCGGCGACTACGGGACGATCGACGCGCTGATGGCGGCGAGCGAAGAGGATCTCGTGCGCAGCGATGGGATCGGCGCGCAGATCGCGGCCAGCGTCGCGCTGTTCTTCCGGCAACCGGCCAACCGTGCGCTGATCGAGCGCTTGCGCGCGGCCGGCGTCGACCTGACGGCGCCCAAACGCGAGCGCGCCGCTGCCGGCCCGCTGGCGGGCAAGACGTTCGTGCTCACCGGCACGCTGCCGAACCTCACCCGCGAGGAAGCGAGCGAGATGATCGTCGGCGCCGGCGGCAAAGTGAGCTCGGCAGTGAGCAAGAAAACGACCTTTGTGGTCGCCGGTGAAGAAGCGGGCTCGAAGCTCGCCAAAGCGGAATCGCTCGGCGTTGCGATCATCGACGAGGACGCGCTGCGCGAACTGATCGGCGGGGCGGCATGAAGGTCGACGAGCTGCGCGTCGCGCCGGGTCACCCCGTGCGCCTGGCCGACCTCGATCCGCGTGACACGCCGGGGTTCGAGAAGAAGTCCGACGCGAGCGACGTGATGGAAAAGGATCTGAAGCGGCTGACCGAGCTGCAAGAGGTCTTTGCCGCGGCGCACACGCACGCACTGCTGCTGGTCTTCCAAGGGATGGACTCATCCGGCAAGGACGGCTCGATCGCGCACGTCATGTCGGGGGTCAACACGCAAGGCGTCGAGGTGCACAGCTTCAAGACGCCGACCGACGAAGAGGCCGCCCACGATTTCCTGTGGCGCTGCGAGCGCGTGCTGCCCGAGCGCGGCCGCATCGGCATCTTCAACCGTTCCCACTACGAAGAAGTCGTCGTCGTGCGCGTCCACCGAGCGATGCTGGCGCGGGAGGCGGAAGCGGCGAGCAAAGCCGTCTGGTCCGAGCGTTACGAGGACATCAACGGTTTCGAGCGCCATCTCGCGCGCAACGGCACCGTCGTGCTGAAGTTCTTCCTGCACCTCTCCAAGGACGAACAGCGCAAGCGTCTGCTGCGCCGGCTCGACGACCCGGACAAGAACTGGAAGTTCTCCGTCAACGACATTCACGAACGCCGCTACTGGGACGAATATCAGACCTACTACGAAGATGCCATCAACGCGACGAGCACCGAGTGGGCGCCGTGGTACGTGATTCCGGCCGACCGCAAATGGTTCGTGCGCACCGCCATCGCCGGCGTCATCGTCGCCAAGCTCGAATCCCTGGGCTTGCAGTACCCCAAGCTAACCGGCGACGCTGCCGCCCAGCTCGCGCACTTCCGGCATCAGCTCGAAGCGAAGTGAGTCGAGGCGCGCGAGCGCGGCGCGGGCCTCGCCGATTCGGGCCGACGTTCCGGCGCGCGCAACGAACGCGGTCACGGACAGCGCGAGCGCCGTCCAATCCGGATGGAACGGCTTGCCGGCGGCCGTGACGAGGGCGTTGCGGTAGGCCGAGATGACGCGCCGGCGCAACTGGTGCACGTCGTACTCCGTGCTGCCGCTCGTCGCGATGACGAGGTCAGCGTCGAGCCGCGCGATCGCGCCGGCATGTTCGGCCATCAGGGTCATGTCCACCAGGCTCATCATTCGAACGTTATCTCCGTAATCGTGTGCTGGGGCCGTCGCAAGAGGAAGACGACCGGGACGAGGACGGCGGCGATCGCGGCCGCCGCGTAGGCCACGTCGGCGAACGCCAACGTCTGCGCTTGCGCGTTCACCAGCGCCGCCAGCTGAGCGGGTGAGATCATCTGCAACGCGGCGCGAACGGCGGGGTGCGCCAACGTCACGCCGGCGCCCAGCATGGCGGCGTGGAAATCGTCGCGCCGGTCGATCAGCGTGACCAGCGCCGCGCTCGCGACCGAACCGCCGAGCTGGAACGCCAGCGTGATGAACGAGCTCGCCATCGGCGCGTCGGCCGCCGACGTCGACGTCTGGACGGCGATCAGGAGCGGGATGAAGAGCATCGCGGTGCCGAAACCGCCGATCGCGAGACCCGGCAGCAGCTGCGCGAACGACGTGACGCTGCTCGTCGTTCCGGCAATGAGCACCGAGCCCAGCGCGGTGAGCGCGAAACCGGTTGCCATCGTGAAGCGCACGTCAACCCGGCCCGAACCGACCAGCCCCGCGACGAGCGGCGCGATCAGCATGATCGGCAGCGCGCGGAAGAAGATCAGCTCGCCGCTGCCGAAGGCGGTGAAACCCAACACGCCCTGCGTGTACTGCGGCAGCACCAGCGTGGTGCCGAAAAGTGTCGCGGCGATGCCCGCGCCGAGCACGCAGCCGACGGCCACCGTGCGATACCGGAGCACGCGCAGGTCGACGATCGGCGCATCGGTTCCGAAGAGCTCCCAGAACACGAACGCGACCCCGCCCACGACCGCCGACACCGCCGCGACCCCGATGCTCGTGCTGCCGAACCAGTCGCGCCGTTCGCCTTCTTCGAGCACGAACTGCAAGCTGCCGAGCGCGAGCACCAGCAGGCTGATGCCGCCCACGTCGACATCGGCGGCGACCGGATCGGTCGGGTTGCGCAGCATCGTGCCGACGACGAGCGCCGAAAACACGCCCGGCAGCACGTTGACGAAGAAGATCCACTGCCACGACGCGGCGTCGACGAGATAGCCGCCGAGCATCGGCGCGACGATCGGCCCCACCAGGATGATCACCGCGAAGATTCCCTGCGCCAAGCCGACCTCTTCCGCGGTGAACGTGTCGCGCAGCGTCGCCTGCGCCGTCGCGATGAGGCCGCCGCCGAACAACCCTTGCACGATGCGCAGCGCGATCAGCGTTTCGATCGAGCCGGCCAGCCCGCACAGCACCGACGCGAGGGTGAAGCCGATGACCGTCGCGGTGAAGTATTGCCGGCGGCCGAAGCGCGTCTGCAGCCACGGCGTGAGCGGAATGACTATCACGTTGGCGATCAGGTAGCCGGTGATCACCCACGCGGCTTCGTCGAGCGTCGCGCCGAGATTGCCTTGGATCGTGGGCAGCGCGACGTTGACGATCGACGAGTCGATCGTCTCCATCAGCGGCGCCAGCATCACGCCGAGAACGATGATCCAGCGGCGCAGTCCCCGCTCGACGACATCCGCTCGCACATCCATGCCCGGGATGATAGGACGCGCGCGTTTGACGCCGGTAGGACACAGCACGGATCGGTCCGCCCGGACTTGGACAATCCACGGATCGCGCCGCCGGGGCGACACTTTTGGACGTTGGGGCGGTTCGTACGGAACATGCAGTCGCTCGACGGCCGGATCGTCGTGATGCGGCCCGGCGCCTTGGCTGCCGGGGCGGTAATTCGCGGCACGCAGGCCCATTCGCATCAGGGACCGGGCAAGGAGCTGATCGCGGGGCACACGATGATGCTGTTCCTCGCCCGCGGCGAAGGCACGTACCGCGTGCACAACCGCACCGGCGTGCTACGTCCGAACACGCTGCTGGCCGCGCCGGCCGGCGCCTTCGCGTGCGAATTCAGCGACGACCGCGAGCTGTACGTCTTGGCGGTGCGCGAAGCGGTCGACGGGGTCGACGACAAGCACGCATTCAGCCCGTTCGTCGATCGGCGGCTTTCGACGTCCGACGGCCGCCGCTGGAAAGAACGCATGGAAGACTTCGCCGACCGGGCGACCGCCGGGCGGATCGATGCGGACGACGTGCAGGCACTGCGCGACGCCGTGGTCCCGTACGTGTGGCGGCGCGAGCCCAACGGGGCGCGCGAAACGCTCACCGGCGTATTCGGTTCGATTTGGAATCACGTCGCGGAACCGTTGACGCTGGAACGGCTTGCGACGGACGTCGGTTACACGGCGAACTATCTCAACGATTTGACGCGCGAACATACCGGCCGCCCGCTCGGAAGCTGGATCGCCGACATGCGCATGGCCCGCGCGCGGGCCGCGCTCGAACACACCGATCTGCCGGTCGCGCAGGCCGGCGCGTTGGCCGGCTACGACGACCCGGCGTATTTTTCACGCGCGTTCCGGCGCGTGCACGGCGTTCCGCCGGCCACCTGGCGCATCGCGATGCGGCCCGTCGACGCACGCTATCCCGACGTCACGATTCCGATCGACTTCCTGCACGAGATGGAACTGCACGCGGCTCTCCCGCAGCGCGCCTATTCGTTTGCCTCCTAGCGACGCCAGCACCGCGGCCACGGTGGCCGATGCGGCGCATACGGCAAACGCCGCATTGATGGTCGCAAACGCGCGCGTCGCGGCCGCTGCGCCGCCCGGCGCCGCGAGCTCGAGATACAAGCTGCCGAACGTAGCGAGTCCGGCGACCGCCGCGAGCGGCGTCATCGTCGCGAGCACGCCGCTCAGGTCGGGCGCGCGTTCCTTTTCGACCGTGGCCGTGAGCTGTGAGGTCAGCGCGGTTTGCATCAGCCCGAAGCCGAACCCGCCGCAACCGAGGAAGACGATCAGCAGCGGGCCCGTCCCGGTGTGGAAGAGCGTCGCGATCGCGGTTGCGGCGAATGCGGCCGTCATGATGAGCGCGCCGAGCGGACCGCAGAACGCTGCGAGGCGCTGCGGCAGACGCGGGTAGACCGGACCCGCGATCCCGTAGGCGGCAACCCACGACAAGAGCGAGAGGCCGGTTCGCCGAACAGCGCGAGGTTGAGCAGCGGTCCGCGCCCGGCGCGTCCGAGCCGGGCCTGCCGGCGCACGAACGCGGCTGCGAGCGCGGCGCTGGTAACCAGCGCGACGATCGTCCACCAGGGCCAGCGCATCTCGCGTCCGAGCGTCAGCGGCAAGATCAGGAGTAGCATCGTCGCGCCGAGCAGCGCGACCCCAATCAGATCGAGCGCCGGCCGCGGCCCGGTGCGTTCCGCGTCGGCCGGCAGCGCGCGCAGTGCGAGGACGAGCAGCAGGATGCCGAGCGGGACGTTGATCAGGAACAGCGGCCGCCAGGCAAGGCCGAACAGGTTCGCTGTGATCAGCACGCCGCCGAGAATCTGTCCGATCACCGCGCTCAGCGAGAGCGTCATCGTGTACGCGCCGATCGCCCGCGTTCTCGCCGCTCCGGTGAGCGTGCGCTGAATGCCGCTGATCACTTGCGCGACCATGAGCGCCGCGCCGATCCCTTGCACCACGCGTGCCGCGATCAGGGCGAGCACGCCCGGCGCCAGGCCGCAACCCAGCGACGCAAGCGTGAACGTGACGAGCCCGATGAGGAACAGACGCCGGTAGCCGTACAGTGCCCCCAAACGCGCCGCGGTGACGAGCAACATCGCCATCGCGAGCAGGTAGACCGACACCGTCAACTGCAGCGCCGCCCCCGAGGCCTGCAGCGTCGCGCCGATCGAGGGCGTCGCAACGTTGACGATCGCGGTGTCGACGTTGGCCATGAACTGGCCGGCCAGGATCACGCCGATGAACAGCCGGTTCGAAGCGATGCGCATTCACGCATCATGCCGGAACGGGATCCGCGAAGCGACCCGAATCGTGCGGTCTAATTCGTGGTTGGCTACCAGATGCGGATCGGATCGTCGTCGGGCGCGACGTCGGCGGCCCGGCCGAGCGCGTCGGCGACGTCGCCGGCGATGACGCCGACCGGATGCACCGCGGCCGCGCACGCGCCCGCCCGGCCGTGCCAGAACGCGCCGGCGCGTCCGGCGTCGACCGGCGCGAGGCCTTGCGCGAGCAGTGTCGCGATGATGCCGGTCAGGACGTCGCCGGTGCCGGCGGTGGCGAGCGCGGGCGTGCCGGTGGGATTCAGGTGCACGCTCGCGCGATCCGCGATCAGCGTGACGTGGCCTTTGAGCAGCGTCGTGATGCCGTATTCAGCGACGAACGCGCGCAGCCGTTCGAGGCGCCGGTTCGGCTCGACGGTGCCTTGGCCGGAAAGGCGCGCGAACTCGCCGGCATGCGGCGTGAGGATCAACGGCTTGCCGGCGAACTCCGGCAGATGTTTGGCGAGGTGGAAGAGCGCGCTCGCGTCGGCCACCATCGGCAACTGCGCGGCCGACATCACGCCGCGCACGATCTCCCCCATCGCGTCGGAGAGGCCGAGACCCGGACCGATCGCGATCGCGCTGCTGCGCGCGCACAGGTCGAGGATCGTGGCGATCGCCGCCGCCGGCGCGGCGTCGTCGTACGTGACGACGACTTGCTCGATCAGATGCGCGCGCAGCGCCGCTGCGGCCGACGCCGGCGCCGCGACGGTGACGTACCCCGCACCGGCGCGTGCCGCGCCCAGCGCGCACAAGATCGCGGCGCCTGGAAATTGCTCCGAGCCGGCGATGACGAGCGGCGCGCCGGCGCTGCGTTTCTCCGCATCGTTCGCGCGTTCGGGGCGCAGCGCATCGAATGCATCGGCGGTCAGCACGTAGGCGTCGAAGCCGGTGCCCTGCGCGTCGTCGTCGTGCATGCCGATCGGCGCGCACCACAAATCGCCGGTCGCCGCGCGGCCCGGATCGAGGAACGAGCCCAGCTTCGGCCGGCCCAGCGCCACGGTCGCGACCGCGCGCACGTGCACCTCGGCGAGCTCGCCGGTGGTGGGATCGCAGCCGGTCGCGACGTCGAGCGCCAGGATGGGCACGCCGGCGGCGTTCATCGCGCCGATCCGTTCGGCCGTCGCGGCGTCGAGCGGCAAGCGCGCGTTCACGCCGAGGAGCCCGTCCAGCAGCAAGCCGGCATCCTTCAGGTCGTCGGCGTGCACCGGGTAGGGGCGCAGCTCGACGCCGCTGGCGCGGGCACGCTGGAATGCCTGCGCGCGAGCCGCGCTCGGGTGTGCGGCGGGATCATGATAGATGATGCGCCGGCCCTCGAACCGCGCCAGCGCGGCAAACGCGTCGCCGCCGTTGTTGCCGTTGCCGGCCAGCGCGATCACCGGCCCGTCTTGGCGGTAGCGCGGAACGACCCGCGCGATCGCCGCGCCGGCGCGCCGCATCAGCAGGCTCTCGCCGTCACGCGCAGCGGCGGCCGCGTCGATGGCCCGCATCTGCGCCGCGGTAACGGCGCGCATCAGCCCTCCAAGACCACGACGGCTGCTGCGGTCGTCGCGGTATGGGTGATGGTCAGGTGAATCGCGCGCACGCCGCGCCGCTCGATCAGTTCGGCGGCCTTGCCGTACAGCGCGATGCCCGGGCGGCCGGAGCGCTCGTGGGTGACGCCGACGTCGCGCCACGGGATCGCGTGACCGAAGGCCTTGCGCGTCGCCTCCTTGGCCGCGAAGAACCCCGCCAGCCGTTCGGCCCAGTGGCGCTTGCGCATCGCGTACCGCATCTCTTCAGCCGTATAGACCTTGCGGGCGAAGCGTTCGCGTTCGGCGTCGCTGAAGCGGTAGCGCTCGACCTCGGCCAGATCGAGGCCCAATCCGATGATCATTAAGGCCCGTTCGGTTCGCAGGCAGCCTTTCCCACGAACTCGAAAGCAGCAGTCGCCGATGAGCGAGATCAGCGTCGTCCCGATCAACGTGATCGACCACCAAGTGCTGACGCGTCTTGCCTTGTGTCTGGAGGAGCGGTTCCTCGCCACTTGCATCGTGCGCGCCTCGCTGCCCATTCCGAAGAGCGCGCTCAACAGCGTGCGCAAGCAGCTCTTCTTCGGTTCGCTGGCGACGAAGCTCGCCGCCGCTCACGAGAGCGGCGAAGGCGCGGTCCTCGGGATCACCGAGTTCGACCTCTACAAGACCTCGCATCATTTCATCTTCGGCGGATCGAGCGAATCGCACCGCTGCGCGGTCGTCTCGCTGCACCGGTTGCGGCCCGAGTTCTACGGCGAACCGGCCGACGACAACCAGCTCTTCCAGCGGCTGCTGAAAGAGTCGGTGCACGAGATCGGTCACGCGATGGGCCTCAAGCACTGCTACAACGCGCGCTGCCCGATGTACTATTCGAACTCCGTCTTCGACACCGACAACAAGTTCTCGAACTTCTGCGAAGCCTGCGAGAAGCGGAGCCGGGCCAACCGCTAACCGTTATCCATCCTTCGACAAGCTCAGGATTATAAGGAGTTAGCCAAAAATTGCGGCGACTTTGTCCGAGTTGTAGACGTACGTCTCGGTGAAGTGCGACCACACGACTTTTTTGTTGAGTTCGGTCATCGCGCCGACGAGGCAGAACCAGTTCAATAGCTCGTGTTGGCCGGAATACTCGATGTCGGCCAGCTTGGTGTTGCGCCACACCGCGTCGTCGCCGCGGACCATCGCGTCGTAGAGGTTCCGGTCGGAGGCGACGTCGGGCCACAGATGCTTCGACTTCTCCGATAAGAACGCGTGCGACCAGCTCGACGACGCGACCAGCGCGATCCGCCACGGGCTGGCGGCGAGCACCCGCGCGGCCGCGCGGCCCAAGTCGAAACAGCGCTTGGGCGAGGGCGAGGGCGGGTCGAGCGGTTTGTCGGCCTCGGAATACGGAAATCCGAAGCCTTTGTGGCTGATCACGTAGCGGCCGTAGCAGTTGACCTGGAACGGGATGAGCGGATACGGAAAGCCGGCGCGGTCGTAGTCGAGGTAGAGCACCGTGTTCATGAACGCGTGCGGGAGGTGCGGAAAGTGCAGCGGCCGGTAGGCGTAGGCGATGTCGAATTCGGCCTCGAGCATCCCGGTCGCGAGGTACTTCGAAATTTCGGGCGCGCTCTTGACGGTGAACGTCGTCTCTTTCGTTTCGTCCCAGTAGTTGGGCGTCGCGCCCCACGGCTGACACACGAGATCGTCTTGATACGCCAGCACCGAGAACGCGGGGATCAGATCCTCGCGAAAGTTTTCGTACTGGTCGTCGCCCCACACCACGATCGCATCGGGCTTGAACGCATCGAGCGCTTTGCGCACCTCGCGCAATCCGGTGGCCATCGAGTCGCGGTGCTCTTGCGCGTGCGAGAGGCCTTCGTCGCTGCCCCACTCCTCCTGCGCACGGGCCGGCCAATTCGCCGGGTCTTTCAAGTTCGCCGGGATGTCGGGATCTTGCAACGTCCGGCGCAGCCAGTATGAGAGTTGCTCGTTTTTCTGACCCAGCCGCGGCCAGTGTGAAATGCCCAGTCCCAAGATCTCGCCCATGGGGGCCACTTTCCGCCTTCGTGCAGCCGGGCCCCTATAGGCGGTGCGCGTCGGCCAGGGCGATCGCGTGCTCGACGCCGCCGACGTCGAGGCGTAGCGCGCCCTCGGGCCCGAGTCCCCGGGCGATGCCGTCCAGCTCGGTCTGATCGAAATCGACCAGCACGCGATAGGGTGCGCCCACGAGGCCGGCGCGCTCTTCGTAGGTGCGGGCGATGGCCTGCGGCGCATGCAGCGCGGCGAGGCGCCGCTCGAACGCGGCCAGGACCTCGGTCAGCACGGCTTCGCGCCGCACGCCCGGAGCGACGTCGGAAAGGAACGCGGGGGGCGGTTGGATCGCAGCAAGCGTGCCTGCAGCCGGGTGGAAAACGTTGATCCCGACTCCGCAGGCGACGTGCGCGACGTCGCCTGCAACCCGCGATGTGCAGAGTATACCCGCGACTTTCCGATTTTGAACGAACAGATCGTTGGGCCAGCGCAGCTCCGCTTGCACCGGACAGGCACGCGAGATCCCGTCGGCCACGCACAGCGCGACCCAAAAGGGGACCGACCACAGGTCGGCGGCCGGTAGCGCTGCCGGCAGGATGGTCGTGAACAAGAGCGCAGTCCCCGGCGCGGCGATCCAACTGCGGTCGGCCTTGCGTCCGCGCCCGGCCGTTTGCTCGTCGGCGACCAACGTCGTACCCAACGCATCGCTGCGCGCGAGCAGCGGCAGCGCGTCGTCGTTGGTCGAGCCGGTCCGGACCTGGTAGCGAACGTCGGCGAACATCGAGCCGTCCAGGGCCGCGCGAACGTGCGCGACGTCGAGCGGCCGAAAAGGTGCGGTCTCCTCCGGCACGTATCACCCTCCTCTGCTATGGCTAACGAACGGACGCTCATTCTCGCAAAAGCCGATGCCGTGGTGCGCGGCCTGGTCGGGGAAATTCTTTCGCGCTTCGAGCGCCGCGGTTACACGATCGTCGGCATGAAAATGTTGATCGTCGAGCCCGAGCGGGCCCGCAAGCATTACGCCGAGCACGAAGGAAAGCCGTTCTTCACCGGCTTGGTCGAATACCTCACGGCCTCGCCGATCGTGGCGCTGGTGATCGAGGGCAACGACGCCATCGAGGGCTGCCGGGCGACGATCGGGGCCACCAATCCGATCAAGGCCGGGCCGGGCACGATCCGGGGCGACTACGCGCAGACGATCGGGCGCAATCTCGTGCACGGCAGCGATTCGGCCGACAGCGCCGCGCGTGAGATCGCGATCTGGTTCACCGACAAGGAACTCTACCCGCGCGCGCACCCGTTGGCCGACATGCTCGTGAGCAACTAGTGACGATGTCGCTCGAAGCACTGCGCGGCAGCGGCCGGCCGACGATCGAGAGCGTGCGGGCGCGCGAAATCCTCGATTCGCGCGGCAACCCGACCGTTGCGGTCGCGGTGGCGACGAGCTTCGGTGCGGTCGAAGAAGCGATGGTTCCGTCGGGCGCGTCGACCGGTGCGCACGAAGCGGTCGAGAAACGCGACGGCGATCCGAAGCGCTTCAACGGCAAGGGCGTGCTCAAAGCGGTGTCGGCCGTCAACGAAATCCTCGGGCCGGCGCTCGAAGGGCTCGATGCGACCGCGCAGCGCGAGATCGACAACGCGATGATCGAACTCGACGGCACGCCGAATAAAGAGAACCTCGGCGCGAACGCGCTGCTCGGCGTGTCGCTCGCGGTCGCGCGCGCAGCGGCGATGTCGCTCGGCATGCCGCTCTACCGGTATCTCGGCGGCCCGTCGGCAAGCACGCTGCCGGTGCCGATGATGAACGTGATCAACGGCGGCAAACACGCCGAAGGCGCGTTGCAGTTTCAGGAAATCATGATCGTGCCGTACGGCGCGACCAATATCGCCGACGCGGTTCGCTGCGGCGCCGAGATCTTCGCCGCGCTGAGCAAGACGCTGCACGAGATGGGGCAGCCGACGCTGGTCGGCGATGAGGGCGGCTTCGCGCCGCGGCTCGATTCGATCGACGACGCGCTCAAACTGTTGCTGAAAGCGATCGAACGCGCCGGCTACAAGCCCGGCGACGAGGTCGGCATCGCGCTCGATCCGGCGTCGACCGAGTTCTTCCGCGACGGCAAGTACTACCCGCACCTTCCCGATCACCCGATGAACTCGGCCGAGATGGTCGCGCTCTACGAAGGGCTCTGCAACAACTACCCGATCGTGTCGATCGAGGACGGGCTCGCTGAGGACGATTGGAGCGGGTGGGCGCTGCTCACCCAGCGGCTGGGCAAACGGGTGCAGTTGGTCGGCGACGACCTCTTCGTGACCAACATGCAACGGCTCGAGCGCGGGATCAAGGAAGAGTCGGCCAACGCGATCCTGGTGAAGCTCAACCAGATCGGGACGCTGACCGAGACGCTCGACGCGGTGGAGATGGCTCACAAAGCCGGCTTCCGTTCGGTCATCTCGCACCGCTCGGGCGAGACCGAGGACACCACGATCGCCGATCTCGCCGTGGCGACGGCCGCCGGCCAGATCAAGACCGGCTCGCTCGCACGCAGCGACCGGATCGCCAAGTACAACCGCCTGATGGCGATCGCCGACGATCTGGGCCACGCGACGGCCAAATATCCGGGTAAAACGGCATTCCGGGCCCTGCAGTAGAACAAGCTGGGCGGGCTTGGGCCCGTAGCTCAGCGGTAGAGCAGCCGGCTCATAACTGGTCGCGCGCTGGTTCGAATCCAGCCGGGCCCACTTGGATTCGGCTCACGCCGAATCTGTAACGGGTCGGGGCTCTGCCCCGATCCGACCAAAGGTAAGTCTAAGGCGCCATAGTCTATCGGTTAGGACGCTGCCCTTTCAAGGCGGAGAGACGAGTTCGATTCTCGTTGGCGCTACCAAGTCAAACCCCGCTACGGCGGGGTTTTTTGTCCCGCTGGTGTCAACGATCGTCCGTGAGGCTGCCCGGCGCA
>JBEKXE010000007.1:0-51683 GCA_049512335.1 Candidatus Lustribacter sp.
GAAGGGCGATCCGTGGCGGGAATCGCTGCCCACCTTGACGCGCGCCCGGTTCTGAAGCGGTGAGGCGCATTTCCGCGATCCTCGGCGTGGGCGCAGCCCTTGCGGCTCCCTGCGGTGCGTCGTGGGCTGCGGCACCGCCGCGCATAACGGTCGGTCTCGACCCGATCGATGCCAACAGCAATTTTTTCGTGGCCCAAGCGCAGGGGATGTTCGCGGACGCCGGCGTCGTCGTCGACGCCCAGGCAACGGCGAATGGTGCGGCCGGTGCCGCCGCGCTGGTTTCCGGTTCGCTCGACATCACCAACATGAACGTGGCGTCACTGGCCGGTGCGCTTCAGCGCAATATTCCGCTCGTGGTGGTCGCGCTCTCGGAGATGTATACGAGCAAGACCCCGACGACGCAGTTGCTCGTGCCCAACGACTCCCCGCTGGTTGGTCCGCGCGATCTCCCCGGGAAGACGGTGGCCGTCAACGTGATCGGTGGCTTGGCGGACATCGCAACGCGCTTGTGGCTCCAGAAAAACGCCGTCGACCCGAAGAGCGTCCAGATCGTCGAGATGCCGTTTGCGGTTATGCCCGACGCCCTCACGACCGGGCGCGTCAACGCGATCTTTGTTGCGGAGCCGGGGTTGAGCACCGCCAAGAGCCGCGGAGCGCGCGTTCTGGCAAGCGCGTTCGATGCGATCGCACCCGAGTTCTTGATCGGAGCGTGCGTGGCGAACCGGGCTTGGGCCGCTCAAAATACGGATGCTTTGCAGCGCTTTGCCGCAGCGATGCACCGCGGTTCCATCTGGGCCAACCAGCACCACGACCAGACGGCCGTCATTGCCGGCCAAGCCTTTCACGAAGACGTGGCCAAGATCCGGGCTCAAACGCGGGCGACGTTCGCCGAAAACGAGAGCCCGGCCAAGCTCTTGCAACCGGTTTTCGACGCGGTCGCAAAGTACAAGAATTGGCCCGTTGAGATCAAGGCGACCGACGTCATCAGCCCGACGCTCACCGGCTAACAGCCGGAACAACCCTCCGAATTGGGTACAAATGGTTCATGCCGACCGCCGCCCCGACGACCGGAACCGCTGAAGCGTTCGTCCCCGCGACGCATACGCTGACGGCGCTGCGCGCGGCCGCGCAAGGCTGCCGCGGCTGTGAGCTCTATCGGCATGCGACGCAAACGGTCTTCGGTGCAGGTCGAGCGCACGCGCCGTTGTTCTTCGTCGGCGAGGAGCCGGGCGATCAGGAAGATCGTACCGGGAAGCCGTTCGTCGGCCCGGCCGGAAAGCTGCTGCGGACCACCCTCGACGAGGTCGGCATCGCGCCGGCCGATGCCTACATCACGAACGCCGTCAAACACTTCAAGTTCGTCGAGCGCGGGAAACGCCGCATTCATCAATCACCGAAGCGCTATGAAGTCAAGGCGTGCCGGCCGTGGCTCGAAGCCGAGCTCGACGCGGTGAAGCCGAAGCTCGTCGTCGCGCTGGGCGCGACGGCTGCGCAAAGTTTGCTCGGACCGTCTTTCAAACTGACGCCGAACCGCGGCAAGCTCGTTTCCGCCGACATCGCGCCGCACGTGATCGCGACCGTGCACCCGTCTTCGATCTTGCGCGCGATCGACGACGATCAGCGCCATCGGCAATTGCTGGCGTTCCGCGCCGACCTCATCGCGGTGTGCGCCGCGCTGAAGCGGATCGGTTCGGCGCCGCGCCCGCAGTAGTGGTGACGATCTTCGAGCTGGTGCGCGCGACGCTGGCCGAACCGGTGGCGTGTTTGGTGCGGCTGGATCCGGTCTTGCGGTCGGAGCCCGGGGCCGATGCGGTGCACGATGCCCGGGTAGCCGTGCGAAAGCTGCGCTCGCATCTGCGGACCTTCCGGCCGGTCGTCGATGCGGCGTGGGCCGCTGCGCTCAGCGACGATCTTCGTTGGCTAGCCGGCGTCCTCGGCGCGGCGCGCGATGCCGACGTGTTGCTGGCCGGGTTGGACGAGTGCGTGGAGGATCTGCCGCTGGACGACCGCCGCCTCGCGGCCGCTGCGCTCGCGCCGTTCCGTTTGCGGCGCGAGGCCGCCTACCGGGAGCTCGGGCAGGCTTTGCGCGATCCGCGTTACGCGCGGTTGATCGAAGCGGCCAGAGCCGCCGCGGCCACGCCGCGGGTTCGGCTGCCGCAGCGTCCGGCCGTGACGCTGATACCGCAACTGATGAGGCGCGTATGGAAGAAACTCCGCCGGCGCGTTCGGCGATCCGGATCGCAGCCGACGGATCGCGATCTCCATCGCATCCGCATCCAAGCCAAACACATGCGTTATGCCGCCGAGGCCATGATCCCGATTTGCGGCAACGGGGCGCGGCGGTTCGCCCGGCGCGCGGATGCGCTACAAGATCTGCTCGGTAAGCAGCATGATGCGGTTTCGGCAAGCATCGCCGTTCACGACCAGTTGGCCGGCGGCGCGCACGCGTTTATCGGCGGCGAATTCGCGGCTCTCGAACGCGCCGCGGCACGTGACCTGCGCGACCGGTTTCCGTGTTGCTGGCGGCGCCTCGCCGGGCCGAAGCGCCGGCGCTTTTGGGTATGAGGTAGGCATGCCGAATAAAGGAACATCCGGTGGGTTCGCCCCGCTGCCCTCGACCCTCGAGCGCTCGCCGAAGAAGGCCCAGGACACCTATGAAGCCGCGCTCGAGAACGCCGAGCGCGAGTACGGCGGCGACGAGGCGCGGGCGCACCGCGTCGCCTGGGGCGCGGTAAAGCACAGCTTCGAGAAGCACGGCGATCACTGGGACCCCAAGGCCGAGCGCGACCCATCGGAGGACGCGGAAGGCGGCTGATCCTCGGCGTCCCCTGTCGAGGTCGAAGGGTACTTGGGAAATTGGGAGTACCGCCCGGGAACAGAGCTTGGCTAGGGGACGATGATGACGATCAACCGATCAGGTGCCCTCCGTATCCTCGGCGGAGCAGTAGCTGCGCCCGCCCTCGTGACCGGGTTTCCGGCGGTCATCCGCAGCCAGACCCTTGCGCCGCTGCGGATCGGCATCATCCCGGTCGACGTCGCGGCCAACGCGTATTACGCGCAAGACTTGGGACTCTTCACCAAGGCCGGCTTCGCCGTCGAATTCCAAGTGATGGCGAGCGGACCGGTGTTGGCCCAGGCGGTCGCCGGCGGTGCGATCGATATCGGCATCTCGAACGTCGCCACGCTCGGCAACGCGCGTTTGCGGGGTTTGCCGTTTCGCATCATCGCACCGGCGGCGGTGGTTAATCCAGGCCAGAAGCCGACCGACGTCGTGATGGTCCTGCAAGATTCCACGATCACGCCGGGCGCCGGCATGAACGGAAAATCGATCGCGATCAACGGCTTGAAAGATCTGCAGGAGATCGAAGCACGCGGCTTCGTCGACCGGTTCGGCGGCGATTCGAGCACGGTCAAGTTCGTCGAGGTTCCGTTTCCGGCGATGGGCGGCGCGCTGCAAGAAAAGCGGGTCGACATCATCTTTCCGACCGAACCGTTCAGCACGGCGGATACGAACGTCGGCAAGGTGATCGGCGATGCGTTCGACGGCGTCGGACCGCACTTCTTGCTCCTCGGCTGGTTCGCGTCCGAGAGCTGGCTCGCAAGCAACGCGGCCGCCGCGAGGAAA
Organism: Candidatus Lustribacter sp.; assembly: GCA_049512335.1. Lineage (GTDB taxonomy): Bacteria > Vulcanimicrobiota > Vulcanimicrobiia > Vulcanimicrobiales > Vulcanimicrobiaceae > Lustribacter. The sequence goes on from JBEKXE010000007.1 coordinate 3,626, forward strand.
TTCGTCGACGCCATGCGGCAAGCGTCGGTGTGGGCGAACGCGCACCAAACCGACAGCGCCGTCATGCTTTCCAACCATACGAAGATGCCGCCGGAGATCGCGAGCAAGATCGTCCGGGCCGTTTACGGAACGGCCTTGGACCCCTCGCTCCTGACGCCGGTGCTCAACCTCGGCACGCGTTACGGCTTGATTTCGAAGCCCGTTCCGGCGACCGATTTGATCTGGAAGGGCTGATTACGAAACGTTGCTCATGAGGTGGTGAGCCGGGTGCGCCGTCAGCCTGCGGCTGGGAGCGGCGGAAAGTCTGTTGTGGGCCGAAAGCGACGACGAGATTCGTTCGAGCACCGCACGTCCGGTCGCCGCGGCACATTCGCGTGCGAGCCGGTCGTCCTGGAGCTGCGCCGGATCGTGGACCTCGACCAGGCCGTCCAAAACGAGCGCCAACGAGCCTTTGCCGCACTTCATCAGCATCAGCGACCCGAGAAAAGAACAGCCGCCGGCGGTGAGCGGTTCCCACGTCATCGCGCATTCGACGCGTTCCGGACGGTCGTGACCCCGGAGCATCCGAACCAGACACTGCCCGGGCATAACGATCGTGCTGATCGGTCCGTGTCGCGTATCGGCCAGAAGATGGTCCAGGGCCGGGCCGGCATCATGCGCGCTGACGGCGACCGGCTGAGCGATGCGGAAGGCGACCATGCGTTCATGGTGCCGCCGGACGTTGACGATCGTGTGAAGCCGGACGAGGAGGCGTTCACCGTTCCTTCACATCGGGGTGGGAAACCCGGCGGAACCCCCTGAATACGCCTCCATGAAGCCGACCGTGAGTTTGTACTCCGTCGCCGATATGAAGCTCTACGAAACCGGCGTCGGGCGCGAAGGCCGCATGGCCGTCAAGGATTTTCCGCTCGAGTCCGGCGTGCCGGGCGTCGCGTTCGAGTTCTCCTGGAACTCGTACGACACCGGCTACGGCACGCCGCGCCACAAGCACACCTTCGATCAAGTTCGCTTCGCGCTGCAGGGCAATCGCGAGATCAAGGACGGCTTCCTGGAGCCCGGCGACTGCGGGTTCTATCCCGAGGGCGTTCCGTACGGGCCGCAGATGCAGACGGCACCGAGCACCGGCCTCGGCCTGCAATTCCAGGGCGCTTCGGGCATTCCGTACGTGACGCACGCGGAACTCGTTCGCGCGCAGAACGAGCTCAAGGCGGCCGGCGCCACGTTCGAGCGCGGCATATTCCGGCAGACGTTGCCCGACGGACGCACGATCACCAAAGATGCGCACGCCGCATGCTACGAGCACGTCACCGGCCGGCCGATCGAGTATCCGGCACCGCGCTTCGAGATGCCGATCGTCATGCATGCGCACAACGCGCAGTGGGTCGCCGACCGCTCCCTTCCCGGCGTCGAGCACAAGCCGCTCGGAAGCTTCGGCGTGCGGCGCTCCGGCCTGCGGCTCACGCGCATCCTGCCGGGGCACGCGATTCCCGCGCGCGTTGAAGCCGATGCCGAGATTCGCTACCTGATCGACGGCTCGATCACCTACGACGGCCGCACCTGGCTCGGCGGGGAAACCGCGGATCGCGGGACGTGCATGTGGGTTCAGGCCGGCGCGTCGGTCGGCGAGATCTCCTCGGCCGGTGGCGGCACGTTTTTCGTGATCGAGTTACCGGTGCTGGCCGACATCGCGGCGGAACAGGCGCGCGCGGCGAGCACTGCCGGCACCCGCGAACCGCAACTGGTCTAGCGGCGCTACCAACGGTCGTGACCGTTCTCCGCCGGGACTTCGTTCGTCTAGCCGCGGGCGCACCGCTGGCGGGCTTCGGGCTGGGCACGACGGCTCGCGCGCAAAACCTGCAAACGCTGCGCGTGCTCTCGTTTGCCAGCGACGCCATCAAGCAAGTGCTGTATCCGATGCAGGCCGGGATTTTCAGCAAGCTCGGATTCCAGGTCCAACTCGACCCGATGGGCAGCGGCGCCGCCATCATCTCGGCGCTCGTCGGCGGATCGGGTGACTTCGGATCGGGCAGCCTCTTCCCGCTGTTCTCGGCGTTCGGACACGGCATTCCACTGCGCATCGTGGCGCCGATCGCGCTCTACGATACCGACCACTGCGACTCGTGGCTCGTGGTGCGCGCGGACTCCGACATCCACGAGGCGCACGATCTGAACGGCAAGGTGATGGGTGGTGACACCCCGGGCGAAATCAGCGTCGTCGCGACGCGGATCTGGATGGACCGCCACAGCGGCGACGGCAAGTCGCTGCGGGCGCTCGCGCTCAACGTGAGCGAATTGCTCCCCGCGTTGCTGCAGGGGCGCATCGACACCGCCGTTCTGCGGCCGCCGTTCCTCACGGTCGCCATGCAGTCCGGCCGCGTGCGGGTTCTTGGAAAACCGCTGGACGTCGTAGCGCCGCGATTCTTGCTTTCGGCTTGGGTCGCGTCGGCCGACTACATCGACAAGAACCCGGCCGCCGTCAAAGCCTGGGTCGCCGCACTGTCGGCCGGTGCCCGCTACGTCGATGGTCATCAGGATGCCACGGTCGATATGGTCGCGCAGTTCACCAAACAGGATCCGGCCCAGATCCGCGCCGGCGTCCGCACGATCATCGCCGAAAGCGTCACCCTCGCCGACGTCCAGGCGCCGCTGGATTTCGCCTACAAATACGGCGTGATCGACAAGCAGTACGACGCGCGGGGGATGCTGTCCGAATATCTTCCGCTCAAAGGCCGCAACGCGTAGCTACCGGCGCCAAACGAGTTCGGCGACGGTCATCGGCCGGCTGATGAATTTGTAGCGATACGCGTCGTCGAGGATCGGCTGCATGGGTGCCGCATCGAACGTCGGTGCGTAGAACGTCTTGCCGAGATCGACCGGCCGTCCGAGGTACTTCGCGACGATCGCCGTGGCTTGCGCGCGATTGGTCACGTCGTTGGCCCAGCGCGCCGTCGCGGCCATTACGTCGGCGTACGCCTTGGCGGCCGGCTGGTTTTGGGCAATCCAATCGTTCGTCGCAAACCAGCCGGTCGAGATGATGCGCGGTCCGATCGCTTCCACCGGGTTGGCCAGCAGGCGCACTTGGGAGGTCCACAGGGTCAGGAACGGATCGACCATCAACGTTGCCGCTACGGTTCCGCGCTGGAGCGCAGCGAGCATTTCGGGCGGCGTGACCTCGACCAATTGGACGCGCTTCGAATCGGCGCCGTTCTTGTCGAGCCAAACCTTGACGCTCATCGCGAGGATGCCTTGGATGCTCAGCACGGCCACGGTCTTGCCTTCGAGATCCTTGGCGCTGCGGATCGGGCTGTCCGGCGCAACCGTCAGACCGGTATTTGCCGCGCTGGCCACCGACACGATCGACGGGGCGACGAGCGTTACCGGAACGCCATGATCGCGCGCCTGCGCGACCGTCACCACGTTGCCGCAGGCGAAATCGAGCGAATGCCCGATCAGCGCGGCGGCCGCTGCCGAGCCGTTCGGAAAGAGCTGCGCGTTGACGTCGAGGCCGGCCTTGGCGAACAATCCGATGTCTTGGGCGAACCACGCTTCATAACCGTCGTCGCTGCTCACGCCGGCGTGCAGCGCCGTCGCTGCTTCCCCCGCAAAGGACCCCGCGGCGAGCAACGCCGAGCCGCCGATGCCCGCGACAAACGATCGACGTGAGAAAGCGCTCATGGAGGAAATCACTTCCAACGAGGTCGGATACCGACCTTGTAGGAGGGCGCTAATGCACGATCAGCGAGCCGGATTGACGGGGCGCGTCGCCGTCGTCACCGGAGCCGGCAGCGGAATGGGCCGGGTAATGGCCCTCGAGCTCGCTCGACGCGGCGCCAAACTCGCGGCCGTCGACGTCGACGCCGCGCGGCTCACGCACCTGGGCGAGGAGCTCGGTGCGAACGCCGGCGCGTTCGTCGCCGTTCCGACCGACGTTTCGCGCGCCGCCGATTGCCGGCGCGCGGTCGAACGCGTCGTCGCCGCTTTCGGCAGCCTGACGATTCTCGTCAATTGCGCCGGCGTGTCGATGGACCCCGCGATACCGGCCGGGAAGCAGCATCCGGTGAGATTCTGGGAAACCGATCCGGACGGGTGGGAGCGGATTCAGGCGATCGACAGCGCCGGCCCTTACTTCATGACGCGCTTCGCCGTCGAGCACATGTTTGCCAACGGTTGGGGGCGGATCATCAACGTCACGACGAGTTTCGATACCATGCTCGCGCGCGGCATGAGCGCGTACGGCGCGGCCAAGGCCGCGCTCGAGGCGAGCAGCGCCATCTGGGCCAAGGAACTCGAGGGCAGCGGCGTGAGCGTCAACGTCGTGGTCCCGGGCGGCATGACCAACACGCCGTTTCTGCCGCCCGAATTCCGCAGCGCCTCGATCCTGCAACCCGAGATCATGGCGCCGGTCGTCGGCTGGCTCGCCTCGCCGGACGCGGACGGCGTGAACGGGCGCCGTTTCGTCGCGAAGCTCTGGGATGCGTCGCTCAGCCCGGCCCAGGCCGCGGCGAAGTGCGGTGCGCCGATCGCCTGGGAAGGCGAAGCGGCGCTCGCGAGCCGGTCGAAGTAGCTTCAGCCGCCGTAGAAAACGTTGTCGCCGAGATCCTTCAGCTCGAGGATCGCGGCGTCGGGCCGGCCGGCCGGCGGCTTCATGACGGCCGCCTCGACGACTTCGCCGACGACGACGTGATGATCGCCGCCTTCGACGATCGCGGTGACGCGACACTCGACGGCCGCGATTGCACCGTCGAGGATCGGCGCGCCGGCCGTGCCTTTGTGATACGGCTGCCCGCTGAGTTTGCCGCCTTCGACGACGGTGGGTTTGAAGAACGTGTAGGCGACGTCTTTCTGATCTTTGCCGAGCATGCACAGACCGAAGATCGCGCCGACCTTGAGGTGTTGGCGTCCGTGTGAATCGCCCTTCACGCCGACCGCAACCAGCGGCGGCGCGAACGATGCTTGCGTCACCCAGTTCACCGTAGCGGCCGAAATGCTGCCGCTGCCGTCATCGGTCGTCAGCACGTAGAGGCCGTAGGGAATCATCCGCAGGGAAGTCTTTTTTGCATCAGCGTCCATGGTCGGAAAGATGCCCGCCGCGTCGCCGCGACCCCTGCCGCTCAGTGCACGCCGTAGAGGACCGCCGCCTTGTCCCACGAGATGCGCTGGGCGACGTCGGGCGGCAACTGCGCGGCGATGCGCCGGTAACGGTCGATCGGACCGAGATACCCGCGGTCGCTATGTTTGATCAGCACCGCGCGCCAGTCATCGCGCAACGCCCCGCGCGCGTCGAACATCGACGGGCCGAGCTACGCCGCTACCTATCGCGGTGCCGCTTCGTGAGCCGCCGTCGCGCGTGGGATCGCAACCACGAGCAACGTCAGCACGACGAGCGCGCAACTGGCGGTGAACAGGAACGCGGCGGTGGGACTGACCGTGTCGGCGAGCAGCGCGAAGATGACCGGCCCCAACGTTTGTCCGCCTTGGCCGGTGAACTGCCAGAGGCCGAGAAACGTGCCGCGCGCATGCGGCGGCGCGACGTCGGCGCCGATCGTTTGCACCGATCCGCCGGTCAGCGATTGGGTGGTTACGGTGAGCAGAAAGAGGGCGACGTACCAGGCCAGACTCAGGTGCAGGTACGCCGAGGCGGCCAGCGCGGTGAGCGAAAGCGAGACGCCCAAGAAACCGGGGATCATCGTTCGCATGCGGCCGAGATTGTCCAGCAACCAGCCCGCGAGAAATGCGAGCGGAAGGGAGATCACGGCTGCAGCCGTTGCAAGGTAGCCGATCTGCGTCGGGCCGAGCCGGTACGTGTAGGCCGCATAGAGGTGAAACAGATCCGCGAAGAACGGTCCGCGCGTCAGGCCGGCAAACAGCGCCACGCCGAAGTAGGCGATACGCGGCACGACGATGTCGCGCAACGCCTGCAGGGCGGTGACGAGGTTCTCACTCGACGCCGAGACGCGGCGTGGCGTGTCCGCGGAAAGCAGAATCGTCGGAACGAGCGCGAACAGCGCCAAAACGGCGTAGGCGATGAACGGCGCGCGAATGCCGAGGCCGGCCGCGATGAAGCCGCCCACGAGCGGCCCGACGAGCCGTCCGAGGTTGTCCGCACCGTACATCCAGCTGATTTGCCGCCCACGCTGATTGGCTGCCGCACCGTGAGAAATGGCTGCGAGCCGCGAGACCAGCCACATCTGTTGAGCGAAGCCGCTCACGAAGCGCAGCGTCAGCAAGACGGTAAACGACGTCGTTTGCGCGATGCACACGGCCGCGATCGCGATGATGAGCGGACCGGCGATCAACACCGGCCGGCGCCCGAAGCGGTCGACGAGCCAGCCCGCCGGAATCGTACCGGTCAAGCTGCCGATCAGAAACAGGGTGATGACGCCGCTGGCGACGCCGAAACTGACGTGGAACGAATTCGCGAGTGCCGGTATCGCCGGCAACGCGATGCCGAGCCCCGTCGACAGGATGAATGCGGGAAGATACGTCGAGAGAAGGGCGCGCCAAGAGACCGCAGCTACCATCCGCGCCCTTTTTAGGCCTTCAGGTTGAGGACGACGGGGCTGATCAGATCGCGCGCGTCGAAGGCGCGATCGATCGCTTTGTAGCGGGCGGCGGCGTCGATCACGCGCTGCACCGCGGCTACATCGATCCCTTCGGCCAAGACTTCGCGGTGGCCACGATTGATCGTCGCAACATCGACGTTGGAGACGTCGGCGAGCCAGACTGCGGTTTGATCCGGGTGCGCGTTGCCGAAGGTGTTCGCCTGAACCATCGCGCGGTAGAAACGCTGGATCGCATCCCGGTTGGCATCGATGAATGCGGGCAACGCGAAGTTGCAGGCAATCGGGAAGCGCGGCGCGATCGCGTCGTAGGGCTTGCCCAAGACGCGGGTGAGACCGGAGTTGAGGGTCTGCGAGAGCACCGGTTCGTTCAGGACGGCGGCGTCGATGCGTCCGGCGGCGAGCGCGGCCGGCGTTCCGGCCGTCGGCAGCTCGACCTCGCGCAGGGTGCTGGAATCGCCGCCGTTTTGATCGACCCAGGCGCGCATCGTGATCGAGAAAAAGTCACCCAGCGCCGGCGCGGCGACGATCTTGCCGTTGAGATCGGCTCCGTTGCGGATCGGTGAATCCTTGCGTACCACGAGCAGTTCGGATGGTTTCGAGCTCACGTACAAGTTGCCGGGCCCGACGATTTGGAACGTGAGCCCTTTGGCGTGTGCGAGAATCAGCGACATGATCGGCGTGCCGCCGATTTGCAGCGAGCCGCCGATCATTGCGGCCGACATCGCGGCGCCGCTGTTCATGAACTGGACGTCGACGTCCAGACCGTTGCGCCGGTAGAAGCCTCCGCGCTGCGCGATGACGGGCCCGATCCCGGCGTCGGTCGGTATCGTGCCGACGCTCAGATGAATGAGTGATTGAGCCGCAATGCGCAGCGGTGCTGCAGCGCACGCCGCACCGGCGCCCGCCAGTATCGAACGTCGCGACCATCGTTCGGAAATCGCCATCGTCGGGTTCCGTTGCGCGAGCGCGATGTGCTTCCTGCCGCGCGCCGGCGCTCGGCTAGTAGCCGAAGAGGAGCGATTTGATCGTGACCGGCACGGTTCCCGAAGCATCCAACCTGCCGATGTCGAGGTAGTCGTATGCTGCGACGTCGAGGCCGTCGACCGACACGATCGATGCTCGTTCGAAGCCGGGCATCTGCGCCAGCATCCGTCCGACGAGGCGCCCGATGTCGGCGTCGAGGGCGATGCATACCGGTTGGCCCGCGCCGGCTTGCGCGCGCATGCTTTGCGCGAGCCCGGCGACGAGCGCACTCAACCGCGCATGGGTCGGCAGCCCGTGCCACTCGATCATCACCGCCAACGGCTCCGCGCCCTCGAGTATCCGCCTCGCGCCGTCGACCTGCTCCACGACGGCGCCGGCGATCGCCGCGTCGCCGGCCGGCACCGCGATGCGAACCGCGCGGATATTTCGCACGGGTAACGCGCGTTCGTCCGAAACGAAGACGGTGTTGCCGCTCAGCTGGATCGTGTACTGCGATGCGCCGATCACGGTCGATCGAATGCGTTGCGCGCTCGGCTGAACGTAGCCCGGTAAGCGCACGAAGCGGGCCCGCAACTCGCGCGCCAACGGCGCGCCGAGGTCGTCGACGCCGGCCGGCGCGTCGCCGTCGAGATACTCGGCGACACCGCCGGAGAAGCGGATCTGATCGAATTCGGCCGCGGCGAGCGGTGCCGTCAGCCACAACTCGAGCCCCTCGGCCTGCAACGGCAGCGGTTCGCCGCAGGCTGCGGCGATGACGGCGTCGGCCATCGCCGCGGCGACGCTGCGAATCTCGGCCGCTTGCACGCGGCATCCGAGCGTCCAGCGAATCCCGAGCGCCGCCGCGATGCGCGCGCAGACGGGCTCGAGACGCACCAAGCATCCGGCGTCGAACGCCGCCAACCGGCCGCCGACGTGGAGCGCGGCGGTCGCGGTAATCGTGCCGCCGGCAATCGCGCTGAATTTCGTCGTCCCGCCGCCGATGTCGACGTTCAAGATGCGGGCGTGCGCTTGACGCGAGGCTTCCACGGCTCGCGACCCGTGCGCCGCCAGCACCGCTTCCAAGTGATGGCCCGCGACGACGCAGACGAAGTCGCCGGCCACCGCGGCGACCGCGCCGGCAACGACCTGCGCGTTGTCCCGGGCTGCGGCTTCGCCGGTGACGATGACCGCGCCGCAGTCGATTTCGTTCCGGCTGAACGTGCCGGCCGCGAGAGCGTCGGAGACGACGGCACGCAGGCGCTGCGCGTCGATGCGGCCATCGGCCTCGAACGCCGTGAGGTGCACGGGCGAGCAATACCGGACGTGCCGCTCGACGACGGTGAACGCGCTCGACAGCGTGCCGGGCAAACGCGCGAGCACCAGCTGGGAGAGGACCACCTGCGTGGTAGCCGTGCCGATATCCAGCCCGAACGTGCGTAACCGGACGGCGTCGAGTTCGTAGGCGACGGCCTCCTCGTCCCCGTGGACGTGCGGCAGATCCCCTCCGGCATGGTCTCTACTCATGAAGGTGCTGCCTTCCCGGGTGGACCGTAAAGCTTGCGCATCGCCCGGCCGTCCAAGCAAGGGCCCGGATGTTCTTCATAAAAAGGTGCCCCCGTGGTTGCTCAAGGGAAGCCGACGGGGATCGAGGAGATTCTCCGCGAGAATGACCGCAAGCGCGGGCGTGGCGATCCGCGCCAAGACGCCTTCGAGCGGGAGTTCCAAGCGCGTTTTCTCTACTCGGAACACGTGGCCGCGACGCTCGTCAACTCGCTATGGGCGCTGCGCGACAAGGCCATCGGCGAGCCGGTACGTTTGCCGATCGCCGCGAAATCGTCCGAGAGCCCGGTCTTCATCGAATGCGAAGGGCTCGTGCGGCTCACGCTGTTGTGCCACATTCGCGCCGATCAAACCGGCGTCGCGCACTGTTCGCCGATCGACATCGGCATGTCGCGCAACGGCAGCCGCATGGTCCGCTGTTCGTTCGATCCGCTCCGCGCCGGCTCCGGCGGGCGGGCCGGCAAGCTCGGCGTGATCGAGAAACACTTCGCGATCGACCTCGCGAAATTTCGTGCCGCGATCGAGGGCTTAGCCAAACAGCTCTGACCGCTACGGGTGCAGCGCGCGGTAGATGCGTTCCGGCGTGATCGGCAGTTCGTGCAGACGTATGCCGGCGGCGTTGGCAATGGCGTTCGACAATGCCGCGGCGACCGTCGTGTTGCTGAGCTCGCCGGCCATTTTCGCGCCGAATGGGCCGTCGTGTCCCGGTGCATCGAGATATACCGTGCGCAGCGGCGGGATGTCGCGAATCGTCGGCAGCTTGTAATCCGCCAAGCTGGGATTCGTGACTTTGCCGCTCTCGTCGAGCAGCAGCTCTTCGAACGCCGCCGTGCCCAGGCCGAAGATGAAGCCGCCCTCGACCTGCCCTTGATGCGCGACCGGGTTGATGATGCGGCCCACGTCGGCCACGAACACCGCGTCGTGGATCGTGAATTCTCCGGTCTCGCGATCGACCCCGACCTCGATCCCGTAGCCGCTGAACGAGTAGTCGCCGGGATGATCCGGTCCGTGCTGGCTGCCGTCGTATTCACCGGCGACCCGTAGCGGCGCGTTGCCGAGCGCGCGGGAGACGCCCTCCTCGAACGACGTGCTGCGCCCGTCGGCAGCGACGAAACGGCCGTCGCGCAGCGTCATCCCGGTTGCTTGTTGCAGGCGCTCGCGCAGCGTTTCCGCCGCAACCTGCGCGGCGCGCCCGACGATGTGCGTCACGCGGCTGCCGCCGGCACCCGGATCGGCCGGCGCTTCGCGCGTCGAGCCGCGCCGGAAACGGATCCGCTCCTCGGGGATTCCCAGCGTCACTGCGGCGACGCGCTGCGCGACGGTGTGTCCGCCGCCGCCTTGATCGGGAACCCCGCTGAGGATGTCGATCGTTCCGTCGGGCTGCAGGGTGAGCTCGAGCGACGTCTTGCCGCCGCCGGTGTGGCGGCAGCCGATCGAGACGCCCCAGGCGCGGCCGGGCGGTGGCGGGTTCGCCGCGATCTCCGCGCCGAGGCGTTCCAGCACGGCGGCACCCATCGGGTGATGGATGTGCTCGCCGCTCACGTTGGGCTGCCCGTGCTGCACGACGTTGTGCTTGCGCAATTCGAGCGGATCGATGCCCAGTGCCGCCGCCATGAGATCGACGTGCTGCTCCCAGGCGAAGAAGAGCTGCGAGTTGCCCGGCGCCCGCACGTGCGTGCCGGGAGCGGTGTTGGTGTACACGGTGCGGGTCGTGATCTCGACGTGCGGCACCGCGTACGGCACGGTCGAATAGCCGGTCTGGCCGGGGTTGAGGAAGGGTGACGGCTTGCCGGCTGCGTACGCGCCGCCGTTGTACGTGAAGGTCGAGCGATGCGCGATGAACGTTCCCGCCTCGTCCACGGCGGTTTGCAGCGTCATGTACGTCGCGTGCTTGACCGCGTTCGAGGTCAGCTCGTTGGTGTAACTCGAGACGCGCTTGATCGGCCGGCCCGTCGCCGCCGCCAAGTAGTAGCAGGGATACTCGTCGGTCGTCCAGCCTTTGCTGCCGAAATCGCCGCCGATGGCCGACGGTTCGATGACGATTTTTTCGGCCGGCAATCCGGTGACGTGGGCGAGGAAGCGCTGCAATGCATACGGCGCTTTGTTCGGCGTTTGCACGTGCACGGTGCCGTCGCCGTCGATCCACACGACGGTGGCCTTGGGCTCGAGGTAGCCGGCATGCTGGCGCGCGGTGTGGAAGCGGTGCTCGAACACGTGCGGCGCGCGGGCGAAGATCGCGTCGATGTCTTCACCGTCGCTGTGATATTCGTAGGCGCCCTGGAGGTTGGGGCGGTCGATCTTCGGCCGCGTCTTGCCGTTGTAGTGATAGCGGTCGTACTCGGGGTGGATGACCGGCGCGCCGGGTTCCATCGCCGCGAACGGATCGAGAATCGCGGGCAGTTCCTCGTACTCGACCACGACGAGCCGGGCGGCCTCTTCGGCCGCTTCACGCGTCTCCGCGGCGACGGCGGCCACGCGGTCGCCGATCATGATCACCTTGTCGTACGCCAGCACCGGATAGTCGAAGAGCATGCGCCCCGAGCGCTTGCCCGGACCGATGTCGGTCGAGGTGAGCACGGCGCGCACGCCCGGCACGGCTCGGGCCTCCGTCGTGTCGATGCGCACGATCTTCGCGTGCGCGTGCGGGCTCGTCGTGAACGCCGCCCACAACAGACCCGCCGGCGCGAAGTCGGCGGTGTAACGCATCTTGCCGCTGACCTTTTCGCGGCCGTCGACGCGGTATTCGCCCCGCTCGAAGAACGCGTCGATCGTGCGCGGGGCGGTCGTGGTCGTGGTCATCGGCGCTGGTATCCTATGGCTGGTAGACGAGGCTTGCGGCCGAAACCGGCCGCGCGATGAGGCCGTATTTCGCCCCGAAGTCGAGGAACGTCTGGATGTCGGCCACCCGGAGCCCTTCCGCAAACGGCGCGCGGTTCATGCGGCGCACGAGGTCGAGATCCATCTTCGAGTATTTCGCCAGGATCGTCGCCGATTCGTCGTGATGACCGTTGGCCCACTTCTGCGCGGCGTAGATCGCGCTCTGAAAGCGGCGGATCGCGTCGGGATTTTTTTGGGCGAAGTCGTGCATCGCAAACCAGCACGAGTTGACGTAGACCGACGCGATCACTTTGTCGAGATCGGTGAGAATCTTGACGTGGTTGGCGCCGACGGCGACGGTCATCGCCGGTTCCGTCATCACGGCGCCGTCGATGCGGCCGCTCTCGAGCGCCGGACCCATCGCCGAGAAGGTGATCTCGACCAGCTTCACCTTCGAGATGTCGCTGCCGCCCTGCGTCATCCAGGCCTCGAGGTTGACCTCGGTGCCGGTGTGCAGCGCGTTTACCGCGATGGTCTTGCCTTCGAAATCCTTCTGCGTCTTCAACGGCGAGCCGGCTTCGACGCAGAGCGCCACCGACGTGATGCCGTTGACGCTGAGCGCGCCGGCGGCGACGATGACGACGGGCAAGCCGTGTAAGACCGCATTAGCCAGAATGATCGGCGTCGCGACCCCGATGTCCATCGAACCGGACGAGAGGGCCGCGGCGATTGCGGCGCCGTTGTTCATCGTCTCCAGATCGACGTTCAAGCCGGCGCGCGTGAAGAAGCCCATGTCCTGGGCGAAGTAGGCGGACGCGTACGTATCGTTGGCGGTCGCCGCGACGCGCAAGTTCAGCGGCGCCGGCGCTTGCGCCGACGCAGGCAACCGCAGCGACGTCGCCAAGAGCGGAGCCGAGAGGGCCAGGAACGTCGATCGGTTCATACGCGACCTCCAGGAGCAAGCGCTTCGACGGCGGAAACGAAACCCTGCTTATGAGCGGCGCCGAAGACGTGGCGATGACGAAGGAGCAGGCCAACAAGATCGTCTGGCACATCGGCGTCGTCTATAACGTCCTGCTGTACCGCGACCCGACGCGGGAAGAGATCCAGCGGCACGGGGACGAGATCATGCGCGGCCAACCGCTGATCGATTTCTTCATGGGCGTGCTGCTCTCCGAAGAACGCCGCGATCAACCCAAAACCTACGTCGGTCCCGGGCATTTCTACTCGCCGATCGTCAATCCGGCCGAGCTCCATCATCACCTGCGCGCGGTAGCGAACGCCGGGCCGGAAATCAGCGGCATCGCGCTCGAGCGGGACCGTATGATCGCGACGTGGGAGACCTTGCTGCCGTTTCTGACGACGTGTCCGTTTTCGAATTCGCCGGCCGGCGGCTTCCGCTACGGCTTCGTGAACCCGGCCTACGGCTACGGCGACGGAGTCGTCCTGCAAGCGATGCTGCGTTACCGCCGGCCGAAGCGCCTGATCGAAGTGGGGAGCGGCTACTCCACGATGTGCTCGGTCGACACGATCGACCACTTCCTGGGCGGCGCCTGCGAGGTCACGTCGATCGAGCCGCAGCCCGAGCGGGTGCGCTCGCTGCTGGGCGATCGCGAGCGTGGCGTGCACATCATCAATGCGCCGGTTCAACGCGTGCCGGTCAGCGTATTCGAGCAGCTCGAAGCGGGCGACATCCTGTTCATCGATTCGACGCACGTCCTGCGCACGGGCAGCGACGTGTGTTACGAACTGTTCGAGATCTTTCCGCGCCTGGCGAGCGGCGTCGCCGTGCATCTGCACGATATTTTCTGGCCGTTTGAATATCCGGAGCCCTGGCTGCTCGACGACAACCGGTCGTGGAACGAAGCCTACGCGGTGCGCGCGTTCTTGACCGACAACGACCGCTGGGAGATCCTGTTCTTCAACGACTATTTCGTGAAATTCGAACGCGAACGCATCGAACGGGAGCTGCCGCGTTTCGCCGAGGGTTCGGGAGGGGCGCTGTGGCTGCAACGCCGATGAATCGCCGTGCCTTTGCCCTCTCGGGGCTGGCAGCGCCGTTCGCAACGGCGCTCGGCGCGCGTGCGGCGGCGACGCTGACGCCGGTTCGGATCATTCTCGATCCGACGTTCTACGTGCACCTGCCGCTGCTGCACGCGGTCGACAGCGGCTATTTCCAGGCCGAAGGCATCGACCTGCAGATCACGCCGGCCAACGGTTCGTCGACATTGTTCTTGCCGATGCTCGCGCGCGGCGAATACGACCTCGGGACGGTCAATCCGAGTCCGGCGTTCTTCAACCAGTTCAGCGGCGGTTTCGACGTCGTGCTGCTGGCGTGTCAAACGGGCAGCCAACCCGGTTGGCACGACCCCTCGTGGCTGATGGTGCGCCAAGATCTCTGGGATGCGAAAGCAATCGTGCAGCCGTCCGATCTGCGCGGTCGCGTCATCGACGGGTCCAACAGCGGTTCGCCGATCGACTTTCTCCTCAAAGAAACGGTGCGCGCCGGCGGCCTCACGCCGGCCGACGTGCGCATCAGCGAGCGGCTGCACACGGCGGCCGATCAGCTCCAAGCGCTGCGAAACAAGGCCGTCGAAGTCAGCGGTTCACCCGAGCCGGAGGCCGGCGAGTTCGAGGCTCAGGGCGTGGCGCACCGGTGGGTGTCGTTCTCGACGATCGCGCCGTGGTACCAGCTCGAATACATCGGCGCGTCGGCGAAGTTTGCTCACGACCATCCGGATCTGATCCACAAGGTGCTGCGCGCGTACCTGCGCGGCAACGACGACGTGCTCAAGAGCAACGGCAAGTGGACGCCGCCGCTTTTGGCGGAAGCGGTGAAGTGGTCGACGCTCGCGCCCGAGGTCGTCCGCAGCTTCCAAGGGCCGGCGTACCCGTCGCTGCACGGCGAGGTCAACCTCGATTCGCTGACCCGGATTCAGCAGTTCTGGGTGAGCGAAAAGCTCGTCAACACGCCGGTCGACGTCAACAAGGTCGTCAGCCTGAGCCTGCTGCGCGACGCCCAGCGCTCGCTGCGGTTCTAGCTCGCGCGCGCGCCCGCCGGCTCGCTGTTGCGCGAGCTCGGGAAGGTGATGTAGACGTTGTCTTCCGGGCTGCGCACGACCGCGACCGTCGGCGCTTCGCCGCGCTCCACGCGATCGATCTGGTCGGCGAGCATCCGGCGAAACAGCACGATGCCGCGATCGGTCGCGCCGAGTTTTTCGATGCTGCGGTCGGTGATCGTGCCTTGGGTCTCCCAGACGACGCGGTCCTGGCCGTAGAAATCGCCCTGATCGACGTCCTCGACGGTCGTGTTGGGCTTATCGAATTCGTACGTGAACGGCACCGCGTCGGGCGCCGTCACCGCGCCGGCGCCGGGCGGAAACGCGCCCATCCAGATGATGCGCGTATGCTCGTCGTCGATCGGCACGCGGAAATGGATCGCTTCGATCGGACCTTCGTCGATGCGCAGGATGTTCGGGAAGAGCAACGGCGGACGAATCTCATGCTCGGGCTGATCGCCGCCGTAATCGAGCGTCTTCTCGATTCCCCACTCCGAGACACGCCAATCGTACCCCACGATCGGCCGGTAGAAGTAGTCGCGTCCCGGTAAGTCGATGCCGGCGAGCTTCAGTGCGTGGCCGTGCAAGTAGTAGGTGTGCACGCTGTCGACGGTGTTCTCTTGGATCTGCAGCCAGTTGCAATGGTGCACCGGCATGACGCGGATTTTCTTCGGCCGCTCGGACTGCGCCAAGACGTCCCAGTGCGGTAATAGCGGCGCCGCGTTGCGATCGGGGCCCATGTACACGAAGAGCAGCCCGCCGTACGCTTCGACCGGATACGCGTTCACGCGGATGCCGGCGTGCGGCGGCGTGGGCTCGAAGGGCCGTTCGGTGCACTGGCCGGTGTCGCAATCGTATTTCCAGCCGTGATAGCAGCAGCGAATGCCGTCCGGCTCGATGAAGCCGAAAAAGAGCGACGCGCTACGGTGCTCGCAGCGTTCGGAAACGCACTTGAAGCTGCCGTCGTCGGCGCGGAAGACGACCAAGTCTTCACCGAGGATGCGGATGCGTTTCTTGCGCACGCCGCCGGTGAGCTCCGCGGTCGGGCACACGGCCTGCCAGTACCGCCGCAGCAGCTCGCCGCCCGGCGTGCCGCTTCCGACCCTGGTCAAACGCTCATTTTCCTCATGCGTCAGCATCAAATCCTAGTATGGGTGCGAGGCGGCTAAAGGTCAAGGGCGAACGAGGCGAGCGTGCCGGCATCGCAGCGCGTCGACGTTCATCACCATTACGTTCCCCCGGCGTGGTGGTCGGCGAAATCCGCCGACATCGCGCGCGGGCTCAATTCGCCGCCGACCGTGATGTCGGCGTGGACGCCCGAAACGTCGCTCGCCGAAATGGACCGCAGCGGCATCGCGAGCGCGCTGCTGTCGGTTTCCACGCCGGGCGTGTGGTTCGGCGATCCGCTCGAGAGCCGCCGGCTCGCGCGCGCCTGCAACGAGTACGGGGCGTCGCTCGTGCAACGCCATCCCGAACGGTTCGGCGTGTTTGCGGCGTTGCCGCTGCCGGACGTCGACGGCAGCCTCGAAGAAATCGCGTACGTCTTCGACACGCTCGGGCTGGACGGCATCGGACTGCTCACGAGCTACGGCGATCTGTGGCCCGGGAACGCGCGCTTCGCGCCCGTCTTCGACGAGCTCGAACGCCGGCAGGCGCGCGTCTTCTTTCATCCGACCAAGCCCGCATGCTGCGCGTTCGTCGACGACATCCCGCCGTCGGTCACCGAGTTCCCGTTCGATACGACCCGCGCCGTCACGAGTTTGCTCTTCAGCGGGACGTTCACGCGCTGTCCGAACGTTCGCTGGATCTTCGCTCACGGCGGCGGAACGGTGCCGATGCTCGCCGGCCGCATCGCCGAGACGTCGCACGCCCGCTCGGCCGCCGTGCGCGAGCGCGTCGCCGCGGATCCGCGCGAGCTGTTGCGCCGGCTCTATTTCGACGTCGTGCTGGCGACCGATCCCGCCGCCGTGGCCGCGCTGACGACCCTGACGTCCACCGGGCATCTGCTGTTCGGCACCGATTACCCGTTCATGGCGCCGAGCGCGACGATCGACGGATTGCAGCGTTGCGGATTGGACCCTCCGGCGTTGCGCGCGATCGAACGCGAGAACGCCTTCGACCTCTTCCCGCGACTGCGGCCGAAGTGAACCGCTTACGCGAAATCTTCGGCCGCGAGCACGATCGGCGACCCGTGCGGCGTGCGATCCGCGGCATGGTCCCAGGCATCGTGATAGCGCGCCAGCGCGGCCGCATCGGTGAGGCCCTTTTCGGCCACGATGCGTTCGAGCGCGGCGAGCCAATGCCGGTAGTACGTTTCGCCGGTGTCGGGATCGCCGTCGTGCCGCGCGCGCTCGATCTCGGCGGCGAGTACCGACGCCCATTCGTTCCAGGTGAACGCGCCGCGCTCGTGCAGCGCGAGCGTCATCGCAAACGCTTGCGCTTCCCAGGGTTCGCGAAAGGCCGGCTCGTTCACGCCGGTTCCAAATACGGCTCGAACGCTTCGATCGACACGCGGGTCGCCGGGTCGGCGTCATCGCCCCACAGCTCGCGCGCGTCGAACACGACCGTATAGAGCCACTGCGGGTTCTCGCCCGCACCGATCGCGGCCGTGTCGGGATAGACGTGGCAGCCCCGAATCGCTTCGACGACGCCCGTTTTGCCGCGCGCGTAACGCGGCAGGCGGGTGTGCGTGACCGGGTTGAGATTGCGCGTGCGCACGCGGTCGCCGGCGGCGAACCGGGCCGGTGCCGAAGCGGGACGTTCGTATTCGCCGCGTTTGAGACCGGCGACGCCGGCCGGCTCGAGCGTGCGCGGCAGCGTTACGCCGGGACGCAGCGACCGGCCGGCAGCGATCTCGTCGGCACCGACGAGGCCGTGCGACTGCACGCGGTGTTCGACGCCGCGAAACCAATTCGCGTAATACGAGGAGCTCAGATACGTGACCGGGTCCAGCGCTTCGAGCGACGCGCGCGATTGATCGATCGTCCACAGCCCGGCATAGCCGAGCGCGCGTTGCATCGCCAGCACGCGGCCTTCCCACGGTTCGTGGAACGGCGGTTCGTTCGGCTCTTCGACGACGGGACCGAAACCGTCCATCCCGCCGAGGTCGTGAATCGAGTTCAGGACGGCACCGCCGGCGTCAGTGCCAGACCGGTCCCGATCATGCTGTCGCGCGTGACGAGCTCGGCGAGCCGCTCTTCGCTCCAGCCCTCGGTGCCCGCCGGCCGCATCGGCAGCACGAGAAAGCGCGTCTCGGCGGTGGAATCCCATACCCGGACGTCGGTATCCGCGGGCAGCGTCACGCCGAAATCGGCCAGCACGCCGCGCGGGTCGCGCACGGCGCGCGAGCGGTACGGCGCGGACTTATACCACACCGGCGGCAGCCCGAGCACTTCCCACGGATAGCACGAGCAAAGCGTGCACACGACCATGTTGTGCTCGCGCGGCGTGTTTTCGACCACGATCAGGTGGCTGCCGACCGGGCTCTGAAAGCCCAACGAGTTCACGGCCGCCGTGCCGCCGGCGAGCAGGCGCATCTTGAAATCCGGATCGCTCCAGGCGCGCGCGACGACGCGCGCGCCGTTGCGCGGGCCGATTTTCGTTTCGAACGTCTCGACGATCGCGTCGAGGGCCGCCGGATCGACGTAGCCCTTCTCGATCAGGATCGTTTCGAGCGCACGCACGCGGAGCTGCATCTCGCCGAGCTCCGAGCCGTGCTCGTGATCGTGATCCGCCATGAATTACGGTTCCAGCCCGGCGGCGCGGAACCATTCGAGCGCTTCCGCGAACGCGGCGTCCGTTGCGGCGGGATCGTAGCGTGGACCGACGTCGCGCATGAACGCGTGTTCGGCTTCGTAGAGCGAGGTGCGCCGGCGAATCCCCGCCGCTTGCAGTCCGCGTTCGACGACCGCGCGCCCGGCGGCGTCGGTGTGCGGGTCGATGCTGCCGAAGATCGTCAACAGTGGCCCCGTGATCTCGCTCGCGCGCGCGAGCGAACCGGCGTCGCCGTCGCCCGCCAACTCGCCGTCGTGCAAGCCCGTCGGGTAAAAGCAAGCCGTCGCTTTCACCCGCGGCGAGAACGCGGCGCGGAACGCGACGTGGCCGCCCAGGCACCAGCCGACCGCCCCGATCGCCTCGGCCCGCACGCCGCCGGCGGCGGCGACGTGGGCCAGCAGCACGCCGATGTCGTCGTCGAAATCGCGCACTCGCATGCGGTTCGCGCAGGCCTGGCCGCGGTCGCGCCCGGCGTCGTCGAAGACGTACGCCGTCCCCGGCGGCTCGAAGCGCCAATAGATCTCGGGTGCGAAGACGGCGAAGCCGTAGCCGGCAAAGCGCACCACCATGCGCTGCGTCGACTCGGTCAGCGCAAAGATGTCGGAGTAGAAGACCAGCGCCGGCCGCGGCAGGTCGTCGGCGGGTCGCGCGCGCATGACGCGCATGACGCCGCCATCCCGCGGCAGGTCGATACTGTCGGTTCGAACGCGCATGAGGTTTATATGAACGACACCGCGACCGAATCCCGCTCCGTCATCCCCGGCCTGGGCAAAATCTACGGCGCCCTCGCACCCTACAGCTACGCGTTCATGCGGTTTTGCACGGGGGCGATCCTCGCGCCGCACGGCATCCAAAAGCTGTTTTACGGCGGCCTCGCCGGCAACGAAAAAGTGATGATCCGTATGGGCATGCATCCGCCGGGGTTCTGGGCGCTGCTGGTCGGATTCACCGAATGCTTCTGCGCGATCGCGCTGGCGTTGGGCCTGTTCACGCGCGTCGCCGCGGCGTTCATCATCGGCGAGATGGCGGTGATCGCCTTCGGCATCCAAAACAAATACGGATATTTCTGGACGCAGAAGGGCAACGAGTTTCCGCTGCTGTTGTTCTTGCTCGCGCTCGCGATCTTCTTTCGCGGCGGCGGGCGTTTCTCGCTCGATCACCTGATCGGCAAAGAAGTATGAACCGGCGCGATTTCTCGTGCGCGCTCGCGGCCGGGGCCGTGAGCGGAATCGCTCGCCCGGCTGCGGCGCAAAGCGGCGGGTTGCCGTTGCGCGTCGGCACGAATGCCGCCGATGACGTCACGCCGCTGCTGTGGGCAAAGGCGACCGGCATGTTCGCCAAAGCCGGCCTGGACGTCGACATCGAAAAGCTCACCTCCGGTTCGGCGGTGACCTCGGCCGTGATCGGCGGCTCGCTCGACGTCGGCCGGTCGAGCGTCTTACCGCTGATCAGCGCGCGCAGTCGCGGCGTTCCGGTGATGCTCATCGCGCCGGCCGAACTGACCGTGGGTGAGGATCCGAGCGGCGCGCTGATCGTGCTCAAGGATTCGCCCATCACCTCGGGCCGCGACCTCAACGGCCAGACGCTGGCCTCGCCGTCGCTGAAAGATTACTTCGAGGTGTCGACCCGCGCGTGGATCGACGCCAACGGCGGCGATTCGAAGACGACGAAGTTCGTCGAGCTGCCGATCGCTTCGGACCTGGCCGCGCTCGAAGCCGGGCGGATCGCCGCCGTCGGCCTGCCCAATCCGTTCTTGGCGAACGCGCTTGCCACCGGGAAAGTCCGCGTGCTCGGCCGGCCCAACACCGCGATCGCGAAGCGCTTTCTCGTGACGTGCTATTTTGCGATGGAAAGCTTCATCGGCCAGCATCGCGACGCGCTGGCCCGGTTTGCGCGGACGATGCACGACTCGACCGCCTACACGGTTGCGCACCAAGCCGAAACCGTCGCCGTCGTGGCGCCGTTCTGGGGCGTCGATCCGGCGGTGCTCGCGAACATGGCGCGTTCGACCGAAGCGCTTACGCTCGACCCCAAGGATCTGCAGCCGATGATCGATGTGGCGCTGCGTTACGGCGTAATCGACAAGCCGATGAAGGCCGAGTCGATGATGGTATCGTTCGGCCGCTGAGACCGGACGGGCTTAAGCGTCGGCCTCGCGGTCTTGCGGGGACATCAGATAGGACTGCAGCGAGAGCGCGCGCGTGCCGCAGGGCACCAGGCGCGCCAGCAGGTTGCGCAACTGCGCGAATTCCGCGGCGTTGAGGCAGTCGAAGAGCGCGTCGTTGACCGGCGCCTGCATCACCGCGAGATCGTTGAGCATCTTGCGGCCGGCCGGCGTCACGGTGAGCAACACGCGCCGTTTGTCCTTGAGGTTCACGCCCTTGTGCACCAGACCCGCGCGGACCAGCTTCGCGACCTCCGTGGTGATGAACGCGCCCGAGAGGTGCAGATGTTCGGCGATGGCGTTGATGCCGATGCCCTGACGTCCTTGCAGGTGGCTGATCGAGATCAGCGTCGTGTAACCGATCCCCGTCAGGCCGAGATATGCGCCGAACCCCGACCGGATGTCGCTGACCAGCGCGGAAAACGCCAGAAAGTCGTGAATGAACGAGCGGAAAGCGGAATCGCTGCCGTCGACCAGCAGCTGCGGTTTCGAGACGGTTTGCCGGCGCTGTTTCATACGGTGCCCGCTTCGATGAGCGCCCGCAGGCGGCCCGCGTCGGCATCGAGCGCATCGTCGCGCACGTCGACCGGCGCGAATTGCGCGCGCGCGAAACGAGCGCGTTCTTCGAACGGCACGGTCGCGTCGATGCCCAGCTTGGCGCGAATGCCGTTCTGGCCGACGCGCACGTATTCGTGGCCGCGGGCGCTCGGGATCGTGAACAGATCGCGCGACGCTTCCATGCGCGTCGCGATCGCGTACTCGACGTCGGCCGGATCGCGAATGTCGATGTCGTCGTCGACGACCGTGACCAGATCGAGATCCTTCAGCGCGCCGAAGGCCGCCAGGATCGCGTTGCGCTGCAGGCCGTTGTGCTGCGGACCCGTTTTCCGGACCTGGATGACGGCGTGGAAGCGGTGCAACCCGCCGGCGGTCATCTCGGCGTCGACCACGATCGGAACGGACGCGGTGAGCACCTTCAACAAACTCGCCTCGAGCACGTACTTCCGCAGCATCACGGTTTCGCGGCCGTAGCCGTTGATGGCGTGGTAGATCGGCGCCGTGCGGTGCGTGACGGCGGTGATCTGGACCAGCGGCGCTTCGCCCGGCGTCGAGAGATAGCCGACGAATTCGCCGAACGGCCCCTCGGGAACCAGGCGGTCGGGAAGGATGCGCCCTTCGAGCACGATCTCGCTCTCGGCCGGCACGATCAGCGGCTGCGTGATCGCGCCGGTCACCGGCAGCGGCCGGCCCGCGAGACCACCGGCGACGGCCAGCTCGTCCATGTTTTCCGGCATCTGCGAACCCATCGTCGCCGCGGTGTATTGCAGCGCGATGTCGGTTCCGATGCAGACGGCGATCGGCAACGCCTCGCCGCGTGCCCGCGCCCGCTCCCAGGCCACGCGCAGATGCCGTCCGAGGTCGAGCTGGATCGCGGTCGTGTCGGGGCCGGCGAGTTGCAAGCGGTGATAGGACGCGTTGTAGACCGACGTTTCCGGATCGCGCGTTACGACGACACCGGCCGTGATGAAGCGGCCCGAGTCGGCAGCGGTGTGTTTGAGCACCGGCAGCAAACGTCCGACATCGATGCCGCTGGTGATCGTGTGGCGCTGCACCGGGGCGTTCGCGACGCGCTCGGGCGGCAGCGGGCCGGCCAGCGCGCGCACGATGAACTCGCGAATCGTGATGTAGTCGACGCCGAAGGCGGCTTCGCAGTTCTCGCGCGCGGCGAGCAGGTTGCCGACGACCGGGATCGCGTGCCCGCGCACGTTGGTGAACAGCAGCGCCGGCCCGCCGTCGAGCCGCTTCATGATGCCGGCGGTCTCGAGCTCGACGTCGACGGGCGCCGTGTAGGCGCGCAAACGTCCGCGCTGCGCCATGCGGGCGAGCGCGGAACGGAAGCGCGTGTCGAGGACGCCGGGTGCCGTCAAGACCGATGAGCTCATCGCGGAGTACTTATCGCGCCGCGGCCAAGGGTCCCGCGGGAGCGGGCAGATCGTAGCCCGCGAGCATGGCGTCGACGAGCCCCGCGGCCCGGTCCCAATCGTAGGTGCGGAACGAATGGGCCTTCGTGACGAACGTCGCGCCGGCGTAGAACATCTCGTACTGCACGTGCCGCGAGCCGAACTCCGAACCGACCGCGTCCCACGCCAGCTTGTAGAACTTGACCTTGTCGTGCGCGTTGCTGCGCGGCGACTGTTGTGTGGCCTCGATCACTTCGGCGATCTCGGGGTTGTCGAAATCGCGGAAGGTCGACGGCTGCATGATCATGCCGCCGCCGGCCAGCTCGCGCAGCGTGTGGGCCACCTTCGCGTAGAGCTGCTGGGTGAGCACCTGCGCCGCGTAGAGCGTGTGGTGATCGGGGATGAAGTACGATCCGTAGGCTTGTCCCTTCGCTTCCATCGCGACCACCAGCGCGTCGACCATCGCCGTCTCTGCCGCCAGCTGCCCGAGCATCTCGCGTACCGGCGGCAAACCGATGATGCCGTTGGTCTCCGCGATGCGGCGCGCGATCCCGAGCAGGAAGCGCAGCTTTACGGTGAGCCGGATCATCGACTGATAGTTCTGGTAGACGTGCGCCGGGGTTGCGTGGAACTGCCGCTGGCACATCTCGAGATCGGAGTCGACGAAGACCCGTTCCCACGGCACGAGCACGTCGTCGAAATAGATCACCGCATCGTTTTCGTCGAAACGGGCGGCCAGCGGGTTGTCGAACGTCGACGCGGCGTTCTCTTCGTACGATTTGCGCGAGAGGATCTTCAGCCCCGGCGTTCCCAACGGCAGCACGAACGAGAGGGCGTACTTTTCGTCGCCCGGCCGCAGCGGCTGAATGCACGTGACGAAGATCTCGTTGGCCATCGGGGCGCCGGTGGCCAGCATCTTGGCCCCGCGCACCGTGATTCCGCGCGCGTCGCGGTCGACGACCCCCGCGCTGAGGAACTCCGTGCTCTGTTCGGACGCGCCCTTCGACCGGTCGGCCTGCGGGTTGATCAGCGCATAGGTGAGGTAGATGTCGTTGTCGCGGGCGTAGCGATAGTACTCGGCGACCGCCGACGCGCGTTTGGGGTCGTAGCTCTCGAACACCGGCAACCCCATGTACAATCCGGCGATGCACGATCCAACGTGATCGGGACCGCGGCCGATGAAGCCGGCATGCATCTCGGCCAAGGCTTCGAGCGCGTGCCGCCGCTCGACCAGATCGGCGTGGTTGCGCGGCAGCTGCCAAATGCGGTTGAAGCGCCGGCCGTCGTCGCCCGCGTACGTCATCCGCGCGGCGGCGTCGGGCGCGCCCAGCCGGTCGTACAACCCTGCGATCGACGCGACGGCGTTGCGAAATGCCGGATCGACGGTAACGTCGTCGACCCGCCGTCCGTCGATGTAAACCAAGCGTCCATCGCGCAGCGACTCCGTGTGGGCGCGGCCGGTCTTCATCGCCATTCTCTTTCCGTCAGCCGGGGACACCGGCGACGACCTCCATCTCGACCAGCATGTCCGGATTTCCCAACTCGCAGAACGCCGCCGTGCGGGCGGGATACGGTTGCGGCATCAGTTCCGCGTACACGGCGTTGAAGGCCTCGCGGTCGGCGACGTTGCGCATGAAGACCGTCACCTTGATCGCGTGTTCGAGCGACGTCCCGGCGGCTTCGAGCACGGCCGAGATGTTCGCGAAGATGCGCCGCGCCTGGTCGGCAACGTCGCCCATCTGCCCGGTCTCACGATTACGTCCGGCTTGACCGGACGTGAAGACGAGATTGCCGTAACGGATGGCGTGATTGAACGGGCCGGTCGGCGGCGGCGCGCCCGGCGTGCGAATCGGAACCTTGGTCATGCATGCGTCCCCGCTACGGCCGCGACCGCGTCGCGCGCGACCGCGTCGTCGACCTCGGGCGAACCGCCGCCGACGCCGATCGCGCCGATGCATTCGCCGTCGGCGAAAATCGGATAACCGCCCGGGTTCAGCGTGACGCCGCCGGGAATGATTTCGGTCAGGCTCATCGGATACAGCGGACGGTCGGCCCATTGTTCGAGCAACTGTTTCGTCGACTTGCGGAACGCGGCGGCGAGACGCGCCTTCCCGGCCGCCATGTACGGACCGTGCCACGCATCGGGCTTGCCGCGCGCGATGACGACGGGATGCCCCGCCGCATCGAGCACGGCCACGCTGCACTCCCCGCCGCGTTCGGCGGCGATGCGCTTCGCCGCCTCCACGTAGGTCATCGCGGTGCGGTAGTCCACGCAGTTGCCTTCATCGGGTCGAGAGTGCGCCCATGCGCAGGTAGGCGTCGGCGGTCGTGGAGAGCAGGCTGCGCATGCGCTCGGCACCCAAGACGTCTTTCCACTTGAGCACGTTGTCGACTGAGTGCGGCCAGTCGCACTCCGGATGCGGGAAGTCCGAGGAGTACATCAGGCACTTGTCGCCGAGGATGTCGAACACCGCCTTGGTCATCAACGGCCCTTCGTGGGCCTCGATGCAGCACGCGATGCGCCCCATCTTCGCATATTCCGTCGGCAGGTATTTCAGTTTCGGTACGACGCCCTTGACATAGTGGATCTGGCTGTCGAGGCGCAGCAGCCACCACGGCAGCCAGCCGTGGCCGGTCTCGGCGTAACCGACCTTGATGTTGGGGTAGCGGTCGAGGATGCCGCCGGCGATCACGTAGGCCAGCGAGCGCTGCGCGCCCCACGGATGGGCCGCCGTGCGCGCCACCGCGGCATTGCCCCAGATGTCGCGCGCTCCCGGGAAGTAGGGCGGCTCGTAAAAGAAGCTGTGATGCATGATCGGCAGATGCAGATCGTTCATCACTTCCCACAGCGGGTCGAGGTCGGGGTCGTCGATCGGCATGCCTTCGGGCAGCGACGGCCACACCGCGCTGACCCAGGGTTCGCTGCCGATTTTCTTCAGTTCCGCGACGGCCCACGCTACGTCTCCGCCGGGCGCGAGGAACAGACCCTTCAGCCGGTTGGTGTCAGGGCTGCAGAAGTCGCGCATGTACGTGTGGTAGGCGTCGTAGAGACCGGTCGTCAGGGCCGGCTCGAACGAGCTCGACGCCGGGGCCCACGTGCCGGGGATCAGCACGTTGACGTCGACGCCTTCCAGCGTCATGTCTTCGAGCCGGCCTTCCGGGTTGTCGTGTTGGATGCGCTCGTGGCAAACCTCGGACGAGATGTTCTCGACCCGGCCCTCAACGGCGCCGGCGCCGCCCTTCTCGATCAATTCCACGCCCGGTTTCTGACCGGCGATCCGGTTGTACGGAATCGGGTTGACCTTGATCGTGTGCCACGGCCCGAGCGGGTGACCCCGGCCGGGGGGCGAGTTCATCTCCCGCATGAACGGCGAGAACGCGTCCCAGCGCTCGCGGATCGCTTTGCCCGCGTACCGGTGCAACACTTCCATCGAAGGTGTGACGTGGCTGTCTACGTCGATGACCCGAAATCCGTCGCGCATAACGCTTCCTTAAAGTGTGAGCTTAAAAGTACTGTCTTTTTTATAAGATAGCTTTGTAACAAAGTCAATATTTAACGGTTGAAATCGTACGGCGCGCGGTCGATTCCGCGCTCTTGCCGCTCCTTGACCAGCGCGCGAAAGATCGCGCGCGTGTCCTCGATGCTCTCGATCGGCTTCTCGGCGAAACCGTCGTTGGGCCAGCTCGGCCAGCTCGCGTACTCCTTGGCGTAGAGCTGGGCCCGGATGGACGTCGGGTGGAACGGCCGCGTCCGCGAGAGCCGCAGATCGTTGAGGTTGACGCGGCCCTTGATCGTGGCTTCGCCCGGGCCTTGGATCTCGTTCATGATCGAGCCGTCGAAGTAGTGGATCACCGAATCGCCGTGCGAATCGTTCAGGCCGCGCAGACCGCCTTCGTAGATGCCGATGTTGGCCGCGGCGAGGTAGCACTTGTTTTCGTAGGCGCGCGCGGTCCGCAAGCCCTTCCAGTTGCGCGAGTCGCCGTGGCTCATGTTGTTCGGCTCGGAGGTGAGATGGCAGAGCACCTCGGCGCCGTTCATCATCGTGCAGCGCGCGTTCTCGGGGAAACCCAGCTCGCCGCAGGTCAGCAGGCCGATGTTCCCGATCTCGGTCTTGGCCACCGGAAACAGGTTCTCACGGCCGAATTTCGCCACGAATTCGGTGTAGATGTCGGCCGGCGTCGTGTACGGGAAAACCCAGCAATTGTTGTTGTTTTTCCAGTGTTTTATGAGGATGTTGCCGTCGGGGCCGAACAGCATCGAGCAGTTGAAGAAGCGGCGCGGAAAATCGGGGTGCACCTCGAGCATGTTGACGGCAAGATAGATCTTGCGGGCCTTGGCCTTCTCCGCGAAGATATCGGTGTAGGGGCCCGGAACGGTCGTCGCGATGCGGCACCACGCGTCGAGGTTGATCACCCGGAAGTTGCCGTTGACGGCATACTCCGGCGTTACGACGAGCTTGACGTCGGAGTTCCCGAACGACGTGACGTAGTCGATCAGATCGCAGATGCGCTTGATGTTGGCGCGGATGTCGCGGTCGAGCTGCTCGTCGTCGGTGAGCGACACCTGCCGCGTGATCGTCTGCAAACAGGCCACTTCGTAGTTGATGATGTCTGGCATCGGAGGCTCCTAACGCGGGGGTTTCAGCGCGGCCGGGCTGATGATGTCCTCAGCCGGGAACGACTGGGGAATCATCCCGTACTTGGCCGCGAAGTCGATCAGCGGTTGGATAGTCCGCGGCGTCACGTATTCCCCGTCCAGCGAGCGGACCGTGCGCGTGATGACGTCGGCGGGTATGGAAGTGAATGAAGCAACCAAGCCGACGGTCTGGGCCAGATGGGCGTTGTTGTAGACCGCCGACTCGTGCATCGCTTTGGCGAAGCGCTCCATCTCGTCGGTGTGCGCCGCGACGAACGTGGCGTCGGCGACGAATGCTTGCGCCTGAAAGCGCTCGGCGATGGAGGCCTGCGGTTTCGCGAATATCCGGACCTTGCCGGTGTCCAGCGCCTCGGTGAGGAGCGGCTCCGAGAGCGACATCGCATCGATGCGGTGCGAGGTCAGCGCCGCAACCGCCGCGACCGACGGCACTTCGATGACGTGGACGCTGGCGGCGTCGCCGCCGTTCTTGTCGATCCAGGCCCGCATTGCGACGGAGTTGAGATCTTGGAGCGACTGCGTGCCGATCGTTTTTCCGTTGAGGTCGCGCGCAACTCGCAACGGCGAATCCTTGGCGACGATCATCTCGTTCTGCGGACGCTCGCTGGTGAAGATCGTCGAGGGCGCGATGATTTGAAACGGCAGTCCGTGCGCGTGCGCCTGTAGGACCGGTACCAGATTGGTGAACGCAACGTCGTACGATCCGCCGGCGAGTCCGGCGAGCACGACCGCGCCGCCGTGCACGATGCGAGGCTGAACGTCGAGTCCGTATTTGGCGAACAATCCCGATTGTACGCCGTAATAGACGTCTTTGAACCCTTCGTCCGGCGGTCCGGCGACGATGATCGGCGTCGGAGCTTGTGCGAACGAGATCTGCGAAGTAACCGACAGTAGTGCGAAGAGCACGAGCAGAGGCTTGAGCATTTGGCTGCGCCTTCTTGATGTTCGAATCGACGCCTCTCTGCGAAAATTGCTTCGCTCGCGGCGACGTTTGCGCGGTTGAAAATGCACTCCTATGTGTTTGGAACACACCGCCCGTTCCAAGCTGCACCAATGGCCCATGACCCTGAACATTAAATTGCCTATAAGGAGTAAACTAGCTTTGTGTCGAAGGTTCCGTAAGCCTGCGTTCGCGCCGGCGTCCAAGTCCGAAAAGGAGTACTCCGTGCACGCTTTTTACCGTGTCGCGGCTGCCCTTACCGTGGCGGTCGTTTTCCTCATCGGTCCCGCAAGTGCGGCGCTCGCGCAGACCAGCGTCGCGCAGGCTTCCGGCTCGGCCACCGTATCGGGGCACGTGACTGGATCAGACGTCTCCGGCGGGCTCGCCGGTGCCGACGTCGTCCTCGACGGTCCCACGCATGCCTCGGCGACGACCGATTCGTCGGGCAACTTCTCGGTGGCCGTGCCGCCCGGCGTCTACACCGTAACGGTGAACAAGGGCGGCTATCAGAGTGGTTCGACGCAGGTCGTGGTCGGCATCGGCACTGCCGAGACCGTGAACGTCGAACTCACCGAGTCCTCGCTGAGCAACCTCCAGGTCATCGGACGCACCGCCTCGGCGACCGCGCAGAACGCGGCGAAGTTCAACATCACGTCGAGCGCAGCGGTCACGGTGCCGCAGGCCTTCATCCAGGAGCGCAGCGTGCCCGAACTGCCGCGGCTGCTGGCGACCATTCCCGGTCTCGTGGCGTCGACGAACTCGTCGACGGACAACAGCTTCCCGCGCCTCCACGGTCTCGGTCAGGAAACGCTGGTGCTGGTCGACGGCCATCCGATCTCGAGCGGCGTCTCCGGCACGTTCCTCGGGCAGTTCAGCGACACCGGGCTGCTCGGCGGCATCGACGTGCTGCAGGGCGCGGGCCTCAACGGCCCGACCGCCGGCGAGTCGGCCGTCGGCTCGATCAACCTCCGCACGCCGGACTTCACGGCCAAGGACACGGGCTATTTCCAGGCCGGCTTCGATAACTACCGCGGAAGTTTCTACACCGGCCTCGTGACCCTCAACGCCGGCAACTTCTCGTTCGTGATCGGCAAGTCGTTCAGCGGCTACGACGGCGCGTCGTACGACCAGAACGGCTACGGCATTACCGGCACGCGCCCGAGCGCCGACTTCGGCTACTACACGCCCTACCTGACGAATAACGTCGTCGGGTACAGCCAGAGCCTCTCGAGCCCGTATATCCTCGACTCACAACTCTTCAAGGCACGCTACAAGTTCTCCGACGCGACCTCGCTCGGATTCGAGTTCTTCGGCCTCCAGTCGACCTTGTCTCCGGAAGGCTCGTCGTTCGGCCAGTTCGTCGGCTTCGCGACGATCCCGGCCTGCGTCACCAAAGGCGTGGGGATCACCAATCCCGCAAACTGCGCGCTCAACTCGAGCTACAACTCGCCGTTCCTGCCGGGAATCGCCGGCCAGACCAACGTCCCGCTCTACACGTTCTTCCCGGGCGTGAACGTTTCCAACAACAACCCGAACTTCAACCTCGACTTCAAGACGACGATCGGTAACGATACGCTCTTACTGCGGCCCTACACGGCGACGATCACGCGCCTCAGCAACGGCTTGCCGGCGACGTCCATTTACGCCAACGGCGCGACGGCGCAGCCGTCGTACGAAGTCATCAGCAACGCGAACTGTCAGTTGCAGTTCGTCTCGCCGACGGCCGCCGGCGGCGCGAAAGGGCCGTGCTACCAGTACGGCTCGGCGAACGGCATGACGGGCTTCGTCAACGGGCTGGGTCCGGCGATGTTCCCGATCACCAACGTGGCCAACGGGCTGGCCTGCTCGATTGCCACGCCGTGCTTCACGACGTCGACGGCGCAGAACAACTCCGCCTTCTGGGGCTTCGGCACGCCGACCGACGCGCTCGAATACGACAAACTCGGCGGCTACACGTTCGACTACATCCACCCCGTCGGGGACAACATCTACAACCTCAGCGTCGACCACTACTACAACGACACGACCAGCTATTCGGGCGATCTCTCGGCGCTGACCCCGGGCTGCGCGTTCACGCAAGCCGGCGGTGCGCCGCCGGCCTCGGCGTCCGATCCGGGTTTCCAGCCGGGTTGCGGTTTGGTAGCGGGGTACAAAGCCACCCCGCTTGCGATCCCCGAGACGTTCAACTCGGTGACCTCGTTCGCGCTCACGGCCCAGTTCCAACTGACGCCCAAGCTCGAGTTCGACTTCGGCAACTACTACACGGTCTACAAGATCCTCGGCCAGCAGGAGAACCCGGACTTCCTCGCCTCCTTCGGCGCGCAGCAGATCGCGGCGGGCGATCCGATCAACCTCGGGCTCGCGCCGATCGTGCTCTCGCCGTTCATCAACGGCGCGGAACACTACGACCCGCACTTCGGCTTCGTGTGGCGGCCGGAGGCCAATCTGGCGATCCGCCTGACCGGTGGTTCGTCGATCTCGGTTCCGTACGCGAGCCTCGTCTCGGGGCTCGTGAGCCAGACGACCGCGACGAACGGCTACGCGTTCACGGTCCCCGACCCGAACATCTTGCCGGAGGAGATCGTGGCGGAAGATCTCGGCGGCGACTACCGCCTGAAGAACGGCACCGTCTTCTCGCTCGACATCTTCAGCGACTTCGTGCACAACACGTGGCTGCAGACGCAGACCGCGATCCCGCCGCCGCCCGGCTACCCCACCAACGTTTCCTACTTCGATGAGATCAACCTCAACGGTTCGGGCCGCTGGTCGAGCGGCTTCGATATCTACGTCGCCAACTTGCCGACCGTGGGCTTCGGCTACAACGTCACGGCCACGATGAACCGGCTCTACTACGTGAATCTGCCCTTGTCGTTCGAACAGCTCGGCACGTACACGTCGGACGGCGAACAAGACTACGGGTATCCGTACACCAAGGGGTACGCGAACTTCCAGTACGCGTTCAAGCACGACACGCTATTGCGCTTGGGCGTCGACTACGAAGGCTACGGCAACTCCTACAACGCCCCGGCCTACGTGCTGCTCGACGGCGGCGGGAAGCTCGGCTTGGGCAACGGCTGGGCGCTGCAAGTCGACGTCGAAAACCTCACCAACCAAAACTGGGGCGCGCAGCTGGCCCACGCGGTCTACAACCAGGGCAACGTCCCCGTCCAGCAGACGATCAACCCCAACGGTACCATCAGCTACAGCAACGGTCCGGGCCGCGGCCTCTCCGCGCCGTTCGGGCGGACGATCCGCGTCAGCGCGATCAAGAAGCTCTAGCAAGCGCTTCGCGGTACAACCCTGCCAGCCGCCGGAGCGATCCGGCGGCTGGCGCGCATTCTGTTTCACGAGGAGATATCGGATGCGGTTTGCCGTACTGACCGGCGTCCTCGCCGCCGTTGTCGCTTTCTCGACCATGCCCGCGAGCATGGCCCAGACGTCGGCGCCGTACCGGGTGCTCGTCACGAAGAAGGTCGGCGGCGACCAAGGCCGGTTCGACTACGTGTACGCCGATCCGGTCGCGCGCCGTCTGTACGTCGCGCGCATCGGTCCGCAGGGCCAGATGACCGTCTACGATCTGGACACGCTGGCGCCGGTCGGCGCGATCGCGGAGACGACGGCGCACGGTGCCGTCGTCGACCAGGCGACGCATCACGGCTTCGCCGGCAGCAAGCCGGTCGCGATGTGGGATTCGCGCTCGCTCCAACCGATCAAGACGATCGACGTGCAGGGCGACCCCGACCCGATCGCCGGCGACCCGTTCAACCACCGCGTGTATATCTTGAGCCATAGCGCGCCGAACGTCACCGTCATCGACGCCGCGAACGGCACCGTGCTCGGCACGATCGACCTGGGCGGCGAACCGGAACAAGCGGTCAGCGACGGCAAGGGCAAGCTCTACGTCGATCTCGAGGACAAGGCTTCGATCGCGGTCGTCGACACGCGGACGATGACGGTGACCGGGCGCTACGCTCTCGCCGGCACGGCCGCCGAGTGCGCCGGGCTCGCCATCGACGCCAAGAACGGCATTCTCTTCGCCTCGTGTCGCAATCCGCAAACGATGGTCGTCTTGAACGCCGCCGGCGGCAAGATTCTCGCGACGTTCCCGATCGGCGACGACAGCGACGGCGCGGTGTTCAACCCGAACACGATGGAAGCGTTCAGCGCGCAAATCGACGGAACGCTGTCCATCGTTAAAGAGGAGAGCCCGACGAAGTTCTCGCTCGAGCAAACCCTGCAAACGAAGGCCGGCGCCAAGACGCTGACGCTCGACACCAAAACCAATCGCGTGTTGCTGGTCACCGCGGACTTCACGCCGCCGTCCCCCGGCGGCCGCCCCCAGATGGTTCCCGGTTCGTTCTCGATTCTGGTGGTGGGCAAGTAGCAGCCCGCCGGCGCTCGCCGCTAGGCGCTCTGCCGGGCGATGGTGTGATACTTGCCGCGATAAAAGATCAACGGTTCTTCGTCGCGTTCCGCGCGCACCGCGCGCACGACCTCACAGACGAAGATGACGTGGTCACCGCCCTCGTATTGCGCGTACGGCTTGCACTCGAAGTGGGCCAAAACGTCGGCCAGTACGGGAGCGCCGCCGAAACCGGGCGAGTGCGTTACGTCGATCCATTTGTCGGCCTGCGAACGGGCGAAGCGGGTGGAAAGATGCTCCTGCGGTCGCCCGAGAACGTTGACGGCGTAGCCGCGAGCGGCGCACATGCCGGGAAAACTCAGCGCACGCCGGTCGACGCTGAAGAGCACGAGCGGCGGATCGATCGACACCGAGTTGAACGAGCTCATCGTCATGCCGATCGGTTCGGACTCGGCGTTGCACGCGGTGACGATTGCGACGCCGGTGGCGAAGCAGCCGAGGGCATCCCGGAACGCGCCGGCCGTCAGGGGCTCGGTGGACACCATAGCCCCTTTATAATTTAGCTTTGTAACAAAGTCAATATGTCTATGCGTGCAGCGCGGCCGGATCGATGATTTGTGCGGCCGGGAAGGCCGCCGGAATCGACTTGATGCGCGCGGCGAAGTCGATCACGGCCTGCAGCGGGGCCGGCTCGATGCCGACGCCGATGTCGAGCGGCATTTTCTCGACCAGCGCCCGGTCCAGCTTGGTGTAGTCGACGACGACCGGGACCACGTCCCGTAGGTGTGCGAGCGCATAGGTGGTCGCTTCGGCGAGGCCGCGCCGGAAGCGTGCGAGGATGTCGGCGTTCGCCTGGGCGTACGGCTTGGCGCAGAAGTAATACGTTACGCCGAAGCGACGCGCGATGATGTTGAACGGGTAGCCGAGGGTGCGGCAGCCGCCGTCGGTCGCCTCCTGAAAGTACGGATCGGTCAGCATCGCGCCGTCGACGCGTCCGGCCACGATCGCGTTTGCGATCAACGGGATCGGAAGTTCGATGAAGTTGCACGTTTTGGAATTGCCGCCGTTCGCGTCGATCCAGGCGGCGCTGACCGTCGCGAACAGGTCGCCGAGCGCGGGGCTCGCGATCGTCTTCCCATTCAAGTCCCGCGGCCCGCCGATCGAGCTGGTTTTCGCTACGACGAAGGCCGTATTGGGCGCGTTCGCGTCGTAGACGTCGCCCTCGGCTTCGAGCACCAGCGGCACGCCTTTGTTGTACGCCGAGAGCAAGCCGAAGATGCTCGATTTGCCGATCTCGATCGACCCGCCGATAACCCCCGCCACGGTTGCGGCGCCGCTGTTCAGCCGCTGTACTTGCACGTTCAACCCGGCGCGCTGGAACGCTCCGGAGTGCACGCCCCAGAGGGTACCGGTGATGTCGGTATCGGGGGTCCCGGCGACGTGCACGGTCGGCAGATCGGCGGCGAGCGCGGGCGCAGTGCACGCTGCCAAAGCGCCGGCCAAGAATGCGGGTCTCTTCATACCCCTACCAGCCCGCGGTGGTCGCCGCGCGCCGGTAATCGGCGATCCCGGTGAGCCCGGTGAGCCCGTTGAGCCCGTTGAGCCCGGCCGGCGTGAGCGTGGCCGCTTTGATCGAACCGAAGCTGATCCAACCGGTGCGCATGACGTGCGCGTCGGGCGTGGCCGCGATCACCGCGTCGCGCACCGCCGGATCCATCCCGTCCTCGACGACGAGCTTGCCGGCGAAGTCGACCGACCAGCGCGGCGCGTCGACGGCCGGCGCGAGCTCCTGGCCGCAGGCGAAAACGCGCGCCAGAAATTGCGCCAGCGTGCACGTCTGACCGACGGTGCCCGGCGTGCCGAGACTCATCACGAGGCGTCCTTCGTGCGTGACCATGCAGGGTGCGAGCGTGTTCGCCGGACGCTTCGCCGGCCCTATGCCGTTGGGGTGCGCGCGGCCGGCGTTGAAACCGGCCATGCGATTGTTGAGCAAGATGCCGGTTCGTTCCAAGACGACGCCCGAACCGTACGGCGCCGAGATGCTCTCGATCAACGAGACGGCCATCCCGTTGCCGTCGATGACGATCGCGTTGGTCGTGCAGCCGGGATCGGCGATGGTCGGCGCCGCTTGCGCGTACGCGCGGCGCCGGGCCGCAAACCCGCGGGTGATGAATTCCACGCCGCCGGGATCGAGCGCGTCGATGCGTCCGGATTCGAGCTCCGCGAGCTGCAGCATGAGCGTCGGTCCGTACGAGTTGGGCGGCATCGTCCACACGTCGTGCCCGTAGAACGGGACGGAGACCGGCGATTGCCACAGCGATGCGTGCGCGTGGAAGTCGTCGAGCGCGAACGTTCCGCCGGCAGCTTGCGCGTCGGCGACGATGAGCGCCGGGACGTCGCCGGCGTAGAACGCGCCCGGGCCGTCCGCCGCCAGCGTGCGCAAGACGGCCGCCAGCCGCGGCTGCGTAAATAGCGTGCCGACGGCCAACGGTTCGCCGCCGGGCAAGAACAACGCGCCGGCACCGGGATCGCGCGCCAGCATCTCGGCCCGCTCGCGCGTGTTCGCGGCCAGCGTCGGGTGCACGGCGAAGCCGTCTTGGGCCAAGGTGATGGCCGGTTGTAACAACGCGCCGAACGTGCGGCTCCCGAATCGCTCGAGCAGGTTCGCGAGCCCGCGCACGACACCGGGAATCGTGGCCGACAGAATGCCGAGGCGCAGGTCGTCGGCCGAGACGTCGGCGGGGGTCGCGCGCGGCGAACGGCCCGTTGCGTTCAGGCCCGCGACCTCCATCGTCGCCGGATCGTACACGACCGCGAACATGTCGCCGCCGAGCGTGCAGGCGTACGGGCACACGACGCACAGCACGAGCGCGGCGCAGACCGCGGCATCGACGGCGTTGCCGCCCGCGCGCAGTACGTCGAGCGCGGCGTCGGTGGCGAGCGCGTGCCCGCTCGCGACCATGCCGCGCGAGCCCGCGGCGACCTGCGTGCTTCGGTCCGCGGGACCGGGGCGCTCAGTCACGGCGGTCGTAGAACTCCGACTGCGGATCGGACGCGACCATGTCGCGGATCCGTTCCCATAGGTAGTGCCGCAGCCGAACGAACTCGGGATCCGCGTGGACGTCGTACTCCCAACGCGGATGCGGCAGCTTGACGTCGATGACCTCCGCGACTTGACCCGGCCGCGGCCGCAGCAGCACGATCCGGTCTGAAAGATACACCGCCTCATCGACGCTGTGGGTGACGAACACCACGATGCTCTTGTGATGCCACCAGATCTTGGACAACTCGATCTGCATGAACTCGCGCGTCTGCGCGTCGAGGGCGGCGAACGGTTCGTCCATCAGCAGGTAGCGCGGGTGGCCGATCAGCGCGCGCGCCAAGGCGGCGCGCTGCTTCATGCCGCCCGAAAGCTCGACCGGATACGAATCCGCAAACCGGCGTAGGCCGACCAGCTCGAGATATTCGTCGGCGCGCTCGCGCCGCTCGCGTGCGTCCATCCCCTCGAGCTCGATCGGGAAGGCCACGTTTTCGCGGATCGTGCGCCACGGCAACAGCCGAAACGACTGGAAGACGAAGCCCATGTGCGGGCCCGGAGCGGGCGCGGCGCCGCCGACGAGGATCTGCCCCTGATCGGGTGCGATCAGCCCGTTGAGCATGCGCAGGAGCGTCGTCTTGCCGCACCCCGACGGCCCGACCAGCGAAACGAACGTGTTCGGTTCGATGTCGAGCGAGACGTCGCGCAACGCCTCGACGGACGCCGTCGAGCGTGGGCGCCGAAACGTCTTGCCCACGCCGCGCAGGCTGATCGACGAGGGCGCGGCGGCGGCCGTACCCGGCGTCCCGCTCACGCCGTGGGATCGTCGGCGCGGTCGACCCCGACCGTTCGCAGCGCGTTCTTGATGTAACTCAGATCGATCCATTCCGACGGCGGGACGGGCCGCAGGTCCTTGAAGTCGGGGCCTTGGTAGAGGGTGTCGGTCGTGAACTTCACCGTGTTGAGGTTCAGGCCGCCGTTCACGCTCCAACTGTGCGCGTACGACTCGGCCAGCGCCGTAAGCTCGGCGCGCGTCACGTCGGGCCGCGCGGCCGCAACCGCATCGACCCAGATCTTCGGATGCGCCGCGAAATCGCGCGAGGCTGCAATGTATCCGCGAACCACCGCGGCGACGTCCTCCGGCCGGCTCTTCGCGACGTCGGCGGTGACGACGTTGAGCTTGCTGACGAACGGCGCGTTCTTGAAATAATCGGCCTGAGAGACGAGCACCTTGATGCTGCTCTTGTCGGGCAGCGTCGTGAAGATGCCGATCGAGAACGTGGTGGCATCGATTTGGCCGGCGAGCAGCGACTGCGCGCGCACGTCGGGCTGACCGATCGCCAGGTACTGCACGGAGTCGGGATTGACGCCGAGCTTGGCCAGCACGACGCGCGTCATCTCGTAGTCCACGCTGCCGACGCGCGCGACGCCGAACGTCTTGCCGGCGAGATCGGCGATCTTGCCGATCGTTTTTTTGGCGGCGATGACGAACGGCAGCGCGCGGTCCGGGGAGACGACCCCGCGCAGGACCATCTGGTTGCGGCCGATCAGCTGCAGGGCCGTGTCGGTGCTGATGTTCGCCATCTCGCCGCCGCCCGAGCGCAGCGCCGCCACCGCCGACGGCGTTTGTCCGACCTCCACGAGCTGGACGTCGACCCCCGCGCGCTTGAAGTAGCCGAGCGAAAGGGCGAGCCACGTCACCGAATTCGGGACGAGCGGGATCTGCGTCTCGGTGATGATGATGCGAAACGGACCGGCCGCCCGGGCGCGCCGGGGTAACGCCAGTGTTCCGAGCGCCGCGCTGCCCGCCGCGATGAATCCTCGGCGACCGGTGTT
Organism: Candidatus Lustribacter sp.; assembly: GCA_049512335.1. Lineage (GTDB taxonomy): Bacteria > Vulcanimicrobiota > Vulcanimicrobiia > Vulcanimicrobiales > Vulcanimicrobiaceae > Lustribacter. The sequence continues at coordinate 41,317 of JBEKXE010000007.1, forward strand.
CATGCGTTTCCTCTCGCGATCACGCGGTCCAGAAAGCGATCGGACACGTACCGACGCCTTTGACCGGCTTGTGTTGGATGAATTCGGGCAAACGGTTTTCGACCACGCCGAGCGCGGTGACGTAGTTGAGAAACTCGGTCGTGGAATTGCCCGCTCGGATCAAACGCTCCACGGTGCACTCTTCCAGAATCTGGTCCCGCTTGCCCGCGCCCATCAGCTCGAGCAGATGCCGCGAGAAGGCGGCGTCGAAGTTGCCCATCAGCGGCCCGCCGACTTCGACGGTCATGTTGAACGAGCAGATCAAAGCCACGCGCTCGCTGCCGGGCCACGCTTCGATCACGCGCTTGAGGAAGTGCCCGAGTTCGTACCAGCGCCGGTTGTTGGCCAGCGGGTAACCGAAGGCGTTCGTCACGATCGGCACGACCGGAAGGTCGCCGCCGGGCCGCAGGAACGAAAGCGGAAGGGTGAAGGCGTGATCGAGGTGCAGCTCGCGGGCTTGCGAGAACTGAATGCCGGTCTCTACGCCGTCGCGCAAGACGTACTCCGCGAACGGCTGGTTGATGGCGAATTTGTAGCTCGGCAACGACATGATGTCGCTCTCATACCAGAACGGCCCCTCGGCGCTCGTTCCGGTACCGACCGAGAACGTCGGCAGGTTGTCGAAGAAGAAGTTGTCGAGGTGGTCGTTCGCGACCGTTACGATGAAGTCGGGCTTGGTGGCGGCGAGCAAGTCGCGGACGTGCGCGAACGTCGCGTAGAGCTCGTCCATGTCGGCCGGCGCCGCTTGGTCGCGGTTCCAGAAGATGCGCGGGTTGTGGGTCGAAGCGACGACCGAAACGATCTGAGCCACGTTGTCCGTTCCTTAGGATTGATTGCCGTTATAACGCCAGTGGTCGGCATTGCGTTCGAGCAGCTTGAGCGACTGCATTACGATCACGCCGAGTGCACCGAGCACGAAGACGACGACGAAGTAGGGTGCCATGCGAAAACTGTTTCCGTACACGGAGAGCAGGCCGCCGAGCCCTTGCACCGCCGTGTAGAGCTCGGCCACGACGGTGTTGATGAGCGCGAGCGACGCGCCTACGCGCAGTCCGGCCGTGATGTAGGGAAACGCGCCCGGTAACATGATCTTGCGAAAGATCTGCGGACCGTTGGCGCCGGCCGAGCGCGCCATCTCCACCAGCTCGCCGTCGCAGTTCAGTACGCCGGCGTAGGTGTTGATCAGGATCGGCATCGCGGCGCCGAGGAACACGATGACGATCTTGGCCGGAAAACCCAAGCCGAGAAAGACGATGATCAGCGGGATGAACGCGACGCGGGGCATCGCGCTCAGGGCGTCGACGTACGGTTCGAAGGCCGCGCCGACGATGCGTATGCCGCCCATGACGAGCCCGCACGGAATGGCGATCACGGCCGCCAGCAGGTAACCGCTGACGAATACGAGTGCCGTGCTGAGCGTGGCCTGCGCCAGCGTGCCGTTGCCGCCGATTTGGATCGCCGCAGCAATCGTCTGCGGCGGCGTGGGGATGAAGTTGCCCCCCGCGACAATGGCGATCACCCACCACGCGGCGATCCCGGCCACGAGGATCGTGAAACGCCACACGTTGATCATCGCGCTCAGCCGGCCTCGTTCCGCTTGCTGTAAAAGTCGTAATATTTGTTCGGGACGCCGGCGATCTTCGGAACGACGTTGGCGAGGTACCATTCGCGCGGGTAGAGCACCGCCGAGAGATGGAACAGCAGCACCGGATGCACGTGCAGCGACCACAACTTGGGGAAGTCGTGCCCTTCGAGCGCGGTGCGCTCTTCGGTCGTGAGATCGAACGCATCGAGCGCGTGGAAATCCCCGCCGCGGAACGCAGCCGTCCGATCGCGGTCGGTGTAAACGTGGTGGATGCTCCGGTTGAGCTCGTACTCCGACACTAGATGTACCTTTTTAGTCCTGAGCTTGACGAAGGGTACCTTGGCAAACTAGTTATCTTGCGCCTGCCGCGGCGGTCGTCGGGATGGCCAGCGTGTAGTCGCGTTCGTGCCCCACATGTCGGGTACTGCGCGGCTATTTCAGTAGCTCGCCGCCGGGCTGACTGAGCGGGATGCCGATTTCCTTGGCCGGGTCCCAGCGCAAGACGACCACCGAATCGATACCGATGCCGCGCTGCGGATAGGTGTGGTAGTTGTAGAGCCCGTTGATGCCGGTCCAGCCTTGCAGGTTGTTCACGTAGTCACGCACTTGCGCGGCACCGGCGTCGAAGCCGAGCTTCTGCACCGCGCTCACCATGATCAAGATCTGATCCCACACTTGGCCTTCACCGCTGGGATGGAGCCCGGCCGCTTTGAACGCGTCGTAGTAGCGCACGAGCGCGGCCTTCGCGGGTCCGTTCGGCATCTGGTCCGGTTGCAGGAACGAGCGCAAGTTCGGAAAGAGCAATTCTTGCGGCATGATGCTGGTGTACTGCCGCAACTGGACGGCGAGCATGTTGCCGGGCGTCGACATCACCGGCACGTCGAGGCCTTCGTCGCGCACGCCGCGCAAGATCGTCCCGAACGGGGCACCGGTCGCCCAGCCGATGACGACGTTCGCGCCCGAGGCTTTGAAGCGCGCCATTTGCGCTGCGACGTTGACGTCGGCCGGGTTGAAGTGTTCGCGATCGGCAACCGTGAGGCTGTGGTTTTCCGGCGCCGCGAGCAGCGCGTCGAGCGCGCGATCGGCGTCCTGACCGGTGGCGTCGGTGGAGGTGATGACTGCCAGCCGCGTCAAGCCGCGTTCGCGCAGGTAGCGTAAGCCCGCGCCGAGCAGCGTCGACGCGTCGACGCCGGCAGAGTAGACGTAGCTGCCCGCCGCCGGGCGAATGCCGGGCGAGAAGCAGTACTGGAGCGGACCGTCCTTGAGCAGCGCGGCGGTGGCGTTGCACGTCGCCGACAAACTCGAGCCGAGAAAGAACGGCGCACCGCCGGCGACGATCTTGTTGTAGAGCTGCACGGCCACGGCGGGATCGGACTGATCGTCCAGCACGTCGAACTTGATCGGCCGCCCGCGCACGCCGCCGGCTTTGTTGATCACCTGTTCGGCGACCGTCAGCGCGTTGACCTCGACCTTCGCCACGAACGCTCCGGCGCCGGTTTCCGGCAGGATCACGCTGACGACGTAGGGATCGGCGGCGCGCCCGGCGAGCGGCAGCAAACACGTCGCTAGCGCGACGGCACATGCCGCAACGATGCGCACGCTACGCAAGGTGGCCGGCTTCGCGGTAGTAGCGCTCGGCGCCGGGATGCAGCGGGATGGGCGTTTGCGCCGCCAGCACCGGGTCGATCGGATACGAGATCGGACTGCGCTCGGGCGGGATATGCCGGTACATGATCTCGAGCGACGCGAAACGCTCGATCGACGCCCACGCCAAAGCGTAGGCGATGTCGTCGGGCATGTCCGTCGTCGTCGTCAGCACGAAGTGCGAGAAGTCCATGAACTCCATCTCGCGGTCGAGTCCGCGCAGGTAGTCCTTGCGCAGCGTCGCCGACTCCCAGCCGAGCTCGCTCTTCAGTTTGTCGCGCACGTTGGGCTCGATCGGGATGAACGTCAGGTCGACCTTGTTGGCGAGGTCTTCCCAATAGTAGGTCATCACCGCTTCCTGAATGATGGCGTCAGCCTCGCCGTGCAGCACCAAGTCGGTGCATTGGCGCGGTTCCTCGCGTTCGACGTACGTTCCGCCCCAGGCTTCGAACGTCTTCCGCGGGATGCCGGCCGCCGCCATCATCTGCTGCGCGGCATAACCCATGTAGGTGATGCCGTCGTCGACCCCGGTCGTGATGCGCAGCTTCGGCTTCTTGCGCCGGATGTCGTCGAACGAGGTGATGCCGGTGTCGCGGCGGACGGCCATGATCATGCGGTCGTGCTGCGGATAGTGACCGAGCGCGCGCAGGTGCGGGAACGCCTCGCCTTTGGAGAGTCCGCGGCCTTCCATCGCCGCCGCGATGAAGTTCTGCGGCACGACGAGCGCCAGATCGACCTCGCCGCGACCGACGGCCTGGATGTTGTCGAGCGCGCCGCGCCCGTTCCAGATGCCGATCTTCGAGTATGGTCCGGCCAGCTTGTTGAACTCGTAGCACAGCACGCCCAGCGCGCGGTGCAGATTCGCTCGTCCCCAGTCGCCCATCCAGTTCATGGTGACGGAGCGATCGATCTTCGGTGCAGGTACGCGACTCATGCCCGGCGGTTCGCTGCTCGCTCCCGCTTCTCTTTGCCCGGGAGGGGCGCTGGTGCCGGCGCCAAAAGCGTTCCTGCTATGCTTTCGCGCCGCTCGTTGCTCGCCGCCGGCGCCGCTCTGACGCTGGCGCCGGCCGTGCCGCAGCGAGCGCTCGCGCAAACGGAAAACTTGCCGTTGCCCTGCGGCACCGCGCCGAACGATTCCGCCGGGCCGACGTTCTACGCCGAGGCCCTGGGTTATTACAAGAGCGCGGGGTTGAACGTCACCCTGAACTTCATGAACAACGCCGCCACGGCTTTGGCGAGCGGCGCCCTCGTGATCGCGGCGATGCCGACGACGCTGGTCGCGATCGCGCACGACAAGGGCGTTCCGTTCGTGATGATCGCGCCGCTCTCGCTCTACGTGAGCACGACGCCCGACCACGCGCTCGTCGTGCTCAAGGACGCGCCCTACCACACTGCCGCCGACTTGAACGGCAAGACGATCGGCACGCGCGACTTGGGCAACATGAGCTATTTCGCGGCCCGTTCGTGGATCGACAAGAACGGCGGGGATTCCAAATCCATCCACTGGTACGAGCTCTCCGACCCGCTCGACGTGGCGGCGATGAAGTCCGGCCGCCTCGACGCCGCCTCGATCAGCGAGCCGGCACTCACGCCGGCGCTGCGCGGCGGCGACGTGCGCGTCCTGGCGCCGGTGTTCGACGCGATCGCGCCGCGTTTTCTGGTGGCGGCGTGCGTCACGACCGACGCCTTCGCCAAAGCGCACCCCGACGTCGTTCGCAAGTACGCCGACGCGATCGCGAAAGCATCGAAGTGGGCGAACGCCAACCCGGCGCAGTCCGGCGTCATGCTCGAAAAATACACCCAGACCCCGGTGCCGCCCGGCGCGGCGCGCGCGCTCTACGGCGACCGTCTACGGGTCGCTGAAGTCCAACCCGTGCTCGACCTGATGCTCGCGACCGGCCAAATCAAAACCGCGGCGCGGGCCGGCGATCTCTTCTCATCCGTCGTCGCGACAAGCTAAGGAGAACCCATCATGGCCAAGATCCGCCACATCGCCCTGTCGGTCGAGGACTCCGAAGCGACCGCCGAGTTCTACACCTCGGCGTTCGGTTTAAAGGAAGTGTTTCGCCAACGCAACGACGAGACGAGCCCGCAATGGGCCATCTACCTGACCGACGGGTACATCAATCTTGCGCTGTTGCCCGTGAAGCGTCCGATCGGCGTCGATCACATCGGCTTTGCGGTCGACGACGTGGGCGCCGCGCTGCAAACTGCGGTCGCCGCCGGAGCCGCGCCGCCGACCCGCGTCAACCCGAAGGACGGCCGTCAAGCCGAAACGTTCGTGACCGATCCGCTGCTGGGCATCAAGCTCGACCTCTCGCGCGGCTGGCTCACCGCCGTCCCGGACGGTCCGGCGTCGATCGATACCTCCACCGCCGCCGCCGCGACGCGCTAGGAGTCGCCGGTGCACGCTTCCGCCCGTCTTTCGCGCGCTCGGGCGTTGGCCGCCGGCGCCGGCACGCTCGCGCTCTGGCCGAACATCATCCGCGCGCAAACGCTCGACAAGGTGCGCCTCGCCGGCGTCGCCACCGACGATCTCACGCCGGTGTACTACGCGATCAAGAACGGCTTGTATCAAAAGGCGGGACTCGACGTCGAAATCGTTCCGACGTCCAGCGGAACCGCCGCCACGGAAGCCGTCGTGTCGGGCGCCTACGAGCTGGGCAAAGGCAGCCTGATCGCCTCGCTGGTCGCGCACCTGAAGGGGCTGCCGCTGACGATCATCGGCAACGGCGCGGTCTGGGATCCGAAATCGCCGTTCACTCTGATGGTCGTGCCGGCTGATTCAGCGGTGAAGAGCGGCGCCGATCTCAACGGGAAGACGTTGTCGACCGCGGCGCTCAAGGATCTCAACGAGCTCGCGATGACCGCGTGGATCGACAAAACCGGCGGCGACGCGAGCACGACGCAATGGATCGAGCTGTCGAACTCCGCCGCCGGCGCCGCGCTGGCCGATCACCGCGTCGCGGCGACCAGCTTGAACGAACCGCAGCTCAGCGATGCCCTCGCCGGCGGCAAAGTACGCGTGCTGGCGCCGTGCTACAGTGCGATCAGCGATCATTTCGCCTTCACCGTGTTCTTCGCGCAACCGGATTGGGCGGCCAAGAACGCCGATGCAATCCGGCGCTGGGTGCGCGTCACCTACGCTGCTGCGGCCTACACCAACGCGCACCACGCCGAGACCGCGCCGATGATGGCCGACGTGACGAAGATTCCGCTGGCCGTCATCTCCAAGATGGCTCGTACCAACGCCGCGACGAGCGGCGACCCGGCGCTGATTCAGCCCGCGATCGCCGCGGCCGCGAAGTACGGCTACATCACCCGTGCGTTTGCGGCCAAGGAAGCCTACTTCGGAACGTAGATCAGTTCGGTTGCCGGGAACGCCGGGAATTTCGCATACCGCGCCGTCACGTTGATCCACGGCTGCATGTCGGCCGGGACGAGGTGCTCGGCAAACACCGCGCGGTGCGCCGCGGCAGTGAGGGCCGGATCGGCCTTCAGATACTTGCTCAGGATCGGCACGACTTTGTCCTGATTGGCATTGGCCCAGCGGGCCGCTTCGAGCATCGCGGCTGCGAACCGCGCCACGAGATCGGGGTGCGCCGACGCCCACTGCGAGGTCGCATACCAAGCCGTCGAGAGGAAACGCGGCGCGATCGCGTCGTCGCCGGTGGTCAAGAGCTTGATCGTGCCGCTCTTCGTCCCGATGGTGATGAACGGTTCGACCAGATAGGCGGCGTCCACGCGCCCCGAGTTCATTGCCGGAATCTGTTCCGGGAACGGCATCTCGACGAATTTCACGGTCGAGGAGTCGCCGCCGTACTTGTCGATCCAGGCGCGCGGCTGATATTCGGCGATCGTGCCGAGGCCGGCGCAGCCGAACGTCTTGCCGTTGAAGTCTTTCGCCGTCTTGATCGGTGAGTTGACCGGGAGCATGATTGCGCCCGCGATCTCACCGGGCTGGGTCATGATCCCGGGAGCGATGGCGACGAACGGCAGATTGCGCGAGTGCGCGACCGCGAGGGTCGATATCGTCGCGTAGGCCACGTCGTACGTTCCCGACGCGACTGCCGCGGCTGCGGCCGGACTCGACGGGTTCTGCGTGATTTGGACGTCGAGGCCGGCTTTGGTGAAAAAACCGTTGTCGGCAGCGTAGTAGATCGACGACGCGGGCTCGATCGGGATCATCGCGACCCGAATCGTTGCCGGGCTTTGCGCGCGCGCGGTATCGAGCCACCAGGGTGCGGTTGACGCCGCCGCGATGACGCGAACGGCTTGCTGACGGGTGAGTCGCATGGCATCTCCTCCGGGACGTTGGGACGGGCGTTCGACGGCGGCGGGTGTCCCGGCCTACGTTGATGAAGGCCCGGGCGACGTTTCCCCTGCGAGGTACGCGACCATGGCCATCATCGAACGCGAACGGCAGCGCACGAAGGTCGACTTGACGACGACGAAACCCGGTACGCCCGGCGGCATCTTCATGCGTCAGTTCTGGCACGCGATCGCCGCCAGCCGCGACGTCGCGCCGGGCCGTGCGATCCCCGTGCGGATCATGAGCGAGGATTACGCGCTGTTTCGCGGTGCGAGCGGCAAAGTGCAGCTCTTTGCCGAGCGCTGCCCGCATCGCGGCGCGCAGATGCATCTCGGCTGGGTCGAAAACGACGACCTGCGCTGCGTCTACCACGGTTGGAAGTACGACTGCTCCGGCCAATGCGTCGAAGCGCCCGCCGAAAAGGAAGGCTTCGAGAAGAACATCCGCATCCCGGTGTTCCCGACCGCCGAAGCGTTCGGTCTGATCTACGGCTACTTCGGCCCCGGTGAACCGCCGGCGTTTCCGCCGTATCCGGAGTCGCACGGCGAGGGCTACGTCGAAGGCTGGCCGGTCCAGCTCGTGCCGTGCAACTACCTGCAGTGTTTCGAGAACAGCATGGACGAGGTCCACGTCGCGTACACGCACAGCCCGGGCGGTTCGCACGCTGCGCTGGCGATCGACCTGCCGGTCATCACCGGCGAGGAGACGGCCTGGGGCCTGATGCGCTACGGCAAGCGCGCCAGCGGCATGGTTCGCCATACGCTGCACATCGCGCCGAACATCGTGCGCGTGATCGTGCCGCCGCTCTACGGTATGGAAGGCCTGGGCGGGTGGCCCGAGATCACCTTCCACTTCACGCCGGTCGACGACGAGAACTGTCTGTGGATCGTCACCGCCAAGGTCATCGTCGCGGGCGACGACCTCGAGACGTACAAGCGCAAGCGCGAGGAGTTCTACGTCGCGCGCGCCGCGGCACCGCCGGTCTTAGACGTCGTCAACGACATCTGGGCGGGGAAGATCGCCTACGCCGACGTCCGTCATCCGGAGCTGGTCATCGTTCAGGACGTTGCGGTGCAAGCCGGTCAGGGCCGCGTTCAAAATCGCGACACCGAGACGCTCGGCCGCTCCGACGCCGGCATCGCGATCTGGCGGCGCGTGCTCGAGCGCGAACTGCAGACGATCGCCGAAGGCGGCACGCCCAAGAAATGGGAGCGCATGCCCGAAGACGTCATTCCGCTGGTGGGGATCCCCGGCAAGAACGGTAACGGGAGGCACTTCTAATGGCTGTCACGGATCGCGAAGCACCGGCGCGCAAGCGTCTTACGAGCGCCGAGCTGTCGACCACGAAACCGGGCACGCCGGGCGGAATCTTCATGCGCCAGTTCTGGCACGCGATCGGCCGCAGCGACGATTTGAAGCCGGGTCGCGCGCTACCGGTCCGCATCATGAACGAAGACTACGCGCTCTACCGCGGCCACAGCGGCCGCGTGCAGCTCGTGCAGCAGCGCTGCCCGCACCGCGGCGCGCTCCTGCACCTCGGCTGGATCGAGAACGACGACATCCGCTGCGTCTATCATGGCTGGAAGTACGACTGCTCGGGGCAGTGCATCGAAGCGCCCGCCGAAAAGGAAGGCTTCGAGAAGAACATCCGCATCCAAACCTTCCCCGTCGACGAAGCCTTCGGTCTCATCTACGGCTACTTCGGCCCGGGCGAACCGCCGGCGTTTCCACCCTATCCCGAATCGTCGGGCGAAGGGTTCATCGAAGTGTGGCCGGACGTGATGGTTCCGTGCAACTACCTGCAATCGTTCGAGAACAGCATGGACGAGGTGCACGTCGCGTTCACGCACGCCCCCGGGGGCTCGCATGCGCGCATCTCGGTCGACCTGCCGATCATCACCGCCGAGGAAACGCCATGGGGCTTGATGCGCTACGGCAAACGCGCGACCGGCCTCGTCCGGCACACGCTGCACTACGCGCCCAACATCGTGCGCACGGTGGTGCCGCCGCAGTTCGGCATGGACGGCGTCGGCGGCTGGGTCGAGATCACGTTTCACTTCACGCCCGTCGACGACGAGAACCACCGCTGGATCATCACGACCAAGGTGCGCGTGACGGGTGACGACGTCGAGCCGTACTGGGTGAAGCGGCGCGAGTTCTACGCCAAGTGCGCGGCCGCGCCGAACGTCGAGCAGCTGGTGGCGGACATTTGGAGCGGCAAGGTGCCGTATGCCGACGTGCGCCATCCGGTGTTGGCGCGCGTCCAGGACATCGCGGTGCAAGCCGGGCAGGGCCGGGTCGAGAACCACGAGACCGAAACGCTCGGCCGCTCCGATGCGGGGCTGGCACTCTGGCGCCGCATCCTCGACCGCGAATTGCACGTCATCGCCGAGGGCGGCACCCCCAAGAAATGGGAGCGCGCCCCCGCCGACGTGGTCCCGACGATCGGCGCGTAGCGCCGCGCGTCCGGACCCCTGTCATTCCGAGGGGCGCGAACGAAGTTGAGCGCCCGTCGAGGAACGCGCCACGATCGCGCGCGATCGCCACGGCAATGCTACGAACTCCACTGCTCGCGCCTACGCGCTCGCACTCGATCGCGGAGATTAGGGCGCATCCCTCGACAACGCTCGGGATGACAGTATCCCCTGTCATTCCGAGGGGCGCGAACGAAGTTGAGCGCCCGTCGAGGAACGCGCCACCATTCTACGCGATCGCCACGGCAATGCTACGAACTCCACTGCTCGCGCCTACGCGCTCGCACTCGATCGCGGAGATTACCGCGCATCC
>JBEKXE010000008.1:0-49297 GCA_049512335.1 Candidatus Lustribacter sp.
AGCGCGACGGCGCCGACATCGTCGCGTTGACCGACCTGGATCGATAGCGACGCGCGCTCTGCAGGCAGCGCTGTTCCCGCTGGCCGCGCGGTTCGTCGCCGGCGATTCGCCGGAGCGGGCGCTGGATGCGGTGCGGCGCCTCAACGCCGAAGGACTGACCGCCACGCTGGACATGCTCGGCGAGGACGTCGCCGATCCCGTTGCTGCGCGGCGCGTCTGCGACGGCTACCTCGACCTGATCGACCGCGTCGCGGCGAGCGGCCTGACGACGAACCTCTCGCTGAAGGTCAGCGCGCTGGGCCTGAACGTCGACGCCGCGCAGGCGCGCAAGCTCCTCGCGCGCATCCTCGACCGGGCGCGCGAACGCCTCGCCGATCCGTTCGTGCGCATCGACATGGAAGGCTATGCGCTGCTCGAACCGACCCTGGCGCTGTTCGAAGCGATCTGGCCCGAGCGCAAGAACACCGGTCCGGTCTTGCAGGCGTACTTGCACCGCACGCCGGCCGACGTCGCCCGTATGGTCGAGCTCGGCGCGCGCGTGCGGCTCTGCAAGGGCGCGTATCGCGAACCGCGCGACGTGGCGGTGCATGGGCACGAGGCCGTTCAATCGCACTTCATGGCCTGTGCCGTGCCGCTGCTGCGCGACGGCGTGTACCCGGCAATCGCGACGCACGACCCGGAGCTGATCGCGGCGATTCGCGAGGTCGCGCCGGCGCTCGGGCGCGGACCCGGCGATTTCGAGTTCCAACTGCTGTACGGCGTGCGCCCGGATCTGCAGCGCGAGCTCGTGCGCGCCGGCTACCGCGTGCGCGTCTACGTGCCGTTCGGCACGCACTGGGCGCGCTATTTTCGCCGGCGAATGCTCGAACGGCGCGAAAACCTCAGCTTCGCGCTGCGTTCGTTCGTTGCGAAGCGCTGACGTGAGCTCGCGCGCGTATCTGGACCGCACGCCGGCCGCCGGCATGCGCATCGCCTACGGCACCGCAGCGCCCGAGCAGTTCGGGGATCTGCGTCTGCCGGCCGGGAGCGGTCCGTTCCCGGTGGTGGTCGTCGTGCACGGCGGCTGGTGGCGGTCGGCCTACGGGCTGACGTATGCCGGCCACTTGTGCGAGGCGCTGACCCGCGACGGGTTCGCGACCTGGAACATCGAGTACCGGCGCATCGGCAATCCCGGCGGCGGTTATCCGGCGACGCTCTACGACGTGACCGCGGCGCTCGGCGCGCTGCACGAGCTCGCGCGCGAGCATCCGCTCGACCTCGCGCGCGTCGTCGTGACCGGACATTCCGCCGGCGGACACATCGCTGCGTGGCTCGCGGCGAAGCCGGCGCATCGCGAATTGGATTGTTTCGGGCCGCCGTTCCCGCTCGTCGGCGCGGTGCCGGTGGCCGGCGTGCTCGACTTGGTGCACGCGTCGGCCATGCGCGTTGCCGACGGCGCGGGCATTCCCGTGCACGACTTCTTGGGCGGAACGCCGAGCGAGGTCCCGGATCACTACGGGTTCGCTTCGCCGACCGCGTGGCTGCCGACCGGCATTCCAGTGGTCGCCGTGCACGGTACGGCCGACGAGAACGTGCCGCTGGAGCTCTCGCGCCGCTACGTCCACCGCGCGCAGGCGGCCGGCGATCCGGCGAAGCTGATCGTGCTCGACGGCATCGACCACTTCGAACCGTTCGATCCTGCCACCAAGGCCGGCGCCGTGGTGTGGGACGTCATCCACGAGTTGCTGCTACGGAGGCCGCGGTGAACGTTTCATGAAGGTCGGAATCTTCGATCACGTCGATCGCAACGGCGAAGCCCTGCGCGATTTCTACGAACACCGTTTGCGCGTCTGCGAGGTGTACGATCGGGAGGGGTTTCACTGCTATCACATCGCCGAGCACCACGCGACCCCGCTCGGCCTCGCGCCCTCGCCGAGCGTATTCCTCTCGGCGGCCGCACAGCGCACGACGCGGCTGCGGCTCGCACCGCTCGTGTATCTGCTGCCGTTCTACCACCCGTTGCGTTTGATCGAGGAAATTGCCATGCTCGATCACTTGAGCGGCGGGCGCTACGAGATCGGCGTCGGCCGCGGCATCTCGCCGATCGAAGGCGGCTTCTACGGCATCGATCCGGCGGAGTCGGCCGCGCGTTACGCCGAGCTGCTGGCGATCGTCACGGCGGGGCTGCGCGAGCGCGAGCTGACGTTCAACGGTGCGTTCTATTCGTTCGAAGGCGTGCCGCTCGAGCTCGCGCCGCTGCAAGATCCGTTTCCGCCGTTCTGGTACGGCGTTCACGCGGCGGAGAGCGCCGAGCGCGCGGCGCGCGCGGGGTTCAACATCGTCACCAACGAGGGTCCGGAGCGTACGGCCGACTTGGTCGCGGCCGCGCGCGGCGTGCCGGCCGTGATGCCGGAGATCGGCGTCGTCCGGCACATCGTCGTCGCGCCGACCGACGCGCAGGCCCGCGAGCTCGCGACGGCCGCCTACGCCTGCTGGCACCGGAGCTTCTTTCACCTGTTCCGCCGCTACACGACGAACTCGAGCCACCACAAAGCGCCCGATCTCGCGGCCGCGGTCGCCGCCGGCACGGCGATCGTGGGGTCGCCCGACACGGTCGCCGCCGCCCTGCGCGAGCAGTTCGCGGCGTCCGGATTCACCTATCTGCTGGGCCAGTTCGCGTTCGGCGACCTCGCTTTCGACGACACCGTCCGCTCGATCGAGCTCTTCGCGCGCCACGTGCTGCCGGTCGTGCGCGAGCTCGAACCGGCGGCCGGCGGGCAGGACCCCGAGCGGGGGTCCGTCGTATGGGGTGAGAGATGACCACCCAGTTTGGCGCGCTGCTCCTCCTCCTTAGCGATACGAAGCCGTAGTCGCCTAGCTGCGTATGCCTCGAATAGGCCCGCCGCGAACGCGACGGGCCGCTTTATTTTTCTCGATCCTCCCCGATAGTCTTGAAAAGGGAAACCGATGCCCAGCATGCCTCACCACCGTTACCGACCCTTCGCGCCGATCGCGCTCGCCGACCGCACCTGGCCGTCGCGTACGATCGACCGCGCCCCGCGTTGGTGCAGCGTGGACCTTCGGGACGGAAACCAGGCACTGATCGAACCGATGGGCGCGCAGCGCAAGCGGCGCATGTTCGATCTGCTCGTGAAGATGGGCTTCAAGGAAATCGAGGTCGGCTTCCCCTCGGCCTCGCAGACCGATTACGACTTCTTGCGCGAGCTCATCGACACCGGAGCGGTGCCCGACGACGTCTGGCTCCAGGTGCTCACCCAGTCGCGTGAGGAGCTGATCGAGCGCACGTTCGAATCGCTGCGCGGCGCGAAGCATGCGATCGTCCACCTCTACAACTCGACGTCGACGCTCCAGCGGCGCGTCGTCTTCGGCCTCGACGAAGACGGTATCGTCGCCATCGCGGAGCGCGGCACGCGCCAGATCCGCAAACTCGCCGACGCGATGCAGGGCACCGAAATTCGCTTCGAATACTCGCCCGAGAGCTTCACCGGCACCGAATTGCCGTTTGCCAAGCGCGCGTGCGAGGCGGTCATGGCGATTTGGCAGCCGACGCCCGAGCATCCGATGATCCTCAATTTGCCGGCGACCGTCGAGATGTCGACCCCCAACATCTACGCCGACCAGATCGAGTGGTTCGGGCGCAACGTCGCCCACCGCGACGCGCTGATCATTTCCGTTCATCCGCACAACGACCGCGGCACCGCGGTGGCTGCCGCGGAGCTCGCGCTGATGGCCGGCGCCGACCGCGTCGAAGGCACGCTGTTCGGCAACGGCGAGCGCACCGGCAACGTGTGCGTCATCACGCTGGCCGCCAACCTGTTCACGCAGGGCGTCGACCCCGAGCTGGATCTCTCCGACATCCCGCAGATCGTGCGCACGGTCGAGTACTGCAACCAGATTCCCGTGCATCCGCGCCACCCGTACGGCGGCGACCTCGTGTTCACGGCGTTCTCCGGTTCGCATCAAGATGCGATCAAGAAGGGCCTCGATGCGCTCGCGACGACCGACGGCGCGCCGTGGGAAGTCCCCTACCTGGCGGTCGATCCGAAGGATCTCGGCCGCAGCTACGAGGCGATCATCCGCATCAACAGCCAGTCGGGCAAGGGCGGCATCGCGTACATCATGGCGACCGACTACGGCTTCCAACTGCCGCGCAACGTGCAGATCGAGTTCAGCAAAGTCGTGCAGGCGCATACCGACGAAACCGGCGCCGAGCTGACCGCGCCCGAGTTGTGGGAAGCGTTCGAACGCGAGTACCTCGCCCCGGCCGGACCGTTCGGATTGCTCGAGCAGCACGTCAGCGAGACGGCCGACGGCGGTGCCTCGATCACCGCACGCATCACCGACGGCGGCGACGTGCGCACGATCGGCGGAACCGGCAACGGTCCGATCGACGCGTTCGTCAACGGTTTGCGCGGCGGCCTCGGCGTGGAGATCAAGGTGCGCGATTACCACGAGCACGCCACGACCGCGGGCGCCAACTCGGCCGCCGTCGCGTACGTCGAGCTGGAAGTCGCCGGCAAACCGGTCGTCGGGATCGCCCGCGACGCCAACATCGTCACCGCCTCGCTGCGGGCGATCGTCAGCGGTCTCAACCGCGCCAGCCGCTTCGTCACCTTCGACCGCGACCCGGTCGGCGTCTAATGTCCTTCGAGTCCGCCTCAGGATGAAAGCGGAATTGTAATAGAACGGCCAAGGGTCGGCGAAGAGTGTGTATTTCGTACGCCCGGTCCTAGCGCCGGATTGACCGAAGGCCGATGGTAGTAGCGTTATGTTTCCCTTCCGAAACGAGCCGCACGCCATCGACCGGGTGATCTGTGCCAACTGTGGCAAGGCTGCCTGGGATCATTTCATCAGCGCGTCGGGCGCCGAATGCAACGGACCTCACGCCAACGACACCTGCCGCTATTTTTCGCTTACGTTTCGCGAGCTGCCGGAACTGACGCGCGAAACGCGCGTCCAACATCCGCGCTAACGGATGACCTTCGCGGCGCGCAACTCGCGGAGTTGCTCGTCGCCATAGCCCAGGACCGAGCGCAGGATGGCGTCGCTATGCTCGCCGAGCGCCGGCGGCGCGCTCGGGCGGCGCACCGGCGTTGCGGAGAAGCGCAGCGGCGAACCGGTCGCGCGGACGCCGTCCATCTCGTAGACCATGCCGCGTTCGTCGACCTCGCGCGAAGCGAGGACGTCCTCGACCGTGCGGACGCGGCCGGCCGGCACGTTCACCGCAGTGCAGGCCGCTACCACCTCATCGCATGACCGCGTCGCGAACGCGGCCGCGAGGATCGCGGTCAGCGCTTCGCGATTCGCCACGCGCAACGAGTTGGTCGCAAAGCGTTCGTCGACCGGAAGGTCGGGGCGCTCGATGACCGCGCTGCAGAGGTCGCGGAATTGCCGGTTGTTCGCACAGGCGAGCACGAACGCCGCGTCGGCCGCATCGAACGTCTGGTAGGGAACGATGCTGGGATGGGCATTGCCGTACCGTTTGGCGCGAACGCCGGCGTTGAGGGAGGCGCCGGCGACGCTCGAGAGCGCCGCCACCGAGGCGTCGAAGAGCGCGATGTCGATCGCCTGGCCCGTGCCGGTGCGCTCGCGCGCGTACAGCGCGGCCAGGATCGCTTGCGTAGCGGCGTCGCCGGCGAGCAAGTCCGAGATCGCCAAACCGAATTTCTGCGGCGCACCGTCCGGCTCGCCGGTGATCGACATGAACCCGCTCTCCGCCTGGATGAGAAAGTCGTACCCGGCGCGTTCGGCCAGCGCACCGGTGCGGCCGTAGCCGGAGATCGAGCAGTAGATCAGCCGCGGATTGAGCGTGTCCAACGCCGGATAATCGAGGCCGTAGCGCGCCAAGGTGCCGGTGAGATAATTTTCGACCAGCACGTCGGCGCGCTGCGCGAGTTCCCGCACGATCGCCCGGCCGCGCTCGGTGCGAAAGTCGACCGCCAAGCTCGACTTGTTGCGATTGATCGAGAGATAGTACGTCGCGGTGCCGCGAAACGCGGGCGGCGACCAGCTGCGCGTTTCGTCGCCTTCGTTCGGATTCTCGATCTTCCAGATCTCGGCGCCCAGATCGCCCAGTGCCATCGTCGACCACGGGCCGGCGAGCACGCGTGAGAGATCGAGCACGCGAACCCCGTCGAGCGGCGCCGCCACGCTGAGCGGTTAGGCCGTTCCGGCGACGTGCGCGGCGAGCCGCCGAAACGTTTGCGCGCGAATGCGGTCCTTCGTCGCTTCGTCGAAACCGGTGTCGCCGAGCACGGCGCCGGGCGGATCTTCCATCACCCCGAACGGGTAGTCGCTGCCGACCATCAGGTGGTCGCTGCCGATGCGTTTGGCGACCAGCTCGAGGTTGGTCGCATCGAACGTCAGCGTGTCGCAGAAGAAGCCGCGCACGGCGACCGACGGCTTTTCGGGCAGCTTCTCTTTCCAGGCTTTGGTGACGCCCCAAAAACGATCGAGCCGCGGCAGCATCCACGGTAAGGTTCCGCCGCCGTGCGCGAGCACGATGGTCATGTCGGGAAAGCGCGCGAGATATCCCGCGAGCAACAACTTCGCCGCGACGACGCCGGTCTCGGTCGGATAGGATCCGGCGGCCCCGAACTGCGGGATGTTGCGATGGCGCTCGAACCCCGGCGCCGTTTCCGGATGGATGAAGATCACCGCTCGCAGCGCGTTGCACTGCTCCCAAAAACCAACCAGAGCCGGATCGTCGAGCTCGCGGCCGGCGGCCGTCGTGCCGATCTCCACGCCGAGCAGGCCGAGATCGTTGCGGATGTGCGCGAGCTCCTTGCACGCGGCGTCGGGATCTTGCAACGGGATCGCGCCGAGTCCCGAGAAGCGATCGGGCCGCGCCCGTACGACCTCGGCGATGCCCTCGTTGTGCAGGCGCGCGAAGGTGAGCCCGTCTTCCGGAGTCGAGGCATACGAATTGGTGACCGGGATCGGCGAGATGACCTGCCGCGCGATGTTGCGCTCGTCCATGTCGTTGACGCGCCGCTGCGCATCCCAGCAGCGCTCGTCGATCGTCCGGTAATGCTTGCCTTTTTCGTACAGCTGTCCGCACGTCGGCGTCTCGATTTCGAGGCGCGTGCAACCGTCGGCTTCGAATTTCGCAATCGTATCCGGAATGTAGTGCGTGTGAAAGTCTACGATCTGCTCCATCGAGACGAGCCTTAGCCCGCCCTGCGATAGTATTCCTCCGCGACGCGATGCAGCTTCACGCCGGGGGGCAGGTGCGGCCGGAAACCGGAAAACGAAAATCCGGCCGCGTTGTCGAGGATGCGCTCGTCCTCGAGTGCGTGCAAAACGGCACGCGCCAGATCGTCCGGAACGCCCTCCGTGCCGTAGACGTAGTGATAGCGCCAGCCGGCGACGGCCAGGTCTTCGTCGACGCCGTTGAACGTGCGCGCCGGTAGCGTCATCTTCGTTGCGCCCCACTCGGTGTTGATCGCATCGAGGATGCCTTCGTCGAAACGCAGGAAGCGCAGGTCGCGCAGCGTGGTCAGGTCGCGTACCCACTCGGAGTTGCCGTTCATGTAGAGGAAGAAGCCGTTGGCCGCGCCGCTTTTGGCCAATTGCGCGGTGAGCGACCGCATCACGCTCGGACCGGCCGGGTGCGCGCGCTCTTCCGCGGTTCGGCCCTGCATCGGACTCGGGTCGGCGCCGCCCCAGGCGAGGATGTTCTCACGCGTCAGCCCATGCTCGCGCATGATCCGTTCGATGTAGACCGCGACCAGATTGTTCGGCTGCGGCATGACGCACTTCCACGGAAACCGTTTTTCGGCCAGCTCGGCGAGCGAGGTGATGCCGGCCGAGCGATCGACCGCGGCGGCCATCCAAAACGGCAGCCCGAGCGCCGCGACGACGCGCAACTCGGGAATCCGTTTGCCGGCGTAGTAGCTGAGCCCGCGCTGCGCCCAGTCGACGAACTGCGGGACCGTGATGCCGAGCTGGTTGCGGCCGTCGGCGACCGAGAGGACGTTGTCGATGTTGCTCGACTTGTCGTCGAGCACGAGCTCGATCCCGTGTCCGGCCAGTGCCTTCTTGAGCAACAAACCGCCTTCCCACCATTGCGATCCGATCGCGCTGGCGGCAAAATGCACGCGTTCCGTCATCGCCGCTCGCTTCGGAAGACGGCGCTGCACGGCCTCGCGCCAGGGACCGCTCGTTGCGGCGGCAAACGGCGGCCGCCATGAGCATGCCGACGGTTGGGGTTCAAGAGCAATGGTCGCCGGAGTGGAGCAACGCGGTGTTCAGTCTGGCCGAACGCGACCGCCGCTGGGCCCGCGTGCGCTCGTTGATGGCGGCGGCCGGCGTCGACGCGATCGTGTGTTTTCCGCTCACCCATCAGCATGGGCGCAGCGCGGCCGACGCCCGATACCTCACGCAGTTGGGCGAAAATTCGGACGAGGTGACCTGCGTGTTCCCCCTCGAGGGCGAGGTCACGGCGTGGTCGTCGCGCGGCGGCGTGTGGCCGTCGTCGAATTGGTTCACCGACATCCGGGCGGCGGAGCGCGGCTTCGGCGGGAAGACGATCTCCGGCTACCTGCGCGAGCATCCCCACTTGATGAAAGGGACGATCGCGATCGCCGGTCTGACGTCGTCGCCGATCTCGCACATCCGTTCGGCCGAAGGCGTGGTCAACTGGCGCTCCTACGAAGTGCTGCGCGAGAATTTTCCCGACGCGAAGTTCGTCAGCGCGACGCCGGTGCTCGGCGAGGCCCGCTGGACCAAGAGCCCGGAAGAGATCGAATTTCTGCGCCGCGGCATCGGGGTTGCGGAGGTGACGTTGCAGGCATTGCGCGACAACGCCCGCCCCGGGGTGCCCGAACGCGAGCTCTACGCACACATGATGTTCGCCAACGCCAAAGCCGGCGGCAGCTTTCACCCGATGGTCGGCTGGGTCAGCGGTCCGCAATCCAAGCCCCACTTCCGCATCGAACAGCCGACGTTCCGGTCGCTCCGGCACGGTGACGTCGTCGCCGTCGAGGTCGAGGGAATTTGGGGCGGTTACCACGCGCAACTCGATCAGACGTTGGCGATCGGCGACGCGCCGCCGCACATGTTCGAAGCGATGCAACTCGTGTGGGATGCCTTCGACGACGTCGTCGCCGCGATGAAGCCGGGCGTGACGGTCGGAACGCTGATGGACATTGCCGACCGCAAGAACTTGATGGGCGGCCGCGCCTTCGTCGGCCTGGGCATGCATGGCCGCGGTACCGGCAACGACGGTCCGCTGCTGATTCGCCGCGACGAAGGGCCCGAAATTCGGGACCTGGTGCTGCTCGAGGGCTGCTGCTTCAACGTGAAGCCCTCGGCCGGGTTCGAGCAGGCGCCGGATTACGTGCGCTGGGGTGACAGCGTCGTCGTTACCGCCACCGGCGCCGAACGTTTGGGCACGCGACCGAAGGAGTTGCCGGTTCTCGTCTAGCGGTCGAACATGCTCGGGGCGAAGACTTCGTCGAGGCGCACGACGCGGTCGGTGAGCCCCTGCTCGTGCAGATACGTGGCGATCGTCTCGAGGACGGTGCGGTTCGCGCGTATGCCGTAGGGCATCTCCACGCGGGCCTTTTCGTTCTGCGCCGTGCAGAACGCGTCGTACAGGCTCGGGATCACCCACGGGTGCTCCTCGGCGAGCGAGCGCCGCACGACCATGCAGTGGTTGATCGGATAGATGCCGGTCTTGGCGAAATAGCGCCGGCCTTCGGCTTCGGGATCGGGGAAGAGCATGCGCGCTTCCGGGCGTTGCTTGACATCGATCGTGCTGCGGTCGATCTCGTTCCCGTGGAAGGCGTAAAACAGCAATGCGTCGAGCCGGCCGTCGAGCAGCATCTCGCCGATGTTGTCCTCGACGGGGACGTACGTCAGGCGAATGCCGGGCGGCGGGATGAAACCGGTCGCGCCGCCGTGGCTCGTCTCGGGCGTGCGCTCCATGAACCATTCCATCTCGGTCGGATGCACGCCGAATTCGTGCTGCAAGATACCGCGGTTCCAGACGTTCGCCGTCTGCTGGTATTCGGGAACGCCGACTTTCTTGCCGCGCAGGTCGGCCGGTACGTTGATCCCCGCATCGGCGCGCACGATGATCCCGGTGTGGAAGAAACGCCGGATCGTGAACACCGGAAACGCGACGAAGGGCGTCGGACCGTGCGAGGTCGCGATCAAGAGCGAGCCGAGCGACATGTCCGAGACGTCGAATTCCGCGCCCTTGAGCTGGCGCGCGAAGATCTCGCCCGGCGTGAGCGCGATCGCGTCGAGCTCGATCCCCTCCGGCGCGATTCGCCCGTCGAGCAGCGGCCGCGAGCGCTCGTTGTCGGCAAACGCAGCCCGTAAGCGCAAAGTCGTCGTGTTCACGGGGTATTGAGTATACTGTTCAGGCGTCCCGGGCCTGCTCCGTTCGCACGGTCTTCACGAGGCCTTCACGTGGTTGTTCGAGCATCGTCGCAGGAGGTGGCCGATGACGAACATCAAGGATTTTGTCGACGCGGACGTGCCGTACGAAGATGTTCCGCATCTGGCTGAACGCTACCTCGACTCATTTCCGACCAACGCACACGGCGGTTCGCACTTCACGCTCCGAGCCTGGTTCGCCAACGTGTTGGTCGAGCGCGAGGTAATGCTCAAAGCGGTTCCGATCAAGACGGAGCCGCGCTGCGCCGTACTCGAAGTCAGCTGGCATCCCGTTTCCGGCCCCTATCCCAGTTTCCACGGGAAGCTCTACGCATGGCGCGGAGACACCCGTTCGTGCCGGTTGGAGATCGAAGGCAACTACGAGCCGCCGGGCGGCATCGCCGGAGCCGCATTCGATGCGATCCTCGGGCACCGGATCGCGGCCGAAAGCATTCACGATCTGCTCGACCGATTCAAAGACGCTTTCGCGGACCTGCACGCAGCCGAGGTTCACTAGCGCAAAGGGCCGTTTGATCGAGATCGCCGGAGTTACGGCTGCCGGCACGCTGATCGGCGGTCCCTCGCCGCCGCGCGCGGACATGCACGAGGTCGGAATTCGCGGCCGCTTTTCGTACGGTTACTTACAAGGGCAGCCGCCGACCGAGCCGATGAATCTCGCCGATCTGGCGGTCCTCAACTCCAACTGGAAATCGTATTCCGCCGAGGGTCTGCTCACGCTCGGCGTCGCGTGGCGCGGCATCGCGGCGTCGAACAACACGATGGACACCGCGGTCACGACCAACGAATTCCAAACGGCGCGCCGGCTCGGCCTGCCGCTCACGATTCACGCGACGCCGCGCAACAAGGATCAGATCTCGAAGCTCGCGGCCGGCGGGATGCTGGGCAAAGACGTGCAGGTCGTCCACGCGACCGATGCGCCGGCGGCAGAACGAGTTCCAGATCGCTCCGCGCTCCCGGCGGTCGAGCCGCCGCCGACCACCGCGCCGAGCACCGCGGTCAGCGCCGGGGCAATTCTCCAAAACGTCCGCATCGTTCCACCCTCCCGCATCCCCAATTGCGCTGCAACGACAGGGCAACTGTCGCCGCTTAGCCGCGAGCGTCGCCCTTACGCGACGAGGTCGAACTCGAACAGAGACGCCACGATTGCCGCCATGCGCGGGTCGAGCGACCATAGGCGGTCGCGGGTGGCGCGGGGCCAGAGCGAGTGCGGGTCGTTCACTTCCACGAAGGCGCGCACGCACTCGGCGAAATACTCGTCGCACGCGCTGGCGGCATAGGGCGTGACGAAGGCGGTGGCCGCGGCGAAGGCACGGCGGATGCGCGGGTCGACGCCGCTCAAGTAGACGCCGCCGCCGAGCGCGCAGTCCAAGGCGTGGGCGAACTCGTGGGCGATCGTCATCGGGCTCAAGCTGCGTAGGTAGATCGTCCGTTCCTCGACGACAAACAGTCCGGCCGGGGGAACGGGCCAACCGTCGACGCCGGCGGCGATCCGCCGCAGCGCCGGCGAACGGTCGCCGAAGCGCTCGCCGTCGGCAAGGACGCTCACGCGGACGCCGGCCCGCTGCGCCACCGCGAGTGCGCCCGCGCCGAAGCGCGCGAGCACGGCCTCCACGAGCTCGGCGGAGGACGGCGGGGCATCGATCATCCGGCCTACGATAGAGGGCGGTCGTTACGAGGGGATGGCCGGTGCGTTACCGCATGTTGGGGCCGAGTGAACGGCGCGCAAGTTGTCATCCGCGTTGACGGAGTCGGCCACGCCTTCGGTCAGCCCGGGCGGCCGCGCAGCACGGTGGCGCTCGAGAGCACGACCTTCGATGTGCTGCGCGGCGAGTTGCTGTGTCTCATCGGTCCGTCGGGCTGCGGAAAGAGCACGCTGCTCAGCATCATCGGCGGACTCACCGCTCCGAGCAGCGGCAGCGTGACGATCGACGACCGCCCCGTCAGCGGCCCGTTGCCGCAAAAAGTCGCGTTCGTGTTTCAGGAGAACACGCTCTTCCCGTGGCGGACCGTTGCGGACAACGTCAAGCTCGGGCTGACCTATCAAGGCGTCCCCAAGAGCGAGCACGACGAGCGGGCACGCGAATCGTTGCGGGCGGTCGGCCTGTCCGACTTCGCCGACCATTACCCTGCGCAGCTGTCGGGCGGCATGAAGCAGCGCGCGCAACTCGCGCGCGCGCTGGCGTTGCGCACCGAGATCCTGCTGATGGACGAACCGTTCGCGGCGCTCGACGAGCAAACGCGCATGATCCTCGGCGAAGATCTCTCGGAGCTCCTGGCGGCGACCGGCAAGACGATCGTGTTCGTGACGCACAGCTTGGTCGAAGCCGTCTTCCTGGCCGACCGCGTGGCGGTGTTTTCGGCGCGGCCGGGCCGCATCAAGCAGATCCTGCGCGTCGAGGAAGATCATCCGCGCAAGAGCAGCTTCATGACCTCACCCAAACTCGGCGCATTGCGCAACGAGCTCTACGAGCTACTGCACGACGAGATCCGCAAGACGGTACAATGAAGGCCAAGCAGCACGGCATCCAGTTCGGCGTTCTGGTCGCGGTGCTGGCGGCATGGTACCTGCTCACCTTGCCCGGTCGCATCAATCCGATATTGCTGCCGCCGCCGGTGCCGGTGGTGGCGGCGTTCGGCGCGCTTTTGACGACCCCGGGCCTTTGGTCCGACGTGTTCGTCACGGTGTGCGAGTGGCTCGTCGCCTTCGTGCTCGGCGCGCTGGCCGGCTGCGTTGCCGGTTATCTCGTCAGCCTCACACCGTATACGGTGCGCGTGTTCGATCCGCTGATCGCAGGCTTCTACTCGATCCCGGCGATCCTGTTGTTCCCGCTCTACCTGTTGTTCTTCGGCCTGGGCCCGGCATCGAAGATCGCGATCGGCATGACGATCGCGTTCTTCCCGGTGGCATTGAATACGATCGCGGGTTTGGGTTCGGTCGATCGCAGTTTCATCCGGGCCGCCCGGTCGATGGGCGCGAGCCGCCTGCAGCTGTTCGGCACGGTCATGCTGCCGGCCGCGCTGCCCGTCGTGCTGAGCGGTCTGCGTTTGGGCGGCATCGTCGCGTTCATGACGATCCTCGGCTGCGAGATGATCTCGTCGCTCTCGGGGCTCGGCCATCGCATCGTCGAGCTGGCCGAGAACATGGAGCCGGTGCGCATGTTCGCCAACATTCTGGTGGCCGTGCTGCTGGCGTTTGCCATCAACCTCGGCGTTTCGTATGCCGAAGCGCGTGGCAAGCGGTGGGCGCGATGAGCGCCGGCATGACGCGGCTGCTCGTGATTGCGGGGCTGCTCGCCGTCTGGGAAATCGCGGCCCGGCTGTTCGGCGATCCGCTGTTCGTCTGCCCGCCCTCGGCGGTGCTGGCGGCGTTGCCGCCGCTCTTCGCCGATCCGAAGATCGTGGCGGCGGTCGCGATCACGGTCGTCGAAATGGTCGGCGCGTTTACGCTGGCCGTGCTGCTGGGCCTCGGCCTCGGCATGGCCGTCGGCCTCAACGAGTTCACGAAGGGCACGGTGATGCCGATCGTGCTGCTGCTCTACGCGATCCCGCAGACGACGGTGCTGCCGCTGTTCGTGCTGGCGTTCGGCATCGGACCGGAAGCGAAGATCGCCTTCGGACTGAGCCAGGGGATCTTTCCGGTGATCGTTTCGACCGTCGCCGGCGCCGCCAACCTCCCGTTGCCGCTCCTCGCCGCCGCCCGCTCCATGGGTGCGAGCCGGATGCAGGTGTTGCGCACGATCGTCTTCCCCTACATGGTGCCGTGTTTTTTCACCGGCATGCGGCTCGGCATGACCGCCGTGCTGCTGGGCGTGCTGATCGCCGAGCTCTACGTCTCGACAGCCGGGCTCGGCTACTACACGAGCCACTTCGCCCAGAGCTTCTCGCCGCCCAAGCTCTTCGCGCTGATTGCCGTACTGGCAGCAATTGCCGTTACCTTGAACGAACTGTGCCGCATCGCCGAGCGGCGCTTCAGCCGCTGGCAATACGCCTAGGCTTCCGGGAGGAACTGCTATGAGCACGGCCTGTCTCGCACCGAACGGCATGAGCGTCTTCCGCGGCGACGCCGCCGCGACGCGACTGCTGGTTGGAACCGCCAAAGGCGTGGCCGTGCTGGAACGCGCGCCCGGCGGCGACTGGGCCGTCAGCGGCACCGCGCTCGACGGCCTGCACGTCAGCTCGCTTCTGATCGAGCCGCTCAGCGGCGGACTCTACGCCGGCATCCATCGCGGCGGCGTGCACTTCAGCCCCGACCTCGGGCGCACGTGGGTAGAGCGCAGCGCCGGCATCACGATCGAGCACGTGTACGCGCTCGTCTCGGCGGTGGAGAACGGCCGGCCGGTACTGTACGCGGGCACCGAGCCGCCGGCCGTGTTTCGCAGCGACGACGAGGGCCGCAGCTGGCACGAGCTGCCGGGGTGGCGCGACATGCCGGGGATGGACAAGTGGGTCTTTCCGATGCCGCCGAAAATTCCGCATGCGAAGACGATGGCCGTCGACCCGCGCGACCCGCGCGTGCTCTACATCGGCGTCGAGCAAGCCGGACTGTTCACGACGAGCGACGCCGGGCAGACGTGGCGCGAGCTCGATTCCTACTCGCGCCCCGATGACGAGTCGTACCGCGACATCCACCAGATCGCGCTGCGTCCGAACCATCCCGACGAGCTGTTCATGACGACCGGCATGGGACTCTACCGCAGCGTCGATCGCGGCGAGCACTGGACGCATCTCACGCAGTGCCACGACTTCCCGGTCGGCTATCCGGACCGGCTGATCTTTTCGCCGCTCGACGACCGGACGATGTTCATGTGCGGCGCGTTCAGCAATCCCGGAACCTGGATCAGCCGCAGCCGCGCCAACGCGACCGTCATCGTGAGCCGTGACCTCGGCGCGACGTGGGCGCCGGCCTCGCACGGTATGCCCAATCCGATGACCGCGAATCTCGAAGCGATGTCGCTCTACGCGGCGACCCCTTCGACGAGCTCAGGGCAGGCTGGTTTCAGCCTGTTCGCCGGCGCTACCAACGGCAACGTCTATTGCAGCGACGACGGCGCCGAAAACTGGCGCCTCATCGGCGATTTCGCGCCGGTATCGAAGGTCGAACATTACCGGCTGCTGTTGCCGGGCGCGAGGTCCTCGCGCGAGCCGGCCGCGCAGGCGCACTGATGACGGTCGAGTCGACGGCCGCCTCGCTCGACGAGCTGCAGAGCTGGATCGGACGCGAACACGGCTTCACCGGCGCGGACGAGGTCTCGCGCAACGACATCCGGCGCAAGCTCGAAGTGTATTGCTGCGACTGTCCGCTGTACTACGACGATGCGGTCGCGCGCCGGCACGGGTATCGCGGCCTGGTCGCGCCGGTGACGCTGACGCCGCTGTGGTCGATGCCGGCGTACTGGAACCCCGGCGACGCGCAGATCTACGCGCCGGGATTGCGCCCGCTGACCGGCGGCATTCGCACCGACGCGCTGCCGACCGTCTTTTCGAAGGGCGTGAACACCGCAACCGAATGGGAGTATTTCGAGCCGCTCTACCCCGGCGACATGCTCGAGGGCAACTGGCGTCTGGCCGAGATCAAGCCGCGGCAAACGCGCCTCGGCGACGGCGTCTTCCTGACGACCGAGACCACGATCTTCAAACGTTCGGGCGAGCTGGTCGCCAAGAACCGCAACACCAGTTTCCGCTACGACGAAAAAGCGCGCGAGGGTCCGCGCGAGAAGAAGAGCCCGCCGCCATCGGAAGACGGCACCGAATCGTCCGAAGCGACGCCGACGCCGGCGGATCCGTTCGACTGGAGCCGGCAACTGCATTTCGGCGACGTTGCCGTGGGCGCCGACGTGCCGCCCTTTTCGATGTGGCTGAGCTATCAGCGCATCGTCATGAGCGTCGCGGTCGACCGCATGTACTCGGGGATCCATCACAACCGCGACCAAGCCAAGAGTTCGGGCTTCACCGACATCATCTTCAACACGCGCAGTTACGAGATGCTCTTCGAGGTGATGCTGCGCCGCTGGATGGGGCTCGACGGACGGCTGGCCAAACTCGGGCCGTTCCGCATGAGCGGCAGCTCGTATCCGGACGACATCGTCACGGCGCGCGCACGCGTGCGTGAGACCGTGCCGGATGCGGCCGGCGGGCGCGTGAAGCTCGACATCGCCGTCGCGAACAACCGGGGCGAAGCGGCGCGGGGCGAGGCGGAAGTCACGCTGCCGAACTAGTACGTACGACACCGGGGTAGGGAGGAAACATGGCTTCTGGGATCTCGCGCCGCGATGCACTTACCGTCCTCGGCGGTTCGGTCGCGGCATTGAGCCTGCCGGTCGCGGTGACCGCCGCCGACAAACTGCGCGTCGGCAAGTCGGTGCAACAGGTGTTCGGCTACGTCCCGCTCGACATCGGGATCAAGTACGGGCAGTTCGCGAAGCAGGGCTTGGACGTCGAGGAGATCGTGTTTACCGGCGGGACCAAGCTCACGCAGGCGATTACGGCCGGCGCATGCGACATCGGCCTCTCCGGCGGCTCCGAGATGGCGTTCATCGCCAAGGGTGCGCCCGAGCTCGCGGTCGCTTCGATCACCGCTTCGCCCGCCTTCATGGGCATCGACGTGGGCGCGAACTCGACCGCGCGCGGGCTCGACGATCTGCGGGGCAAGCGGATCGGCATCACCAGTCAAGGCACGCTCACCTCGTGGCTGGTCGACGAGCTGAACCGGGTGAAGGGCTGGACCAGCGAGAGCGATCGTGCGGTCGCGGTCGCGATCGGCGGCGATCCGGCCGCCGAAGTGGCGGCTTTCAAGACCGGGCAGATCGATGCGAACATCGCGAGCCCCGCGAACGGTTACGAGCTGGCGGATTTGCACGCCGGCCGATCGCTGGTCGACGTCTCGACGTACGTGAAGGAACTGCAGCTGTTCGTGATCTTCGCCGGCACGGCCATCGTGACGCAGAATCCGGGTGCGGTCCGGCGTTTCCTCGCCGGCTGGTTCGACGCCGTACGGTTCATGCGCAGTCACAAGACCGAAACGGTTGCGGTCACGACCGATGCCACCGGCTACCCGCTGGATGTTTCCGCCCGCATCTACGATCAGCTGATGACCAAGTTTTCCACCGACGGAAAATTCTCGCCGCCGGGCCTCGCCAAACTCTTCGCATCTTTCACCGACCTGAGCCTCATCGACAAATCGGTCGACACGTCGAAGCTGTACACCGAACGTTTCCTGTCGAAGGCCTAACTGATTTTCGAAGCCGTCGAGTTGTTCGTCACGCGCGCATACCGCGCGCTGATGACCGTCGTCTTCCTCGTCGAGCTGCGCGCGCGCGGCGTGCACAACGATTCGCGGGCCCTTTTGCGCGGTAAGAAGCCGCGCATCCGCAACGCCGGGACCATGCGGATCGGCCGCGAGTTCTGGGCGGGCGGGCGGGTCACGCGGGTGCAGTTGGCGACGAAGCCGGGGGGCTCGCTCGTGATCGGCGACCACGTCGGCATGAACGAGGGCGTGTCGATCATGGCGGTCCGCGAGATCACGATCGGCGACTACACCTTGATCGCGGATTACGTAGCGATCCACGACACGGACTTCCACGAGCTGGAGCCGGGCCTTCCGGTGAAGACGGCGCCGATCAGCATCGGGCGCAACGTCTGGATCGGCCGCAATGCGATCGTGCTGAGCGGCGTCACGATCGGCGCCAACGTGGTCGTTGCGGCGGGTTCCGTCGTGACGTCGGACGTGCCGGCGAACACGATCGTCGGCGGCAGCCCCGCCCGCGTCATCCGGGAGCTGCGGATTCCCGATCCGGCGCATTACACGCGGCCGCGATGAGCGAACGCCGCAACCTGCTGCTGTTTTTCGTCGCGTTTCTGAACGGTGACGGCGCTTCGCAAGTCCAGCAAGTGGCGGTCGCGTGGGTGGTCTACGGTATCAACCACCGCGCGATCGACCTGGGTCTCGTCGGGCTGGCGGGATTCGCGCCGATGTTGTTGCTCGTCTTCGTGACCGGCCACGTCGTCGATCGCTACAACCGCAAAGGGGTCATCATTGCGGCCGCGCTGCTGCGAGCCTTGATGTCGCTGGTGCTGGCCGCACTCGTCGTGGCCGGCGTGCGCGACCTCGGGATCATCCTGACCGTCGTGTTCTTCCTCGGCGTCGCGCGCGCGTTCGGCTCGCCGGCCGAGTCGACGGTGCTGGTGAACATGGTCGGGCCGGATCGCTACCTCAGCGTCCAAGCGCACTACAATTCGATGCGCGAGGTCGTCGTCGTCGCCGGTCCGATCCTGGGCGGCGCGTTGCTGTCCGTTTCCGTCGTCACGGCCTTCCTCGTTGCCGGTACGCTCTCGCTCGTGTCGGTGGCCGCCTTCAGCATGGCGCACATGCCGGATACGCTGCGCGGGACGGGCCGGAAACTCGATCCCGGCTCGACGCTGGACGGCTTGCGCTTCATCGCCTCGCGGCCGATCGTGCTGGGCGCGGTTTCGCTCGACCTGTTTGCGGTGCTGTTCGGCGGCGCAACCGCGCTGCTGCCCATCTTCGCCGATCAGATCCTGCACGTCGGTGCGTTCGGCTTCGGGATGCTGCGCAGCGCCGGCGGGATCGGCGCGTCGGTCACGGCGGTCTACCTTTCGCGCCACACGCCGGAGCGGCGCGTGGGGCGCACCCTGCTGCTGACCGTGGCGGGGTACGGCGCGGCGATGCTGGTGTTCGCTTACTCGCGCAACCTCTGGCTGTCGATCGCAGCCCTGGCCGCCGCGGGCGGCTTCGACATGGTGAGCGTGGTCATCCGGCGCGGGCTCGTTACCCTCAACACGCCCGATGGGATGCGCGGCCGGGTCAACGCGGTCGAGAACGTTTTCATCGGCGCCTCGGGGCAACTCGGCGCGTTCGAATCCGGGACCGTCGCCCAGCTGATCGGCACGATCGGCTCGGTCGTCTTTGGGGGCCTCGCGACGCTGGCCATCGTCGCCCTGTGGGCACGCATCTTTCCAGCCCTGCGGCACAGCGACCGGATGGTGGACGAAAGCGCCGCCTGACGGAGGCGTTCCGTTGGAACGGCGAGCTGGCCGCGCTCGCCGCCAGCATCGAAACGCTGGCCGATCCGGTCGCGGTCTTCCATCCGCCGCTGGCCGGCGAAGAAGGCGCACGGTTTGCCTGCGTCAACGGCGCCTTCGAGCGCCTCTTCGGCTACACGTCGCGCGATCTGGCCGGCTTGACCGAAGACCTCTTGTACCTGGATGCCACCGCGATGGACAACGTGATGCACGTGCGCGACCGTCTCGCGATCGGCGAACCGGTCCGCGGCATCCTTAGCGGACGACGACGCTCGCGGCGAACAGAATGCCGAAGACGAGCTCGAGCCGGCCGGTGTCGATCAGCACCGGGATCAGCGCGCGTCCGGTGGCGCCGCTGCGGACGACTTGCACCGGCCGGATCGCGCCGGCCGCCGCCGCGAACGCGAGCAGCGCCCACGGGTGCAGCACGACGACGGCCAGCGTCGCGAGCGCGGCGACGGCGAGCAGCGCGAAGTAGAGCCGGCGCGTCGGGCCGTCGCCGATCTTGACCGCCAGCGTGTATTTGCCGGTCGCCGCGTCGCCGGGAATGTCGCGCAGGTTGTTGGCGACCAGCAGCGCCGTCGTCAGCGCGCCGACCGCCAGCGACGCCAGCGCCGAAACGGCGGTGAACGAACCGTGCTGCACGTACGTCGAGCCCAGCGTGCCGACGAAGCCGAAGAAGATGAAGCAGGACACCTCGCCGAGGCCGTGATAACCGTACGGCCGCGAGCCGCCGGTGTAGAACCAGGCGGCGGCGATCGCGGCCAAGCCGACCGCGATGAGCCAGGGGGCGACCTGCAGCGAAACGACGATGCCGGCGATGGTGGCGATCGCAAAAGCGATCAGCGCGGCGCGCAGCACGGCGCCCGGCGTCGCGAGGCCCGAAGCGACGAGACGCAGCGGACCGGTGCGGTTCTTGTCGGTGCCGCGGATGCCGTCACTGTAGTCGTTGGCGTAGTTACATCCGACTTGGATCGCCAGCGCGACGACGGCGGTCAGCAGCGCGCGCCCGAGATGATAGGGCGGACCGGCCGCTGCCGTCCCGACGATGACGGGCACGATCGACGCGGGTAACGTCGGGAGCCGCGCCCCCGCGACCCACTTCTTCACGTCGAGGTCGGTGTCGGTGACGGTGACGGCAGATCGACCGGGGCCGTGCTGAACGTGCTTTCCGGAATGCCCGGATAGCAATTACTGTTCGCGAGGTAGACCGTGAACTGCGAGTTGCTCGCCGCGCTGTTCGCGAACGTCCCGTTCGACGCGGTTTCTTGAAGGTAGTTGGTGAAGGCCGGGTTCGTCGGCGCATCCGACGGGACCGGCAGCGGCGTCGGCGTCGAGCCGGCGGTCGATCCCGGCACCGGTACCGGCGTCGCCAAGAAACCGATGCTGATCGGGTACGACGAGATCGCCGACGCCGGGTTCGTCGTGACGTTGTAGGTCACGTAGAAGAACCAGTTCGACGGGAGCGGGCTCGGTACGCCGCCCGGTTGGGGGCTCGGACCGACGTCGAAGACGACGCCTTCCAGGTTGGGCTGGCCGCCCTGGCCGTTTTGCGGAAAGACCTGTTGGATCGTGTATCCGGCCGGCGGCGTACAACTCGCCGAGGGAGTCGGTGCCGGCGTCGACGCCGAGGTCGCCACGTTGCCGTTGGCGCCGCAACCGGCGACGATCGATGCGAGGGCGATGACCACACAGGACAGGGCGACGGATTTCTTCATGCTCGGCCGAGGATACGCCGCGGGGCATGGAGTTCTCTGCGAGCTAGGTACACGAGCCCGAATCCAAGGTCCGAGATCAGCTCGAAGGCCGGGCATGCGTCGACGGCCGCGCGCGCGACCGGCGTGTGGTAGACCAGCGCAACGTCGCGCCGCCGGTCGGCGCACAGCTGCTCGAGCATCGGCGCGAACACTTCCTCGCCGAACGGGTTGTAGAGGTAGACGACCAAGTCACCGCGCGGAAAGGTGAACGTGCTCGCGTCGGCCCGCACGAGGCGGATGTCCCGGCATGCCAGCTCGCCGCGGTACGCGGCCCGATTGTCCTTGGCCACCGCGACCAGCGCCGGCGAGATCTCGATCCCGACGATCTGGCGATACGGCCGCCGCGCCGCGTGCAGGACGACGCGCCCGAGGCCCGCGCCCACATCGACCAGCGTGCTGCGCTCGGGCGCCAACGGGACGGCGTCGAGCAGCCGATCGATGTCGGCGACCGGCGTCGGCTCGTAGTGGGTCGCATAGGCGATGTTCGGCCCGACCGCTTCGGGGTCGAGCTCACCGAGGAAGATCAGCGCTTCGGTCGTGACCCCGTGCGCGGCGTCGAAGCGTTGACCCGCCCGCCGGCTCAGTGGACGAGCGCGCTCGCCAGGGTGAGTTGGATGCCGTCGCGGGCCGCTTGGGCGCCCAAACCGCGCACGACGGCGAGCGTCGCCGGCCGCGGGTGCCCGATCGCGATCGCGCTGCCGGTCGCGCGCGCTTCCGCGATGGCTTGCCGCATCTGCGCTGCGATCGCCGGCTCGCTGTCGACGTTGTCGAGGAAGACGTCGCGGCCGGCGGTCGGAACGCCGCGGCCGCGTGCGACCGACTCGCCGACGCTCGCGCTGCTGGTCCGCGAATCGATGAAGAAGCGTCCGTCATGCGCCAGCACGTCCATGACGTCGCCCATCACGCGCGGATCTTGGGTGGCCAAACTGCCCTCGTGATTGTTGACGCCGCGCGCCTGCGGCAGTTCGGCCAAGTCGCTCGAGACCTCGTTGCGAATTTCCGCATCGGGCATCGTCGTCGTGATCGTGCCCGGCCCGGGGTATTCACCGGAGATCGTCTGCATCGGCAAGTGCAGGATCACGCCCTTGCCTGCCGCGCTCGCGTCGCGTGCGATCTCGCTGCCGAAGCGCACGTGCGGCAGCACCGACAGCGTCACCGGAAACGGCAGCGCGACGAAGCCGTGCTCGGTGACGGGCCACTGACCGCAATCGTCGATGATGATCGCCAGCCGCGGCTTGCTGCCGCTTTCGCCGGCGGTAGCCGGAAGCGGCGTCTGCGTGGCGAGCGGAGTCGCGGTTTGCGGCGCCGGCGTCGGTACCGCCGGCGCAATGGTCGGCGCAGCGGTGGGCGCGAGCGTGGGCACGGCCGTGTGCGCAACGGTGGGCGGCGCGGCGGCGCTCGGCCGGACCAGCGGGGGCGGCAGGATCGTGGCCGTCTGCTGCGGCGGTTGCTCCGGCGGCAAGAGCCACAGGATCGCCGCGACGGTGATGCAGCCGAATCCGACGAGCAGGAGCAATAGGAAGGCCGGCGACCGCTTGCGGCGGCGCGATTTTCGTCGGGTTGGCACGTTGCTGGTCTATTCGCCGCCGGCTGCGAAGAATAATCCATGGCCAGCTATCGTGCGCCGCTGCGCGACATGTCGTTCGTCCTGCGCGAACTCGCCGGTGTCGACGACATCGCGCAACTCCCCGGTTTCGAAGAGGCGGCCGGCGTGCTCGAGCCGGTGCTGGCCGAAGCGGCGATCTTTGCCGCCGAGGTGCTCGATCCGCTCAACGCGATCGGCGATCGCGCCGGCTGCACGTTGCAGGACGGCGAGGTCACCACCCCGCCCGGCTTCAAAGCTGCGTACCGGCAGTTCGCGCAGGCGGGTTGGATCGGTATGCCGGTGTCGACCGCGTACGGTGGTCAGGGCTTGCCGCTCGTCCTGCTCGGCGCGGTGCTCGAGATGTGGAACGGCGCGAACGTCGGTTTCGCCAACGGGCCGCTGCTCAACGCCGGTGCGATCGAAGCGCTCGAGCTGGTGGGCTCCGAGGAGCAGAAGCAGGCCTTTATTCCGCGTCTCATTTCCGGCGAGTGGATGGGCACGATGTGCCTCACCGAACCGCAAGCCGGTTCGGATCTCGCCGCCGTGCGCACCCGGGCCGTTCCGGCCGGTGACCACTACGAGATCAGCGGTCAGAAGATCTTCATCACGTTCGGCGAGCACGATCTCACGCCGAACATCATCCATCTCGTGCTGGCGCGCTTGCCCGACGCGCCCGAGGGAACGAAGGGCATCTCGATGTTCATCGTGCCGAAGGTGTTGGTGAACGCCGACGGCTCGCTGGGCGAACGCAACGACGTGTTCTGTGCCGGCATCGAGCACAAGCTCGGCCTCAACGCCAACCCGACGTGCACGCTGAACTACGGCGAGAAGTCGCGCGGCGCGATCGGCTATCTCGTCGGTGAGGCGAATCGCGGCCTCGAGTACATGTTCATCATGATGAACTTCGCGCGCTGGGCCACCGGCGTGCAGGGCTTGGGGATCGCCGACCGCGCCTATCAGAGCGCGCTGACCTACGCGCGCGAGCGCATCCAAGGCCGCGACCTCGCGGCGCGGTCAACCGAACCGGTGGCGATCGTCCGCCATCCCGACGTGCGCCGGATGCTGATGTCGATGAAAGCGCAGATCGAAGCGATGCGCGCGCTCGCCTACGCGACGGCCGCGGCGCTCGACACCGCGCACCGGTCGCCGGACGATGCCGTGCGGCGCCGCGAGCGCGCGTTCGCCGAGTTCATGATCCCGATCGTCAAGGGCTGGTGCACGGAAACCGCGACCGAGCTGTGCTCGACCGCGCTGCAAGTCTTCGGCGGCATGGGTTTCATCGAAGAGGCGGGCATCGCGCAGCAGTATCGCGACGTGCGTATCTCGCCGATCTACGAAGGTACGACCGGGATTCAAGCGCTCGACCTCGTCGGCCGCAAGCTGATTCGCGACATGGGCACGACGGCGACCAAGATCGTCAAGACGATCGCCGCGTTCGTGCAAACGCTCGATTCCGCCGATCCCGACGTCGCCGCGATCAAGGACGAGCTGGAGAAAGCGGTCACGGCGCTCGGCGACACCTCGAGCCGGATCGGCATGAACGCGATGAGCGACCTCAACGCCGCGTTCGCGTGCTCGGTGCCGTATTTGAAATTGTGGGGCATCGTCGCGGGCGGCTGGCAGATGGCGCGCGCGGCCCAAATCTCCGCCGCGCACCTCGCCGCCGGGGATGCGGAGGCCGAGTTCTACCGCGCCAAGCTGACGACCGCGCGTTTCTACGCCGATCACGTGCTCAGCCAAGCGGCGTGGCTGCACCATCAGATCGTCAACGGCTCGGCCGCGGTCATGCGCCTTTCCGACGACGGCTACGACCTCGACCGCCGCACGCTCGCGCAACGGTGAACGTCCGCACGGACGACCTGGCCGGCGTGCGCGTCGTGACGTTGGACAACCCGCCGGTCAACGCGCTTTCGTTCGCCTACTGCGCCGAGCTGCTGCCGGTGCTGGCGGCGGCGGAAGCCGACCCGGACGTGCACGCCGTCGTGCTGACCGGCGCGAACGGTGTGTTCAGCGCCGGCGCCGACATCAACGACTTCAACGTGCAGCCGGAGCCGGAAACGAAGACGATTCGCGACGTGATCGCGGCGGTCGAACGCAGCGCCAAAACCTACGTCGCGGCGCTCGAGCGGACCGCGCTCGGCGGCGGCGTCGAGCTGGCGCTGGCGTGCGACTACCGCATCGCCGTCGCCGGAACGCAGTTCGGCTTTCCCGAGATCAAGCTCGGCCTGATCCCCGGCGCCGGCGGAACGCAACGGTTGCCGCGTCTGCTCGGCGCGCAAGAAGCGTTGCAGTTGATGCTCAAGGGCGAGGGCATCGCCGCCGATGCCGCGCACGCCAAAGGATTGCTCGATGAGATCGTCGCCGCCGGCGCCGTCGACGCCGCGCTCGCGCTGATCGCGCACGTGCGCGTCAGAGCGCCGAAGCGGCGCGTGTCGGCGCGAAGCGTCGAACTCGGGATCGCCGGCTTGGGTCTGTTCGCGTTACCGTTCGTGGTCGCGCAAGCGCACAAGATGGTGCCGCCCGAGGAGCGCGGCGGTTTCGCCGCCCACAAGCTGATCGATGCGGTCGAAGCGTCGATCGAGCTGGACTTCCCGCGCGGACTGGCGCGCGAATTCCGGCTCTTCGACGAGCTGGTGCGCTCGGCGCCGTCGGCGGCGCTGCGGCACGTCTTCTTCGCCGAGCGCGAGCTGGACAAGATCTCCGGCGTGCCGCCGGCGGCACCGCTGCCGTGCGCGAGCGCCGGCGTCGTCGGCGCGGGAACGATGGGCACCGGCATCGCGATCACCTTTGCCGCCGCGGGCATCCCGGTCGTCGTGATCGAGCCCGATGACGCGCAGATCGAGCGCGCGAAGCAGATGGTGTTCGGCATGTTCGCCCATCAGGTGCAACGCGGCCGCATGTCGCAGGAGGAAGCGTGGCAGCGCGGGCAGTCGATTCGCTTCGAGAACGATTACGCCGAGCTCGCTTCGGCCGACGTCGTCGTCGAGGCGGTGTTCGAGAACCTCGACGTGAAGAAGTCCGTCTTCGCGCAGCTCGACGCGGTCTGCAGGCCGGAGGCGATCCTGGCCAGCAACACGTCGACCCTCGACATCGACGCGCTGGCCGCGACGACGAAACGTCCGGGCAAGGTCGTAGGGCTGCACTTCTTCGTGCCGGCCAACATCATGAAGCTGCTCGAGATCGTGCGCGGCGCGCAGACTTCGCCCGAGACGTTGTCGACCGCGTTGGCGCTGGCCAAGAAGCTGCGGAAGGTCGGCGTCGTATCGGGTAACGCGTTCGGCTTCATCGGCAACCGCATGCTGTTCGATTACGCGCGCGAAGCGATCGGTTTGGCCGAAGAAGGCGTGGCGCCCGAACGCATCGACCGCGCGATGAAGGACTTCGGCATGGCGATGGGACCGTTTGCGATGTTCGACCTCTCCGGGCTCGACGTGTTCTGGCACATCGAACAGGGGAACCCCAGCGTCCGCAGCCGCTCGGCGATCGTCGATCGACTCTATCGCGAGAAACGCTTCGGTCAGAAGTCGGGCGCGGGCATATACCGCTACGAGAAGGGCAGCCGCGAACCGATCCCCGATCCGGTCGTGCTCGAGCTGTTGCGCGAAGAGGCGGCCAAGGCCGGCATCGCGCCGCGCCCCGATGTTGCCGACGCCGAGATCGTGCGGCGGCTGGTCGGAGCGTTGATTGCCGCCGGCGAGGAGTTGCTGCGCACCGGGGTCGCACTGCGGCCGGGCGACATCGACATCGTCTACGTCTACGGCTACGGGTTCCCGCCGTATCGCGGCGGCCCGATGTGGTACGCGCAAGCGGAGTCGAAGGATGCCTGAAGCGGTGATCGTGGCGGGCGCGCGCACGCCGATCGGGCGCGCGTTTCGCGGCGCCTTCAACCAAACGCACGGCGCCACCCTGGCCGGTCATGCGATCGCGCACGCCGTCGCGCGCGCCGCGGTCGAACCGGCCGAAGTCGAGGACGTGATCCTCGGCGTCGGGCTGCCGGAAGGCGCGACCGGCAACAATCTCGGCCGCGTCGCCGCGCTGCGCGCCGGATTGCCCGTCGGCGTGCCGGGCGTGACGGTCAACCGCTACTGCGCCTCCGGCTTGCAGTCGATCGCGACGGCGGCCGGGCGTATCGTCACCGACGGCGCGAAGGTGGTGGTGGCCGGCGGCTGCGAGTCGATCTCGATGGTGCAGAACGTGCTCAACACCCACCACTTCACCGAGGAGTGGATGCTGCGGCACGAGCCCGACGTCTACATGCCGATGTTACACACCGCCGATGCGGTGGCGAAACACTACCGCGTCTCGCGCGAAGCGCAGGACGAATACGCGTTGCAGAGCCAGCAGCGCACCGCGGCCGCGCAAGCCGCCGGCCGATTCGACGCCGAGATCGTTCCGCTGCCGAGCTGGAAGTCCGTCGAGCACAAAGCCGACGGAACGTTCGGCGAAGAGGCCGTCACCTTGACGCAGGACGAGGGCAATCGCCCCGACACGACGCTGGCCGGCCTGGCCGCGCTCAAGGGCGTGCTCGATCCGAGCTCGTCGATCACGGCCGGCAATTCCTCACAGCTCTCCGACGGCGCCGGCGCGGTCGTGCTGATGGACGCGCGCGAGGCCGCCCGCCGGAACCTGCAGCCGCTGGGGATCTACCGGGGTCTGGTCGTCGCCGGCTGCGCGCCCGGCGAGATGGGAATCGGCCCGGTCTTCGCGATCCCCGAACTGCTGCGCCGCCACGGTTTGGGGGTGGACGACATCGGGCTCTGGGAGCTCAACGAGGCGTTCGCTGTCCAGACCGTCTACTGCCGCGACACCCTGGGCTTACCGAACGAGCGCTTCAACGTCGACGGCGGTGCGATCTCGATCGGTCATCCATACGGGCTCAGCGGCACCCGCATGACGCTGCACGCGCTGTTGGAAGGCAAGCGCCGCAACGTCCGCTACGTCGTCGTGACGATGTGCGTCGGCGGCGGGATGGGCGCCGCCGGCCTCTTCGAGCTTCCCTAATCCCGCTTGGAGGGTCGCTGCGGCGGTGTGTGGCATTTTGGGCGGGTGAGCGTTCACCAGATTTCATTCGAACTCAACGGGAAGACGGTCGAGCGATCCGTCGGCCCCGAAGTCCTCATGGCCGACTTGCTGCGCGACGACATCGGTCTGACCGGCACGAAGATCGGCTGCAGCATCGGCGTGTGCGGCGCGTGCAGCATCCTCGTCGACGGCACCTTGATGTCGGGCTGCCTGCTGCCGGCGATCATGGTCGACGGGCGCAAGGTGACGACGATCGAAGGGATCGCGCCGTCGGAAGAGGAGCTCTCGCCGCTGCAGGACGCGTTCATCCGCAAGGGCGGCTTCCAGTGCGGCATCTGCACCTCCGGCCAGATCATCGCCGCGACCGCCCTGCTCGCGCAGAACGCGAAGCCGACGCGCGAAGAGATCAAGGAATGGATGATGGGGAACCTGTGCCGGTGCACGGGCTATTACAAGATCATCGACTCGATCGAAGCCGCCGCGGGGATCGACCGTGCGAACGTATGATTATACGGCCCCCGCTTCGATCGACGAAGCGCTGGCGGCCCTGAAAGAATACGGCGACGAAGCGGAGTTCATCGCCGGCGGGACCTCGTTGATCCTGATGATGCAGCAAGGTCTGGTGCAACCGGGCAAGGTCATCGGCCTCGGCAACATCAAGGAGCTGCGCGGCATCAAGCGCACGGCCGACGGCGGCCTCGAAGTCGGGGCGATGACCACGCACCGCCAGCTCGAGACGTCGCCCGAAGCATTCGCCTACGCGGCCGCGCTGCCGCAGTCGCTGGGCGTGATCGCCACGATCCGCATCCGCAACCAGGCGACGCTGGGCGGGAACCTCGTCCACGCCGATCCCGCGCAGGATCCGCCGCCGGTACTGATCGCGCTCGACGCGACGATCGACGTTGTCAAAGCAGGCGGCGGCGCGCGCACGATCGCGATGGAGTCGTTCTTCACCGACTACTTCGAGACGACGATCGGCGACGACGAGCTGCTGCGTTCGGTCAAGGTCCCGCCGATGCCGGCCGGATCGCGGTTGGCCTACAAGAAGTTCTTGCCGCGCACCGAGGACGATTACGCCACCGTTTCGGTCGCGGTTCGGTTGGGCGTTGCACCGGACGGCACGTGTAAGGACATCCGTATCGGTCTGGGTGCGCTGGCCGTCACCCCGCTGCGCGGAAAAGCGGTCGAGCAGGCGTTGCTCGGCAAAAAGCTCACCGCCGAATCGATTCGCGAAGCCGCCGCGCTGGTGCGCGATGAAGTCGATCCGCTGGACGACGTCCGCGGCTCGGCCGGCTACAAGCGCGAGATGGCGCGCGTGTGGACCGAGCGCACGATCGCGTCGCTGGCCGGCATCGAGCTCA
The DNA here is from genome assembly GCA_049512335.1 of Candidatus Lustribacter sp. GTDB lineage: Bacteria > Vulcanimicrobiota > Vulcanimicrobiia > Vulcanimicrobiales > Vulcanimicrobiaceae > Lustribacter. The sequence goes on from JBEKXE010000008.1 coordinate 29,172, forward strand.
AGGCCAAAGCATGAAGTTCGAGCAGACCATCGACCTGCCCGGGGTCACTCCCGAGCGGGTCTGGGCGTTCGTCATGGACGTGCCGTCGATGGCGAAGTGCATACCCGGTTGCGACGGCGTCGAGGATCTCGGCAACAACCGCTACAAGGCGGTGGTGAAGATCAAGGTCGGGCCGATCGGCTTGAGCTTGGCGAGCGAGATCTCGATCGTCGAGAAAGACGAGGCCAACCGCACTGCGGCGCTGCTCGTCGAGGCGGCCGACAAACGCGTGGGCGGCGCGGTCAAGGCGACGATGTCGATGAAGCTGACGCCGGCCGGCGACGGTTCGAAGCTCGAGGTGAGCACCGACGCGAACGTGATGGGCCGCATCGGTGACTTCGGTCAGCCGGTCATCCGCAAGAAGGCCGACCAAACGCTGCAAGAGGTCGCGGCGAATCTCCGCAAGGCGCTCGCCGCGCCGGTCTGAGCGCTACGAGGATCTCGCGACCGCTGCGACCTTGAGGAGATAGTCGGTCACGGCCGCGTTGGCTGCGTGGTCGATCGCATCCGTCCAGCGGGCGCCTGCGCCGCGCACTTCTTTGGCGGTCTGCACGAAACTCTGGGTGGCGCAATCGTAGGCCGCCACGGCGATCGATGCGTTGGAGTGGGGCACGTAGTTGGAGAAATCGTTGCCCTTCGTCGACGCTCCCGAGACCGAGCCGAACACGAGATAGGCGGCGCCGGTCGAGCTGCAGAGATCGGCGCTGGGGAGCCGGTGATTGGTCGTGTCGGGGTTGCCCTCAGCGGCGCTTTGGCCGTGTTTCTTGAGCGCCTTGATGAGCGAATCGACGGTATAATCGCGGACCTGCGGCGTCACGTTCTTGCCGACGAAGGTGAGCACGACGAAGCGGCTCGGCTTGGCGGCCGACGCGTACACCTTCGGCGGCGCCGTCGGTTTGGATGAGAAGCCGTAGGCTTCGTTCGGCAACGGCAGCGGCGCCTGATCCGCGCTGGTCGGACCGCTCCCGCCGGCTCCCTCATTGATGCTGACGCGCTTGCTTTTCGGCACCGGCGTCGGCGCCGCGGTTTGCACCGGCACGGGCGTCGGGTTGAGAATCGCCATGTAGCCGCGGGTCTCGTACGTCACCAGCGCCGTTTTGATGAGCGGAGCTTGGGCTGCCACGTCGTCTCCCGTCGTGACGTACGCGGTGCCCGACCACGAAACGATCCCGGTGCGGGTGCTCACGACCTGTTGGACCACCGCCACGGCGTTGTTGATCGGTGGCGCGACCGATCCCATCATGTAGAAATCGGCGCCGGCGGCCTTCGCCACGTGCAGGTAGTCACTGGCCGCCGTTGCCGGGTCGCCCGGTACGACCTTTACGCCGCCGAGTGCCGTGAGCGCGGTGGCGAGCCTGAGAGAGTAAGCGATGCCGGCCTTCGGATCGAGTCCTTCCGGCTGGCGCATCGGAAAGATCATGATCGTCGGCGACGGCCCCAACGAGGACGGCCCCAACGGTGACGGCGACGGCGATGCGCCGATGAGCGTGACGGCGAACGTCACGCAGAGCAGCGCAACGATCAGTTGCGTGAGGCGGAGGCGATGGAGCATATCCCCGGCCTTCGCGATGCGTGGCGCAAGATCGTTCTTTGGGCCCTCAATTGCGCGACGGTTGCTTGACTCGTTCCAAGACCGTTTCAGCGCCGTACGCCGCGCCGTCGCTCCAGACGCGCACGAACCGGTAGCGCGCGAAGGTGACGTCGAGGTAGTCGCCCGGGCGCGGCAGGCGGTCGACGAAGAGCGCTAGGGTTTGCCGCCGGCCGGCTTCGACGTCGCGCACCCACGTGCGCTCGGCCGGTGTGGCTGCGATGCGGGTGCGGACTTCGAGCGAACCGCTGCGCGCGCTGGTGTAGATGCGCGGCTCGAACGCGACGAGTTCCGGCAACGCGTCGGCGATCGTGCGGTAGCGGTAGCCGATCGGATCGACGCTGCCCTCGAGGACGTCGCGCAACAACTCGCGCAGCGCCCGGTTCTGCGCGATCCATTCCTCCGCGCCGTCGGGCTGCGGGGTCGTCAGCGTTGCGCCGCCGTCCGGAGCGGGTGCAATCTCGATGCCCAGATCGGCGGCTAGTTCGAGCACGCGGCGTTCGCGCAAGGCGGCCGCGACGGACCGCGGCAGCGCCACGTGCGCGCCGGTCACGGTCGAGTAGCCCTCGTGCAACGCCGTGGTGCCGAAGTCGACCGCGGTGGCGATGCCCGCCACACGCAGCCGCTCCGCCAGCGCGGCGTCCTCGGCCGGGACCGGCGCCCGCGCCGCCGGCACGGACGTCGACGCGTCGACCGCATCGTCGTCGCACGCGTCGGCCAGTCCCAACCGGTCGGCTAAGAACAGCACGTCGAAGGCCTGACCGAGATGCCGGTGGCACGCGCCGAGCGCGCACGAGAGATCGTCCTCGACGCCGCTGCCGACGTGAAGGTAATAGGTGATCAGTTGTTCGCACTGTTCGCCGTCGAAGCGCAGGAACGGACAGACCACCGCCACGTTCGGCGCGACCGGCGCGAAGCGGATCGTGTCGAGCTCGCCCACGCCGGCGGGCTCCAGCGTCGCGATCAGCTTCGCGCGCCAGCGGTCGAAGAACGGCTGGTCCATCATGGCTACGGTCTTTGTCGCGCCACGGCATGAACGCCTGGCCCCTAGTCGGAAGACGGTGCTATGAAGGAGATCATCAGCTCGCCCAACGCACCGGTGACCGGGTTTACCGAGGCGTCGAAGCCGTCACCGATCGCTCAGGCGATTCGTGCCGGCAACCTGCTGTTCGTCTCGGGCCAGGGCCCGCTCAACGCCCAGCGCGAGGTGGTCTCCACCGAAATCGGGGCGCAGACGCGCCAGACGCTCGAAAATCTGCGGGCGATTCTCACCCACGCCGGGGCCGGCTTCGCAAACGTCGTGAACATGCGCGTCTGCCTGCGGGACACCGCCGACTTCCCGAAATTCAACGAAGCGTTCACCGAGGTGATGGCGGGTGAAAAGGTCACCCGGACCTGCATCGGCGGTACGCCGCACCGCGCCGGCGTCAACGTTGAGATCGACTGCATCGCGGTCGTCGAATAGGAGCTTGCCCATGCTGAAGATGCCGCCCGCGTTCGTGATGCCGAACGTCAATCTGGCCGACGTCTCGGCCGAGCTCGCGCGCACCGGGAAGCAGGTGCACGTCCTGTGGCAGGAGGACGAGACGCTGGCCTTCGTCGCGCGCGGCCGCGCCTACCGCAGCGAATTTCACATCAACCCCTCCGACGAAGTGATGTACATGCTGCGCGGCGAGATGCGGTTGCACTACCGCACCTCCGAAGGAAAGGAAGAGGTCACGGTCCTCACCGAGGGCTCGATCATCTACACGCCCAGCGGCATCCCGCACTCGCCGCGCTTTCCGCCCGACGCCTTCGCGCTCATCATCGAGCGCAAGCGCGCGACCGGCGAGGTCGACCGGTTCCAGTGGTATTGTCCCGCCTGCGACGCGCTGCTCTATGAAGGCAAGTTCGTCGTCAGCGACTACGCGCTCGACCCGGTTTCGAACGCCTACGCGGCGTTTTTCGACAGCGAACGCAATCGCACGTGCGGCGCTTGCGGTTCGGTCATGCCCGATCCACGTTAGGAGCTTGCCATGAAGATGCCCTCCCGTTCGGTTGCGGTTGCCGTTTGCGCGGCGCTCGCGATCGCGTTCGCGCCGCCGCCGATGGCGGCGCAGACCGCGCCCCCGCCGCTGAAAATCGGCTTGATCATGTCGTTTACCGGCGGCGTGCCGTGGGCGCCGAAACAGTCGGCGGCGACGATCGCCGCGCTGCTCAAGCTGCACGGCGAGGTCGCAGGCGGCCGCAAAGTGCAGATCATCCAACGCGACGATACGGGCATCGCGCCCGAGGTCGCCCGCCGTCAGGCCCAAGAGCTGATCGTGCAGGACCACGTCGACATCCTCGTCGGGACGAACCTCACCCCCAACGCGATCGCGGTCGCGCAGGTGTCGACCCAAGCCAAGGTCCCGTTCTTCATCGTGAACTCGGCCACGTCGAACGTGATGAAAGACCAGCCCTACTCGGCGCGCTTCGGCTTCGACACGCAAACGATCGTGCCGCCGCTGGCGGCCTACGCGGCCAAGAACTACGGCAAGACCGCGTACTCGATCTACCAGAACTACGGGCCCGGCATCGACGCCGGGAAGTCGTTCGAGACGAGCTTCACCGCGGCCGGCGGAACGATGATCGGTACCGACCCGATTCCGATCACGAACAAAGACTTCTCGGCCTACATCCAGCGCGTGCGCGACGCCAAACCGGCGATTTTGTTCGTTTTTCTCAACGCGCAAGGCGGCGGCGCCGAGCTGCTCAAGGACATCGAGCAGGCCGGCATCATCAAGAGCGGGATCCACGTCGTGGCGACCGGCGACATCGTCGACGAGTACATCAACCCGACGATCGTCGTCCCGCCGCTCGGCCTCGTCACCACGTTCAACTACTCGCGCATGCACGACTCCGCGCTCAACCGTCAGTTCGTCGCCGCCTATCACGCGGCACAAGGCGATAACGGCGGCCCGGACTTCACGGCGGTGCAAGAGTACGACGCGCTGCACGCGGTCTATCTGGTCGCCGACGCGCTGCACGGCGACCTCTCCGACCCCGACAAGGTGATGAGCGTCGTCAAAACGCTGAAGTTCGAGAGCCCGCGCGGTCCGTTCGCCATCGATCCGGCGACGCGCGACTCGGTCCAGAACGTCTATTTGCGCAAGTTGACGATGGTGAAGGGTCAGCTCGAAAACGTCGAGTTCGAAACGGTACCGATGGTAAAAGATCCGACCGAGAACTACTAGGCGGCTCGGCCCCCAGGAAACACTCCGCTGCGAAAACCGCGAGGGGCCGAACGCGAAGGATTCGCTTGAAGCGAATCCACTAGGGCCGCAGTCCGTTCATGGCGAGTTCGAGCTGACGGCGCAGGCGCGCGATCCCGTCGGGGACCTGCGGATCGCGCTCGCTGAGCCAAAAGCGCGCGTGCGCCAGATACGTGCCCATCAGGAAGAGCGCGATCGTTTCCGGATCGTCGGGCGTTCCGAGCCGGCCGGCCTGCTGTTCCTCCGCGACCAGCTCGGCGATGCGCGCGAGCATGCGGTGGCGCCGGCGGTAGAAGCGTTCGGTTTCGCTGGGGACTTCCTTCACGCGGGCCGCGGCGGTTTCGTGCAGCGCGAACGTGGAGATTTCGGGATCGCGCACCCAGTAGCGGTAGCGGGGCTCGAAGAGCGCGATCAGTTTGTCGAGAAACGGCAGGTCGCCGCCGAGATTCGCGAACGACTCCTCGGTGACGGCTTCGAGGTCGTCGTTGACGATCGTCATCAGCAGATCGCGTTTGTCGCGCGCGTAGACGAAGACGGTGCCGACGGCGACGCCGGCCCGGGCCGCGATCTCACGCGTGGTCGCGTTCTCGTAGCCGTACTCTTTGAAGACGGCTCGCGCCGCCTCGAGGACGCGGCGGCGCCGCTCGGTCTTCTTGCGTTCGCGTAAGGACGGCTCGACCGAGGCGGTCATCCGCGGTCGGTTCGCCGTGAGCTAGCCGGTTTTCTTGTAGACCGACTCGTTGGCCGGCGTCGGCCGCGCCGCGGTGCGACGGATCGGCGCCGGTACGGCGACGGGTGGCGGCGCCGGCTGCGCGGACGGGGCGACCAGGCGGGGCCGCGCGATCTTGTTGGCCGCCGTCTGCGCGAAGCCCGGCGTGGGGCGTTGCTGCGCGGCCGCATCGGGCGAGATCACGCTGCGTGGCGGGTAGGCCATCGGGTTCTCTTCGAGCGGGTGCACGTAGCCGCCGCGGACCAGGTAGGTCTCGGGCTCGGTCACCGAGCGGGCCATGTTCCAGGTTGCCCCGCGGCCGCGGTAGCGGCTCTCGATGATCGCGGCCCCGGCGCGCACCAGCGGCGCACCGGCCGGGCCAGCGTCGCCGGCCACTTCGTAGCGGTAGCTGTACGTCTTGGGGACCGGGCGGCGGAAGTTCTCCTTGGTGCTGACCCCCACGATCTTGACCGCATGGGGGTGGCCCGGCGGATGGTTCTGCGTGTGTTTCGCGTTTTTCGCAGCCATTTTTCGTACGACCTCAAGGCTGATCGGCCGGGAAGCACCCGCCCGCTTGCCAGGCTCAGTGTACCACGACGATACATGCGGCGGCCAGAGGCCGAACGGCCAGCGGAATCACATTTTATCGACACGATGGAACCACCAGAGATCCGGCCGGCGATCCGGGTGCGCGAGGGCGACACGTTTCCCTTCGACACGGTCGATGCCGCGGTCGAGCGCCGCCGCCGCGAAGCCCAAGCGATCACCCTCACCGCCGCCGCGCCGCCCAAACTGGCGAAGATGCTGCTGCCCGGCGAGCACGTCCGGTTCGGGACGGCCGTGCATCCGGTCGTTTTGATCGCGCCGGTTTTGTGCGTGCTGGCCGTTCTGATCTTCTTCGGACTGGTGACGATCGGCTACGAACATACACCTGCCGGAGCTTGGTTGCGAACGGGAGCGTGGCCGATCGTCACGCTCGTCGCCGAGCTGGGACTTCTGGCGGCGTCCCTCGGCCTGTTGGTGAAGCGCACGTTCCGGTTTCTCGGACTGCGCGTCGTCGCCACCAATCGGCGCATCTTCGCGATCCGCGGCGTGATCGTTCGCCGCATCACGCCGCTCGGCAATACCGCGCTTGCGGCATCGACGCTCTCGCAGGGCGTGTTCGGCCGGATGTTCGGCTACGGTTCGATCGACTTGCCGCTGGCCGACGGCACGCCCGACCGTTTTCGCGACATGCGCGATGCGCTGCAGCTCTATCGCGAATTTCAAGCGGTGGCGAACGGCGTCGACGGTGACGACTGGAAGCCGGCCGTCCGCCAAACGATCATTCCCTAAGAGCAAGGCTGCTCGTCCGCTCGCTGAGAAGGGGCTGCGATGCAACATCTCTCGCGTTCACGCGCACTCGGCGTCATCGCGGCCGGCACGGCGATGCTTCCTGGCATGGCGGCGGCGCAGAGCGCGCCGGCTGCCGTGCGCATGGGCAGCGTCCCGGCCGACACCTATGCCGGCGGCTACTACGCGCTCGACCTCGGTCTCTTCGACAAAGCCGGCTTGGGCGTGGAGATCACGCCGTTTACGAACGGCGCCGCGATGGCCGCGGCGGCCGCCGGCGGCAGCATCGACGTCGGAATCGGCGATGCGACCGAGTTGGCGAACGGCATCAGCCGCGGCTTACCGTTCGTACTGATCGCGGGCGGCGGCGTCTACTCCTCGGCGGCCCCGACGACGACGCTGTGCGTCGCCAAATCCTCGACGATCGCGCGTGCGCCGGACCTCGAGGGCAAAACCGTGGGGGTGGTCTCGCTCGTTTCGCTGATGAGCGCGGGGGTGAAGAGCTGGCTCACCCAAAACGGCGCCGACGTCACGAAGATCCAGTTCGTCGAGATGCCGTTCCCGCAGATGCCCGGCGCGCTCTCGCGCGGCGCGCTCGCTGCGGCGACCCTGAGCGAACCGATCATGAGCGACGCGCTCGCGGGCGACGCGAAGATCTTGGGCAAGCCCTACGATGCGATCGCGAAGCAATTCAACATCAGCGATTGGTTCACGACGCGCGATTGGCTGGCGAAGAATCCGGACGTCGCGAAGCGTTTCGTCGGCGCGATCTACGATGCGGCGCGCTGGGCCAACGCGCATCACGACGATTCGGCAACGATCCTCGCGAAGTACACCAAGATCGACGTCGACCGTATCCGGCGCATGAACCGCTCCGGCTACGCGACCGATCTGAAGGCTTCGATGGTGCAGCCGGTCCTCGACACCGCGTTCAAATACAAGGCGCTCGGCACGGCCACCCAGGCCTCGTCGATGATCGCGAAAGGTTTCTAGCGGATCGTCAACGTCGCGCTCGCGGAACGGCCGAATTCTTCCGGCCGGTCGATCAGGCGCGCCGACGCACCCGGCCAGGCAAACGTCCCGGGCGTCACGGTGCGCGCGATGTAATGCAGCACGTAGAGGCCGGGGCCGAGGTGATCGGCGTAGGCTTCGATGCGATCGTGGTAGATCTGCTGGTCGTCGATATCCCAGCTCTCGGCGGGCGCTGCGACGTTCGTGGTCTTGAACGACGTGTCGACGGCTTCCATGCCGGCCGGCAACGGATCGGTGATCTGCACGCGGTCGATCGGGTGATCGGTGATGACTTGCAGTTCGACGTCGAACACCTGCGCCGGCGGCAGCGTCAACGGCTGCGCGAGCAGCGCGAGTCCCATCGTCGCGAGCGCGCTCGATCCGCCGGCGGGATGAACGATGCGCGTGACGCGCAGGCCGGCCAGCTGACCGGGCTCTGGTCCCGCTAGACGATACTCGTAGGTGACGGCGTAGTGCAGCGTGCTCGGTGCGGCCAGTGCGATCGTCACGCGGCTCGGTCCGCGCGGCAGTTTCGCGGCCGGAATGTCGACCGTGCGCGAGGCCGGGTGATTCGCGAAGAAGTTGAGATCGCCGAAGCCGAGCGTCCCGACGGAAACGCTCGCGCGGCCGCCGGGCGGCGGACCGGCCCGCGCGGCGACGTCCGCCAGCGCGTCGAGCGCCGCGGCGTTCTCGCAGGCGCAGCCCCACGACCCGTTGCGGCGTAAGGCCAACAGACTGCGCGTCAGCTTGTCGACGGTGACGGCATCGGCGCGTTGGGCCAGCAACAGGCGCGTCATCAACGCTTGAGCGACGACCGGTTGCGCGAACCAGCGATAGCGCTCGGGCACGTTGAACGTCGCCAGCGCTCCGGTTTCGTATACGCGTTGGGCGAGTTCGTGCGCTTCGGCAGCGCCGCGGCCGGTGTATCCCGGCGACTGCACCAGCAGGCGCGCCAGCCGGATCCGGTCGGCCACGTCGAAGCGATCGCGCACGGCATCGATGTCGCCCAAGTACGACGTTCGCCGAACGCCGGCGTCGTCGAGGGCGTCCAAGGCGTGCAAACGCAGCTCGCTCTTGCACGGATCCTGTTTGCACCACGACCACGCCCCGGGGTCGGCCAACACGATCGTGGCGAAGTTGACGGCGCGAGCGCGCGACGCCGCCGGCACCGGGATGCCCGCTGCGGCGGCCCGCGCGTACGCGTGCAGGACTTCGAGTGAGTCGAAGGGGTCGCTCGACGGCGCGCCCGGATACGACGCGAAGCCGCCGTCGGGACCCTGCTGCGTTGCCAGAAACGCGACGGCCGTGGCGGCGTGCGTGCGGGCTTCGGCCGTCGGGGCCGTCGCGTGCGTGAGCGCCGTCAGGCGCAGCACGTCGGCCGCAACGGAAAGCGTGCCGGCCGCGGCGATCGCAACGCGGTCATCGGAGGCGAAGACCGCCTTGGCCGCAACCAGCGCGTCAGGGAAGAGACTGTTTGCGAGGACGAGTTGGACGCCGCCGGTGTCGGTGGGCGTTCCGCTCGCGACGTCGAGCGGAACGTTGGTCGTACCGCGCTGCACGACGCCCGTCGTCACGACGCTTTCCATCACGGCGCGGTCGATGACCGGGACCGGGACGGCGAAACCGTCGCTCGCGCCGGCCCGCTTCGCGGTGAACGTAGCGGTGCTCGTTCCGGGGCCGGCGGCGAGCATCGCGAAGCGATACGCTTTCGTTATTTGCTCGATCGGGGCCGAGAATGCGGTCGTCGGTTCGGTGTTCCCGGCGACGACGAACGCCAGCGGCGCGGTGAGCTGACCGCTGATGCCGATGATGCCGCCGGTCGCACCGGCCGCGTTGGTGACCGAAACGCCGGCATCGAACGAATCACCGGGTCGCGCGAACTGCGGGATCACCGGGTTCACGACGAGCGGCTTACTGGTGAGGAACGTCGTTTCGCCGTTGCCGAAACGGCCGTCGGTCGTCGCGGCGACGGCCATGACGCGCCAGGTCGTGAGATCGTCGGGCAGGTCGAAGGACGCATCCGCGTTGCCGCCGGAATCGGTCACGATCGAGCCTGCATAGTAGGCCAACGGATCGAACTTGCGCCGGATGCGCGTATCCTCGGCGCCGGTCGAGAGGCCGCCGCCGTAGCCCCAACCCTTGTCGACGGCGCGCTTGAGGGTCTGCAGCACGATCGCGCCGCGGTTGTCGGAGAAGCGCGTCGAAATCGGCTGATCGCCGTAGACCAGCTGCACGAGGTCCGGCGGCCGGTAGCCGCTGAGCTGCAAGACCGCGTCGTTGGCCACGATCAGCGTCACTTGACCCCGCACGGCGTGATGCGCGCGGTCGCTGAGGTGAAGGTGGATGCTTTGGTGCGCGGCCGGTTCGAGCCGCGCGTGCAGCGGCGTGGCGGTTACGACCAGGTACTTGCCGTCGAGCGCGACGTTGAAGGGCGCAAAGCCGCTGCGCGCAACCGCGTTTCCGCCGTCGGCCGGGTAGCTCGCGGGAAGGGGACCGCGGCGCACGGCGACCGCTTCAAAGGCGGCGTTCGGCAGCATCGCGGGGGTGACCGTGAACGCGACGGACGGCGCCGAACCGTGCGCGTGCAGGCGTTGCTGCCACAGCACGCCGCTGCGCACGACGGCGACGAGGATGTCGGCATCGGGGAACGGCGACACGATGAGTGCCCGCGCAACGTCGCCGGGCCGATAGACGCTCTTGTCGAGGTGGACGACCAGCTGGTTGGGATCGGGCGCGCCCCACGCCCCCTCGCCCGGACCGGTGACGTAGAGTTCGACGTCGGTTTCGGTTGCGTCCGAGGCCGCACCGGCGACGTTCGCGCGAATGCGATACGTGCCCGCGCTCGGCGGCGTCAGTTGCGCGACGACTGCCGCACCGGCGGTCGTCACGTCGGTGCTGGCGACGGTCTTGTAGGTCACGCTTTGTTCGGGCGCGTCACCGCCTTCGACGATCGCCGTTGCCGCCAAGTAGGTCGCCAGTTGCAGCTCGAGGTGGACCTTCGTTTGCGGAACGGCCGCACCGCTCGGATCGAGGGCGATCACCGAGATCTTTGCCGGCGTTCCGGCCGTTGCCACGAAATCGGTTTTGAGACCGATCTGCACGCTGCCCGGGAACGCCGTGAACGATTTGCTGTCACCCACGGACAGGTTCGCAACGTCGGTCGTATCGGCGTCGACGCGGTACGTCATCGGATAGGGCAGATCGGCGGCCACCGGCACCGCCAATGCCGCCAAGCCGGTGCCGTCGACCGGCACGGTCTGCTGCAGCACGTCGGAGGGCACCGCGGGCGGATTTTCGGGCCAGAACCATTGCCGGCCGAACGCAAAGCTCGGGTCTTTGTCCCAGCTATAGTTGGTGAGCTCGCGGGTGACTTCGTAATAGGTCGATGCGCCGGCGACCGGCGAGCCGAAGAGGTACGTGCTCGTCGTGCGCGCGGCCACCGAACCGCCGGCAACGGCGACGGTCGCCGGCAGCGCGAGCGTTACGCTGAAGTTCGGCGGCTTGAACTCCGCCACGCGAAAGCTCCCGTCGATCGTTTCGCCGTTCCCACCGCTGACGTGCACGTTGTAATACCCGAGCGGTGCGTTCTTGTCGAGTACGATCGGGATCGATGCGGTGCCGTAGGCGTTGAGCGTCAGCCGCGGCAGCGTGCGCTTTTCCTGGTTCGGAAATTGCAGTTCGACCGAGTAGTTCGGCGCCTGCCCGCGGCCGAGCACCCCGTGGGTGTAGAACCAGCCGACCGCGGTGAGCTGCACGGTTTCGCCGGGCTGGTAGAGATCGCGGTCGGAGAAGATCGTCCCGCGCGCCATCGGCGTCGCCGACGACCAGCCGGTGTAGAGGTCGCCGCTATAGGCGCCCGACCCGTCGTCGGTACGCACGTACGTCCAGTCGCTGCCGTCGCGAACGATCGTCACGAGCGACGGCGCCGAGTCGGCGCCGTTGTCCAGTGCGGCGCACGCGGCGTAAGCGGCACCGGAAAAACGCGCAATGCCGTCGGCGCCGGTTTGCGCGCTGGCGCACGGCGGCGCATCGGACTTCGTTTTGTCGGCGGTTTGCGAACGGTAGATCGCGACCTGCGCGCCGGCATCCGGCGTGCCGTCGCTCAGATGGTCGAGGCGCACGAAACCGCTGTCCGGGAACCACTGCGCGAACGCACCGAGATCGGTCAGTTGCACGAGACCGGTGTACGTCGCGCTCTTGGGAATCGTCGATCCGACCGTGTACGCCAACACGCCCGCGGGGCCGCCCAGTTGCTCCCGCAACGGGATCCCGATCGTGCGTTCGGCGTTCGCCGGACCCGCGGTCGCGAGTGGGATGCGGCGCGCCGCCGGCAGCGCGAAGAGCGCGGAATCGGGTCCGTCCGGGTCGTCGTTTTCAACGATGTCGCGCGGCTGCAGCGCGGCGAAGCGGGCGCTCGCCGTCCCGTTCGGGACGTTCACCGCCGACACGTTCAACGCGACTTTCAACGAGGCCGGGAACAGGTTGGTCCCGCCCGGCGCCCACACCGACGCTTTCAGGTCGGTCGTCCGGAACGTCGCGCGTTCCGCCGCTCCGAGCGTTTGGCCGAACGTGTCGGCCAGCGACGGATCGATCGTCACCGTGTAATCGGTATTCGGGGCGAGCAGCGCGGGGTTGATGCCGATCGTGCTGTCATCGGTAACCGCGAACGCCGTGCCGGCGGCCGCGGGCGGGCTGAGGTGCACCGCGGCGAGCGTCTTCGCGTCGATCGGGTTGGAAAAGTCCAGTTCGGGCGTGCCGCTGTCGAACTGGTCGTCGTCGCCTTGCACCTGCGTCAACCCGGCGAACGTCAGCGGACCGTAGGTGCGCAGCCGCCCGCTGAAAGACTGCGTGCTGGCCAGGTTTCCATGCGCCGGCCGGATCCCCGGCGCGAGCACGATGCGATACGTCATGCCTTTCGCGAGCGCGCCCGGCGGCGTGAGGACGTACGAGAAGTTGCGTTGCGACGAATCGAAGGATTGATCGGGCGGCGGCGACGGTGACGGCGAGGACGTCGCGTTGACCGGAACTTGGAGCGCGACCGGCGGGCCACCGTCAGCGGGCACGAGCGACGCGTGGGCGACGAGGCTCGGCACGTCGAGTTCGGCGTTCGACGAGAACCGGATCGCCGGCTGGAGCGGACCGGGATCGGGAACGGTCTTGGCATCGTCCTGCAGCGGCAGGTCGGTCAGCGCGATGCCGGCGGTCTGAAACGTCCAGCTGAAATCCTGCGCGAGCGCGTGACCGTGCAGATCGGTCAGTCCTTTGGCGATGGTCACGCGCACGCGCGTCGCCAGCGGGAGCGCGGCGTCGGCCTGAAAGCCGATCATGCGCGGGGTGAGGAAGCGAAAGTGCCCCGGCAGCGCGGGTGCGAGCGTGAACTTTGCCAGCACGGCCGCTTCGCCGGAACCCTCCAGCCCTTCGAGCGGGATGAGATCGTCGCTGAAGATCACGCGGATCTGCGCCGACGTATCGACGGTCCCGTCCGGCGAGTACGACGCCACCAACGCCGGCGGCGTAGCCTGCGGCGCCGCCGCGACCGGCTCCAGCGCGCCGGGCGTGCCGGTTCCACCCGCATGACAACCGGTGACGAGCAGCGCCGCACATGCGACGAGGAACGCGCGTACCGTGTGCTTCAAGAACCAAGGATGCGCCGCCGTTGGGTTATCGCCCTTGCGAGCCTGCTGGTACTCGGCGCGGCGTTTGCGCTCCGGCCGATCGGCCCCGGCGCGTTTGCGCCGGGCGCCGGCGCGGTGCGCTTCGTCGATCGCGCGGGGTTGCCGCTCGGAACGGTGCTCGCGCGCGATGACGAGCACGCCGTGCACGTTCCGCTGAGCGCGGTCTCGCCGCATTTCCTCGCCACGATCGTGACGGTCGAGGACGCACGTTTCGCGCAGCATCGCGGCGTCGATCCGTTCGCGCTCGTCCGCGCCGCGGCGCAGGTCGCCGCCCACGGACGCATCGTCAGCGGCGGCTCGACGATCACGATGCAGCTCGCGCGCTTGCGCTACGGTCTCCCGCGCACGCTGTGGGGCAAGCTGCGTGAGATCGTGCTGGCGTTGCGCATCGAAGCCGGAACGCCGAAGGACCGGATTCTTGAAGCCTACGTCAACGCGTTGCCGATGGGGAGCAACCTCGTCGGCGTCGAGGCCGGCGCACGGACCTACTTCGGGGTGCCGGCCGGCGACCTCGACTGGGCCCAAGCGGCTATGCTCGCGGCGTTGCCCAACGATCCGGTGGCGCTCGATCCGTACGCGCATCCCGCGGCGCTCGAACGCCGGCGCCGGGCAATTCTGACCTACTTGGCCGCGCGCGGCGTCATCGGTGCCGGCCAAGCGCGCGCGGCGCTCGACGAACAACTTGCGCTCGTTCCGCGCCGCGAAGGCATCGGCGACGCGCCGCAGTTGCTCTTCCGGTTGGCGGCGTCGGCGCCGAGCGGCGTCGAACGCGTGCGCACGACGATCGATCGCGACCTGCAGCGGTACATCGAGAACGCAGCCCAAGAAGTGGTCGCCGCGCTGGGCGACCGGTCCGTGCACGACGCCGCGGCGATCGTGATCGACAACGCCACCGGCGACGTGCTGGCCTATCTCGGTTCGCCGGATTACTTCGACGCGCGCGACCTCGGGCGTAACGACGGCGTCACGGCGCTGCGCCAACCCGGCTCGACGCTCAAACCGTTTCTCTACGAACTGGCCTTCGAGCGCCGCACGATCCGTCCGGCCACGATCCTCGAAGACGTCCCGACCGCGTACGCGATTCCGGGCGCGCGGATCTACGCCCCGGCCGACTATTCCGGGCAGTTCGAAGGGCCGGTGCGGCCGCGCATCGCGCTGGCCGACTCGCTCAACGTTCCGGCGGTACGAACGTTGAGTGCGGTCGGCGTGGCGACGTTTCAGTCGCGGCTGCGCGCGCTGGGCTTCGCGCATCTCGACAAGCCGGCCGACTACTACGGACTCGGCCTCACGTTGGGCAGCGGCGAGGTGACGCTGGAAGAGCTGGCGCGCGCGTACGCGACCGTTGCCCGCGGCGGCCGTCCGCTGCGCCTGCGTTATCGCGACACCGATCCGCCGGCCGCTGCCGGCCGGCTGCGCATCGGCGATGAGGCGACGTGGGAATTGGTGACCGACATGCTGGCCGACGCGCATGCCCGCGCCCGCGCCTTCGGCGTCGCCTCGCTGCTCCGGCTGCCGTTTCCGAGCGCGGTGAAGACGGGCACCTCATCGGATTTCCGCGACACCTGGACCGTCGGCTTCACGCGCGACTACACGGTGGCGGTGTGGGTCGGCAACTTCGACGGCGCGCCGATGCAGCGCATCAGCGGCGTGACCGGCGCGGCGCCGCTCTGGAATCGCATCATGCTTCACCTGGCGGAAACGCGCGAGCCGGGCCCGTTCGCGCCGCCGCGCGGGTTTGCGCGCCGCGCGATCTGCGCGACGACCGGCGCGTTGCCCGATCCGTCGTGCGAGAGCGTGGTATCGGAATGGCTGGACGCCGGCGACCGGCGCGCGTTGCGCGGCGCGCCGCCGCGCAGCCCGGCGCTGGGGATCGAATCGCCGCGCGACGGGGCGCGCTACCTTCCCGGCGGCACGATCCTGATGCGCGCGAACGCCGCGCTCGGCACTCGCGTCCGGTGGTCGGTCAACGGCGTCGCCGCCGGGAGCGGGAACGCGCTGCCGTTCGCGTTGCTTCGCGGGCGCTACACGATCGTCGCCGCGAGCGATCGCCGCACGGCAACCGCACGCATCGTCGTCGCCGACGAACCTTCGGCGCACCGCAACGGCTTCACGATAACGCGCTGAACGCGCGCATTGCGCGGCATTGCCCTGCCCTGTGTTGTATGAGCGTGGCGCGCCCCTCGACACCGCTCGGGGTGACACGCTGGTAAGCGTTCCGAATGTATCGCCAGCAACGAGTGCGCTGCTGATGTGTCACCCCGAGCGCGCGCCGCATGGCGCGTGGTCGAGGGGGCGCGCCACGCTCAGGCCCTTGGAGCCGCGCCTCGCAGATATGGGGTGGCCCAGGCGAGGCCGGCGGCGGTGGCCGCGCGCGGTTTGTACTCGAGGCCGACGTAGCCGGCGTAGCCGTCGGCGTCGAGTTGCGCGAGGGCGCGGGTGACGTCGAGTTCGCCCCCCTCGGGTTCGTGCCGGTCGGGACAGCCGGCGATTTGGACGTGCGCGAAGCGGCCGCGCAACTCGTGCGCGCGCTCGATCGCGTGGCCTTCGGTGTGAAAGACGTGGTAGAAGTCGAACTGCAACGCGACGTTCGGCTGGGCGACGCGATCGAGGATCGCGATGGCCTGCGCGGTCGACTGTAAGATGTAGGTTGGATTCTCTTTGGCGTTGAGCGGTTCGATCGTCAGCGTGATGCCGGCGGCCGCGCAGGGCGCCGCCGCGCGGGTCAGGTTCGCGACCAGCGTATCGTCATGCGCGGCCGGCGGAACGCCGTCGATGCGCACCCCCGACATCGCGTGCAGCCGCGTACAGCCGCACGTCCGCGCGTAGCCCAGCGCGGTCTCGAGCCCCGCGGTGAAGCGTGCTTCATCGCCCGGCCGGGCTGCGAAGCCGCGTTCGCCCTGCGCCATCTCGCCCGGCGGAAGGTTGATCAAGACGAGTTCGAGATCGTGGGCCTGCAACGCCGCTGCGATCTCTTCCGGCGGCAGCTCGTAGGGCCAGAGGATCTCGACGGCCCGAAAACCGTGCGCGGCGGCGGCCGCGAAGCGCTCGCGTAACGGCAGCTCGGTGAAGAGCCAGCTGAGGTTTGCCGAGAGCCGGGCCACGCTCAGGCCGGCGCTTTCACGAGCTCGTTGACGCCGGCGGCGGCGGTGCACAGCACCGCGTCGGCGAGATCGTAGAACAAGCCGACGTCGAGGACGCCGTGGATCGCCTGGAGAGCCGCATCGAGGCCGCGCGGATCGGGGATCGCCCCGAAGGCGCATTCGAGGATCGCGTTGCCGTTGTCGGTCCGGTACGGTTGCCCGTCGCGGACACGCTCGGTTGCTTTGGCATCGGGGAACCGGGCCGCGATCTCGCGCCGGACCCACGGCAGGGTGAACGGCACCACTTCGACCGGCGTCGGGAAGCGGCCGAGCCGGTCGACCAGTTTCGAGTCGTCCACGATCACGATGAACCGGCGCGCCGCGATCGCGATCGCCTTCTCCCGGAATAGCGCCCCGCCGCCGCCCTTGGTCAGCGACCAGTCGGGGGCGACCTCGTCCGCCCCATCGATCGCCACGTCGATGTCGCGGCTCATGAAGGGCACGACCGGGACTCCGAACTCCCCGCACAGCCGCTCGGTGGCGGCCGAGGTGACGACCGCGACCAGGGGTTCACCGGCCGCGACCCGCTCGCCGGTCCGCCGGATCGCCCAGTAGGCGGTCGTGCCGGTGCCCAGCCCGACGCACATGCCGGGCTCGACGAAGCGGTCTACGGCCGCGAACCCAACGAGTCGCTTGGCCGCTTCTTTCGGGTCGCTCGGTTCGTTCAACGGGCGCCTCCGCGCGGGTGAAAGGAGAAAGAAATATAAATGGTAGCGGTTGACGCTTCGGCGAGGCCGTGTTAGTCTCGGTGCAACGTGTTTACGCCCGTTCGCCTTGGCCTCGTTCTTATCGTTCTTGTCGCCCTTACGGGTCGGCGAGGCATTGCTGCGTAGCTAAACGAGTTCAAGACGCTGCAAGCCCTTCGCCGAAATCGACGAAGGGTTTTTTGTTGCAAACCGTTCCGGAGGATCCATGGAAGCCATCTACGACCGCGACATCGACCGCGGCGCAATCGAAGGAAAGACGATCGCCATCCTGGGTTATGGGAGCCAGGGCCGCGCGCACGCGCTGAACCTGCGCGACTCGGGATGCAAGGTCATCGTCGGACTGCGCGGCGATTCGAAATCGCGCCCCGAAGCCCAGCGCGAGGGGCTCGAGGTGGCGGAAGTCGCCGACGCCGTCAAGCGCGCCGACATCACGATGGTCCTGATCCCCGACGAGGAGCAGCCGGCCACCTACAAACGCGACATCGAGGCCAACCTCAAGCCCGGCTCGGCGCTGGCGTTTGCGCACGGCTTCGGCATTCATTTCAAGACCATCGTTCCGCCGGACAACGTCGACGTGTGGATGTGCGCGCCGAAGGGCCCCGGACGTCTGGTGCGCAGCGAGTACGAAATGGGCCGCGGCGTGCCGTGTCTCATCGCGATCCACCAAGACAAGTCCGGTCACGCCAAAGCGACCGCGGCGGCGTACGCCAGCGCGATCGGCGGCGGCCGCGCCGGCATTCTCGAGACGAACTTCCGCGAAGAGACCGAGACCGATCTGTTCGGCGAGCAGGCCGTGTTGTGCGGCGGCGCCTCGGCCCTGGTGACCGCGGGCTTCGAGACGCTGGTCGAGGCCGGCTACGCGCCCGAGATGGCGTACTTCGAATGCCTGCACGAGCTCAAGCTGATCGTCGACTTGATGTACGCGAAGGGCATCGAGGGCATGCGCGAGAGCATCAGCAACACCGCCAAGTACGGCGACTACACGCGCGGACCGCGGATCGTCAACGACGAGACCAAGGCCACGATGAAAACGATCCTCAAAGAGATCCAGTCCGGCGACTTCGCCAAACAATGGGTGGCCGAACACGCGGCCGGCAAGCCGAACTTCTCGAAGTACAAAGCCGCCGCCGAGCAGCACCCGATCGAAGCCGTCGGCGTCAAGCTCCGCAAACTCATGCCCTGGTTCCAGACCGACAAGACACCTGACAAGACCCCGGTAGACAAAACGCCGGTAAAGGCCTGACCATGCTGCCTGCTATGACGCCCCGGCCGCGAACCGGCGGTGACGCGGTGCTCGAAGCGCTCGAACGCGAGGGAGTCGACGTCATCTTCGGCTACCCCGGCGGCACGATCATGCCGTTCTACGATGCGCTCTACGGACATCCGATGCGTCACATCCTCGTCCGGCACGAAGCGGGCGCGGCGTTTGCAGCAGGCGGTTACGCGCGAACCAGCGGACGCGTCGGCGTCTGCTGCGCAACCTCGGGACCCGGCGCGACGAATCTCGTCACCGGCCTCGTCGACGCGATGATGGACTCGATTCCGGTCGTGGCGATCACCGCCAACGTGCGCACGCCCCTGATGGGTACCGACGGTTTCCAAGAAGCGGACGTCTGCGCGATCACGCAGTGCACGACGAAAGCCTCGATCCTGATCACCGACCCGGGCCAGCTCTACACCAAGGTGCGCGAGGCGTTCGCGCTCGCGCGCAGCGGCCGTCCGGGCCCGGTGCTGGTCGACATTCCGACCGACGTGCTCAAAGCGCCGTACGTGCCGGAGCAAAACCCGCCGCGCAAAGTGCGCGACGTCAAGCCGGTCGCCTCCCCCGACGCGGTGCGCGCCGCGGCGGAAGCGATCCGCAACTCGCACCGTCCGGTGGCGATCGCCGGCGGCGGCACGCGCGAGCCGCGCGCCGTGAAGGCGTTTCGCGAATTGTGCGCGCTGCTGGGGCTGCCGCACACGACCACGATCTGCGGGCTCGGCGCGTCGGATCCGAACGACGTCCACGGTCTCGGTATGCTCGGCATGCACGGCACCAAAGCCTCGAACCTCACCGTGCACACGGCCGATCTGGTGCTCGCCTTTGGGATGCGCTTCGACGACCGCGTCACCGGCCGCCCCGACCGCTTCGCGCGGACGGCGACGATCGTGCACAACGACATCGACGCCAGCGAGTTCAACAAGATCATCCCCACCAAGATCGTGCTGCACGGCGATTCGGCCGACACGATCGAGGCGCTGATCGCCGAGCTCAAGACCGGCCACGTGCCGCGCTTCGACGATTGGGCCGTGCAGGCCAAGGCGCTGGGCGGCCCGTTGCCGAGCGATGAGTCGAAGGACGGCCACCTCTCCGCCACCGACTTCCTCGATCAGCTGTTCGCCGCGCTGCCGCCCAAGGCGATCGTGACGACCGACGTCGGCCAGCACCAGATGTGGGCCGCGCAACGCTTCAAGCCCGGCACGCCGCGCGATTTCTGCACCTCGGCCGGCCTGGGCTCGATGGGCTTCGGCTTCCCGTCGGCGATCGGCGCGTGCTTCGCCAACCCCGGGCGGCCGGTGTTCGCGATCGTCGGCGACGGCGGCTTCCAGATGACGATGCCCGAGCTCGCGACCGTGAAGCGCTATCAGGTTCCGGTGAAGATCGTGCTGATCGACAACCGCAACCTCGGCATGGTGCGCCAGTGGCAAGAGC
>JBEKXE010000009.1:0-49119 GCA_049512335.1 Candidatus Lustribacter sp.
CGGCTTTGCGGTTGCGATCAGCACCGCACCGCCGAGCGGTGGTCACCGCCCTTCGGCCAGCGTGATGTTTCGCTCGGCCGCCGAGCGCTTCGGCCCCGGCACGCTCGCCGTGATCCTGACCGGCATGGGCCGCGACGGCGTCGACGGACTCGCCGACGTGCGGCGTGCGGGCGGCAGCGTGTGCGCGCAGGACGAGGCCAGCTGCGCCGTTTTCGGTATGCCCAAGGCGGCGATCGACGCCGGCTTGGCCGATTTCATCCTTCCACCGGCAGCCATCTCACGGCACATCGCGGACGCCGTCGCCACCTAGGACACGCACTATGAACCAACTGCTCGTCGTCGAAGACAGCCCGACTCAAGCCGAACTGCTGCGCGAAACGCTCGAAGAAGCGGGCTTCGCCGCGATCGTCGCGGGCAGTGCCGAAGAAGCGCTCGGCAAGCTCGATGAGAACCGGGTCGACCTCGTGATCTCGGACATCGTCATGCCGGGGATCTCCGGCTACGATCTCTGCCGGCGCATCAAGACGTCGCCCGAGCACGGCCAGACTCCGGTAATGCTGCTCTCGACGCTCAACGAGCCGATGGACATCATCCGCGGGCTCGAGTGCGGCGCCGACAACTTCCTCACCAAGCCGTACAAGCCCGAGCAGATCGTGGCCCGCACGCGCACGATCTTGCAGAACCGCAGCCTGCGCTCGCGCACGGCCGTATTCGGCGTCGAAATCTCGTTTCTGGGCCGCAACTTCACCATCACTTCGGAGAAGGAACAGATCCTCGACCTGCTGATCTCGACCTTCGAAGACACCGTGCAAGCGAATCGCGAGCTGCAGCGCCACCGCGCCGAGCTGGCGGCCGCCAAGATCAAACTCGAAGAGTACGCGCGACTGCTCGAGGGCCGCGTCGAGAAAGCCGAGGAGAAATTCGAGGGCTTTCTCACCGCCAGCCCCGATCCGGTCATCGTCACCGATAGCCAGCAGCGCATCGCGATCGCCGCGGTGCGCGCGCGCGCCTTGTTCGGTTACGAGCCGAGCGAGCTGATCGGTCAACCGTTGTCGCTGTTGATCCGCGCGTTGGACGTACCGGTTCCGGGTCAGCCGGAACTCATCGGCGAGCACAAAGACGGCACGACCTTTCCGGTCGAGACGAGCCGCAGCACGCATCAGACGCCCGACGGCGAGGTCACGATCCACGTCGTGCGCGACGTTACCGAGCGCGTGCAGATGGAGGAGCAACTCCGCCACGCGTCTCGCATCGATGCGATGGGCCAGCTGACCGGGGGCCTCGCGCACGACTTCAACAACTTGCTGGGCGTGATCATCGGCAACCTCGACGTGATCGCCGCGCGCAAACAGCCGGCGATCGAGACCTTCGTCGAAAATGCGCTCGAGGCGGCGAATCGCGGCGCGACGCTGGTCAGCCAGCTGTTGGCGTTCGCCCGCAAGCAACCGCTGCAGCCGGAGTGGATCAGCGTTCAGGAACGCTCGCTGAAAACGGTGAGCCTGCTCGAGAGCGTGCTGGGCGGTAAGATCACCATCAAACACTCGGTCGACGACCAGACGCTGCCGATCATCGCCGACCGCTCGCAGCTAGAAGCGGCCATTCTCAATCTGGCCGTCAACGCGCGCGACGCGATGCCCGAAGGCGGGACCTTGACCATCGAATGCACCAACGTGACCCTCGACGACGACTACGCCGGAGCGCGCGTCGACGTGAAATCCGGAGAGTACGTGATGATCGCCGTCAGCGACACCGGGGTCGGCATGCCGCCGGAGACGCAGGCCAAGGTCTTCGAGCCGTTCTTCACCACCAAGGGCTCGCGCGGAACGGGCTTGGGCCTGAGCCAAGTGTTCGGCTTCGCCAAGCAGTCCGGCGGTCACGTCAGCGTCTACAGCGAGGTCGGGGTGGGCACGACGTTCCGGCTCTATCTGCCGCCGGTACGCGCCGGCGACGACCCTGCCCGCGCTCCGTCAGAAACGTCCTCCTCGAGCAACGGCGACCGCGGCAAAGAGACGATCTTGCTCGTCGACGACAACGAGGCCATGCGCGAGGTCGCGGCGATGCAGCTGCAGACCCTCGGCTACGAGGTGATCGTGGCCGAGACTCCGGCCGAGGCGCTGGACGTGCTGCGTTCGCCGCGCAGCATCGACCTGCTCCTGACCGACATCGTGATGCCGGGGCTCGACGGCCGCGAACTAGCGATCAAAGCCCGCGAGCTGCGGCCGCAGCTGGCCGTGCTGTTCACCTCCGGGTTCACCGAAAGCACGATCGCGGCGTCGCTCTCGGCGGAGTTTTCCGGACACATCCTGAGCAAACCATACCGGCAGATCGATCTCGCCAAGCGACTGCGCGACCTGTTCAGCCAAATGGAGCACTCCTAGCGTGGCAGACCGACGCCTGTTGGCGATCGACGATGAAAAAGGGCTACTTGCCGTCGTTCAGCAGATCGGCCAGGATGCCGGTTACGACGTCGTCGTAACGAGCGATCCGGAATTCTTCTTACAACACACGCGCGAGTGGCATCCGACGCTCGTGCTGATGGACTTACAGATGCCCGACGTCGACGGCGTCGAGCTGCTGCGCACGCTGGCTTCCGAAGAGCTGCAGGCGCCGATCGTGCTGATGAGCGGCGTCGAAGACAAGGTGTTGCGCACCGTCGGCGATTTGGGTACCGACCTCGGACTGAACATGCGCGGCGTGCTCGCGAAGCCGATCCGCATGGAGACGTTCCGGCGCACGCTCGAACAAGACGCAGCCCCGGACGGAAACAACCGCGCGGACGAACTGCAGAAGGCGATCGGAAGCGGGCAGCTCGTGCTGCACTACCAGCCGGTGATTCGGTTGGCGTCGCGCGAGCTGATCGGCTTCGAGGCCCTGGTTCGCTGGAACCATCCTCAGGAAGGTCTGATCCAGCCCGACAACTTCGTTCCGCTGGCCGAAGAGCGCGGCATGATCGACGACCTGACGTGGACCGTGCTGCGCATGGCGGTCGAACAGGCGGCGCGCTGGGCAGAATCGCCGGCCGTGCCGATCGCGGTCAACCTATCGGCGACCAATCTCAACGACGACGCCTTTCCGGACAAGCTCGGCCAGCTCTGCCGCGAGCACGGCGTGACGCCCAACCAGATCTATCTGGAGCTGACCGAAACCGCCACGACGCGCGACACCAAACGGCTGAAGGCGATCCTCTCACGCATCCGGCTCAAGGGCTTTCGCCTTGCGATCGACGACTTCGGCATCGGCTACTCGTCGATGATGCAGTTGCGTTCGCTACCGTTCTCGACGTTGAAGATCGACAAATCGTTCGTCAGCGACATGATGCACTCGGAGGATGCGGAGATCATCGTCAACGCGATCTTGGCCTTGGCCGGAGCCTTTCGCATGGACGTCGTCGCCGAAGGCATCGAGACCGAACAGCAACTGGCGGCGCTGATCACCCGCGGCGCGGTGTCGGGACAGGGCTACTTGATCGCCCGGCCCGCACCGGCCGACGACATCGGCCGCCGCTACTCCGCTTCGCGCCGAGACCACACGGCATGACCCAACACGTCGTGATCGTCGACGACGACGATCTGACGCTCAAGCTGTTCGCCGGCATCGCAGCCGAGATCCCCGATGTGGTCGTACACCCCTTTCGCTCGTCGACCGAAGCGATCGACTGGTACCGCGGCAAAGACGTCGACTGCTTCGTCTTCGACTACAACATGCCGTTGCCGAACGGCCTGCAGATGATCGCGCTGGTTCGCGCGCTCCCGGAGTTCGCGCACGTGCCGATCATCATCGTCACCGGCGCGCACGAGCGTGAGATTCGCTATCAGGCGCTGGACGCCGGAGCGAACGACTTCCTGCAGAAGCCGGTCGACTACCGCGAGATGGTCGCGCGGCTGACCACGCTGCTGGCGTTGCAAGCGGCGCAACGGCGGCTGGCGATGCAGGTCGGCACGCTGGAGCTCTCGCTGCTCGACTCCGAGGAGCGTTCGCGCCAGCACGCCGAGCGGCTCGAAGCGCTCTGGCGCATCGCCAACAACCCGAACCTGCGCGACGACGAGCTGATCAACACGATGCTGCAGCACGGCGCCGCCGGAATTCGACCCGGTCAAGCGTACCGCGGCGTGCTCGGCCGGGTCGAAGGCGACGACATGCGGGTCGAAGCGGCGGCCGATGGCCCCGGCTACGTCGATCCCTCCATCCCGACGCAATCGCGCATCGGCGCGCTCGTGCCGCTCGCCGACACGCTCGTCGGGCGCACGCTAGAGGGCGGCGGCGGCACCTTCGCCGTCGACGACATCACCGGTTCCGACAGCGTTACGCCCTTCATTCGTTCGCGCAACTGGCGCTCGATGATCGTGACGAGCTTTACTGCCGGCGGCTCGACCTACACGCTCGCGTTTTCGTCGCGCCAGCCGACGGCCAAGCCCTTCGGCTCGCAGGACATGGCCTACGTCGAAGTGCTCGCATCGTTCTTTTCCGCGCACTTCCAGCAGCGGTGGCAGTCGAAGCGCCTCGGGCATCAGCTCGAGCACGACTCGCTGACCGGGCTGTGGAACCGCAGCCGTTTCCGCTCGATGGGCCGCGCGGCGTTCGCCGCCGGCGCACCGGCGGCCGTCGCCGTGGTCGACCTCGTGCACTTCCACACCCTGAACGAAAAGTACGGCCACTTGAGCGGCGACGCGGTGCTGGTCGAAGTCGCCGCCGCGCTGACGGCCAAGGCCGAGGAGGCCGAGATCGTGGCCCGCGTCGGGAGCGACGCGTTTGCGGTGTTTTTCCCCAGCGTGCCGTCCCACGAGCGGCTGCTCGAGAGCGTGGACCGTTTCGGCACGGTCTTCGACAGCCCGATGGGACTCGGTGACCGCGAAGGCAAGGAGTCGCTGCACGTCGCAGGGCGGATCGGCTTCGCGCGCGCGCCGGACGACGGCTCGACCCTCGACGAGCTGTTGCTGCGCGCGGAAGGCCGCGCCCGCGAGAGCGATGCGGGTGCGCATCAACGCATCTTTCCGCCAACGTCATAGTGAATTGCGTCTGAAAGTTACGTGAAGGTGAGCTAACTGCAGTCGCGTAACCTCAAGCGACGTGGAGACAACAGCTCGTGCCCGTATGTCACTTTGGGAGAAAGCCATGGCATTGCCGTTGGCGCAAGAGAGTGACTTCTACGGAGCGCATCGCCGGCCGCAGGGCGTCGACCCGCAGCACCTGCGCATCATCAAGGACACGGCCCTGCGCTCGCGGCTCATCATGGCCGGCATGGCTGAAGGCTTGCAGTCGCCCAAAGGCCCACAGAAGATCGCCTCGATCATCCGCCTCTACGCCGACTTCAACGCGCCCTCGCCCGTGCGCGGCGGCCGCGGCACCGTGCGGCGGGGTCCCGAGCCGTCGCGCTCGGCCTACGGCTTGCCGACCGTCGAGGAGCTCAACCGGTTGCTGCACCGCATCGCGACGGTGGAACGGGCGGTGTCGAGCGAGCTGCAGGGGCAGATCAACAACGACATCAGCCGGCTGAAAGGGCAGATCGCGACCCTCGAAGGCGATGAGTTCGAACGCACCTTTCGCGAGCTCGAAGCGGCGGTGCGCGCGCGGCGCGAGGTCGCCGGGCAGGTGCGCGAAGAGACGTTCAAGCGCATCGAGGCCGAATCGTCGTTCGAGCCGCGCAAGTATCTGCGGCTCATCTCGCGCGAACCGCACACCGAAGATTGATGCCCGCCGCCCGGTCAGGCCGGGTGGTAGTGAAAGCCGTCGCGGAAGGCGCGCTGCGCGCTGACGAACGTCGCCAGCACGCTGAACGCGCAGGCGAGCGCGAGTGCCGCCAGCACGGCGGTATGCAGCGCGTCTTTCGGCATGTGCTCGCCCGCGGCGGGCGCGAACGACGCGAACACGATCGCTGCCAGCGAGGCCCCGAACGTCTGACCCGCCACGCGCAGTGAAGCGAAGATCGCGGCGGTGCTGCCGGACTTCTCCGGCGGGCCCGCACCCATGATCTCGCGGTTGTTCGGGGTCTGGAAAATCCCCCAGCCGGTGCCCGCGACGAACGCCGCCGCCACCAAGAGCACGACCGTCGGGTGCATCACCGCGTAACCGAAGAGCAGCAACGCCCCCGTGAACACGACGAGGCCGCCGGTCGCGATCCAACCGACCGCATAGCGATCGGCCCAGTGGCCGGTAACCGGCGCGACGAGCGCGTTGGCGATCGGCCACGCGGTCATGATCAGCCCGGCGTGGAGCGGCGACATGCCGAAGTCGAGTTGCAGGAAAAAGGGCAACGCGATCACGCCGAGGCCCCACGCCGACCAGCCGCTGAAGCTCGCCTGCGCGGCGACCGAAAAGCGCGGCAGACGAAAGAGATCGAGCGAGATCATCGGCACCGGCAACGCGAACTGACGGTGCGCGAACCAGCCGAACGTCAGCAGCCCGGCGAGGAGCTCGGCTGCGGTCAGCGCGAGCGGGCCGCGGCGCGCGAAGCCGTCGACACCGTAGATGAGCAGGCTGAAGCCGATCGCGCTGGCGACGACGCTCGGCGGATCGAGGCGTGCACCGGTGCCGGCGACGTTCGGCAGCGCATCGCGCGCGAGCAGAACGATCAGCGCCGCGATCGGCAAGTTGATGGCGAAGAGCCATTGCCAGGGCAGGATCGCCAGCATCGTACCGCCGATCGCCGGGCCCATTGCGGCGGCGATGCTCGTGTACATCGCGTTCAGTCCGAACGCGTGACCGAGCATCGAGCGCGGGTAGATGTCGCGCACCAGCGCCGGCGAGAGCGACATGATCGCCGCCGCGCCGCAGCCCTGTACGACGCGGCCCGCGATCAGGAGCGGAAACGAGCCGCTGACCGCGCACGCGAGCGACCCGAGCGTGAACAGGGCCACGCCGCCGCCCCAAATGCGCGTGAGGCCGCGCGATTGCCCGAGCGACGAGACGGAAAACAGCGACATCGTGATCGCGAGCAAATACGCGCTCGCCACCCAGACGATTTGGGCCGGCGAGACGTGCAGGTCGCGGCCGATCGTCGGCAGCGCGATATTCGCGATCGACGAGTCGATCGCGGTAATCACGGTCCCGAGGATCAGCGCAGCATAGGCGCGCCGCCGGCGTGAAACCGGCAGCACGCCATTAGTTTGCATGCGGCGGCTCGGGCGAAGCCCGAACGCTACGGATTGCGCCGAAGCGCAATCCTAGTAGTCGTCGTCGGTCGAGTGGGCTAGCGGACCTTCGTCCTCTTCTTCCTCTTCCGAGAGATCCTCTTCGTCTTCCTCGAGCACGTAGCCCTGGTCTTCTTCGTCTTCCTCGACGACGCCGGGGAGCGGGATCTCATCGTCGACGACTTCGTCGACGACGATTTCGCCGTCGTCGGTCATCGTCGCGCGCAAGCCTCCCAGCGGCGTGGTCGGGATGAGGTCTTCGTCGCCGCCGCGCTTTGCGGTCGGCGATACCAGCGGAGCCGAATCGTCGAGCTCTTCCTCTTCCTCTTCGATCTCCTCGACCTCACCCACGGTCTCGCCTTCGCCCGGCTCTTCGCCTTCGACCGGCACGCCCGGTTGCGGGAGACGCTCGACCTCGGCTTCGCGTTCGGCCAGCGCCGTCTGCGAAAGCCGCGGATCTTCGTCGCCCATGAGCAGACCGATCTCTTGCGCGCGCTCCGACATGTCGTCGTCCTGAATGCGGATCTCGACCTCTTCGCGCGTCTCGGTGAGCACCTTGACGTCGAGCGCCAGTGACTGGAGCTCTTTGATGAGGACCTTGAACGATTCCGGGACACCCGGCTCGAGCACGTTCTCGCCCTTGACGATCGCTTCGTACGTCTTCACGCGGCCGACGACGTCGTCGGACTTGACCGTGAGGAGCTCTTGCAACGTGTAGGCTGCGCCGTACGCTTCGAGCGCCCAGACTTCCATCTCGCCGAACCGCTGGCCGCCGAACTGCGCCTTACCGCCGAGCGGCTGCTGCGTGATCATCGAGTACGGACCGGTGGAACGCGCGTGGATCTTGTCGTCGACCAGATGCGCGAGCTTGAGCATGTAGATGTAGCCGACGGTGATCGGGCGGCCGAAGCGTTCGCCCGTGCGCCCGTCGCGCAGCCACGTCTTGCCGTCGGACGGCAGTCCGGCGTCTTGCAGCCACTCGCTGATGTCTTCCGCGTGCGCGCCGTCGAACACCGGCGTCGCGATGTGGAAGCCGAGCATCGAGGCGGCCCAGCCGAGATGCGTCTCCATGATCTGCCCGAGGTTCATGCGCGACGGCACGCCCAGCGGATTGAGCACGATGTCGACCGGACGGCCGTCTTCGGTATACGGCATGTCTTCTTCCGGCAGCACTTTGGCGATGACGCCCTTGTTGCCGTGGCGGCCGGCCATCTTGTCGCCCTGCAGAATCTTGCGCTTCTGCGCGACGTACACGCGAACCAGATGGTTCACGCCCGGCGAGAGCTCGTCGCCGTTTTCGCGCGAGAAGCGCTTGACGTCGATGATCTTGCCCTTTTCGCCGTGCGGGACTTTCAGCGAGGTGTCGCGCACTTCGCGCGACTTCTCGCCGAAGATCGCGCGCAGCAGGCGCTCTTCGGCCGTCAGTTCGGTCTCGCCCTTGGGCGTGACCTTACCGACCAGGATGTCTTCCGGACGAACCTCGGCGCCGATGCGCACGATGCCGTTCTCGTCGAGATCCTTCAGCGAATCTTCGCCGACGTTGGGGATGTCGCGCGTGATCTCTTCGGGCCCGAGCTTCGTGTCGCGCGCCTCGCACTCGTACTCTTCGATGTGGATCGACGTGAAGCGGTCGTCCTTGACCATCCGCTCGCTGATGAGGATGGCGTCTTCGTAGTTGTAGCCTTCCCACGGCATGAACGCGACGAACACGTTCTGGCCGAGCGCGAGCTCACCGGCGTCCGAGGACGGACCGTCGGCCAGGATCTGCCCGCGCACCACGCGGTCGCCGACCTTCACGATCGGGCGCTGGTTGATGCACGTGCCGGCGTTCGAGCGCGTGAACTTCAGCAAGTCGTAGGCATGCTCGAGGCCGTCCTCGTCGTGCTTGAGGCCGATGGCCTTGGCGTCGACCGAGACGACCTCGCCGTCGGCGCGCGCGAGCACACAGCCGCCGGAATCCTTGGCGGCGCGGTACTCCATGCCGGTGCCGATGATCGGCGACTGCGGACGGAGCAACGGCACGGCCTGACGCTGCATGTTCGCGCCCATCAGAGCGCGGTTCGCATCGTCGTGCTCGAGGAACGGGATCAGCGCCGTCGCGACCGAGACGATCTGTTTCGGCGAAACGTCCATCAGCTGGACTTTTTCCGGCGGCTCTTCGACGTATTCTTCGGCGTAGCGCGCGACCACGGTGCCGGCCGTGATCTTGCCCTTGGCATCCATCGCCGTGTTGGCTTGCGCGACGATGAACTCGTCCTCGCGGTCGGCGGTGAAGTAGCGGATCTCGTCGGTGACGATGCCGTCCTTCACCACGCGGTACGGGGTCTCGATGAAGCCGTAGCGGTTGACGCGCGCGAACGTCGCGAGCGAACCGATCAGGCCGATGTTCGGGCCTTCCGGCGTTTCGATCGGGCAGATGCGGCCGTAATGGCTGTGATGGACGTCGCGGACTTCAAAGCCCGCACGCTCGCGCGAGAGGCCGCCCGGCCCGAGGGCCGACAGGCGCCGCTTGTGCGTGAGTTCGGCCAACGAGTTCGTCTGGTCCATGAACTGCGAGAGCTGCGAGGAGCCGAAGAACTCTTTGATCGCCGCGACGACGGGGCGAATGTTGATCAGCGCTTGCGGCGTGACCGTCTCGATGTCTTGCACGGTCATGCGCTCGCGCACGACGCGTTCCAGACGGAGCAGGCCGACGCGGAACTGGTTCTGCAGCAACTCGCCCACCGAACGGATACGGCGGTTGCCCAGATGATCGATGTCGTCTTTATGGACCTTGCCGGTCGCGACTTTGATCAGGCGGCGGATGACGGCGATCATGTCGTCGCGCGTCAGCGCCTTCTTGTCGACCTGCGGGATCGACACGCCCGCGGCGACGTACTCGCGCTCGAGCTTCCCCGAGAGCTTGTAGCGGCCGACGCCGGCGAGATCGTAGCGCTTCTCGTCGAAGAACAGCGACTCGAGCAGTTTCTCGGCGTTCTCCGCATTCTCGGGTTCGCCGGGACGCAGCTTCTTGTAGATTTCCTTGAGCGCGTCTTCCTTGGTCTTGATGTCCTTGTCTTTTTCGAGGCAGTTCGCAATCAGCGGGGAGCCGTCGAAGAGCGCCAGGATCGCTTCATCGGTCTGCCAGTCGTAACCCATGTCGGGACGCGAGAGCGCGCGGATGAAGGTCGTTGCGTAGATCTTGCGGTTCTTGTCGATGCGAACGCCGATCGTGCCCTCGGTCTCGTCGTTCTTCGTCCCGTTGTCGGTCTCGAACTCGATCCAGGCACCACGGTTCGGAATGATCGTCGCGTTGAACGTCGGCCGGTTGTTGGTGTCGGCGTCCTGCAAGAAGTACACGCCGGGGGAACGCACGAGCTGGCTCACGATCACGCGCTCCGCGCCGTTGATCATGAACGTGCCCTTATCGGTCATGAGCGGGAAATCGCCCATGAAGATTTCCTGGTCCGGGATGCCCTTGATTTCGCCCGACTCCGCCGTGATAAGACGGACGCGCACGCGCAGCGGCGCGCTGTAGGTCATGTCGCGTTCGCGGCATTCCTCAACCGAGTACTTCGGTTCGCCGAGGCTATGGTCGCCGAACTCGAGCACCAGGTTGCCGGTGAAGTCTTTGATCGGCGAGATCGAGTTGAACGCATCCATCAACCCGTCGGAGATGAACCACTTGAACGACGCCTTTTGCAGCTCGATCAGATCGGGCAGGTTGAGAACGTCGGGGATCTTCGCAAAGCTGTAGCGTTTATTCGCCGGCCCGGGATCGTCGGGCAGTTCGACCGTGAACGCCTCCTCGGGCACGACGAACGAAGCGCTCGCGATGTTTTGCGCTTTGATCGCAGTTCCGTTACCCGCCGGTTCAGCAACCGCTGGGGCTGCTTTCTTGCTCCGGGAAGTCTTGGGTTTTTCCGCCGTCGTCTTGGAAGCCATGTACCGTTCAATCACCTATTCGAGCGCGCCAACGTGAGAAAAGCAAAAAAGGCAAGGTCTCCCCATGACGAGGGAGAGGGTCCCCGCTCTTTCCCGCGCTACCCGCCGATTGGCATAGGCGTCTATGTTACACCGGGCGCAAAGTCCGGTCAACCCTCGTCAGGCTGGGGATCGGCTCCCGGTCAGGCGCTCAGGCCCGCCCGCGGCTCGACGGCGGAGTAACCGGCCGGTGCCTGGGGCGTCCGCACGACGTTGACGGCCGCGTCGAGGGCGGTCGCCCGGTCGCGGCGGCAATGGCACGGCCGCAGGCGCTCGCCGAAGCAACCCTCCGTATCGTGGGCGGCGAGGGTATGGCCGCACGGGCACGTGATCAAGGTATCCATCGTACGCCATTCTTTCCCACCAGAGGCGTCATGGTAAACACGCCTGAGAGCGTACGCCGCAGTACCCACTTGGACGAGGATGCTAGTTACTCATGCGTCACCTTACGTAACCCGGTCGTAGCTTCGGCGCCCCGGCGCCGGCTCGGGCTGAGAAATGACCCTTGCGTACCCAGGAGTTTGGCGCGCGTGCGCGCACGTTCCAAGGTGATGAATCGGCTAGCCGCGCGTCCCTTTGATCCGCGAGGTCTTACAACAGGTATCGGGCTCGGGGCCGTTCACCTCGGCGCGCTGTGCGCGCTGATACCGGGGACGTTCAGCTGGAGCGCCGTCGCGGTGATGCTCGCGCTGTACTACATCACCGGCGCGTGGGGCATCACGCTCGGCTTCCATCGCACGCTCACGCATCGCAGCCTGCGCGTCAACCGGTTCCTCGAACCGGTCATCGCGGTGGTCGGCGTGCTCGCGCTGCAAGGCGGTCCGATCGAATGGATCGCGACGCACCGCGCGCACCATGCGAACACCGATCGCGAAGGCGATCCGCACGACATCCACCGCGGCGCGTGGTGGAGCCACGTCGCGTGGCTCTATCGCCACAACGACGCGCGCTTGAGCAAAGCCGAACAGCTGCGCCTCGCGCCCGACTTCGCGAACTCGCGCTTCTACCGCTTCCTCGAGAACACGTACGTGCTCTGGCAGGTCGCGCTGGGGTTGGTACTGCTGGCCGTCGGCGGGTGGTCGTGGGTCATCTGGGGCGTGTTCGTGCGCTGCGTCGTGACGTATCACATCACGTGGCTGGTCAACAGCGCGGCGCACATGACGGGCTATCAGAGTTTCCGCACCGGCGATAAGTCGACCAACAACTGGTGGGTCGCGATCCTCGCCTGGGGCGAAGGCTGGCACAACAACCACCACGCGTTTCCGTTCTCGGCGCGTCACGGCTTGCGCTGGTTCGAAATCGACGCCACCTGGTGGACGATCAAAGTGCTCTCGTGGCTGCGCCTGGCGCGTGACATCAAGCTCCCGACCCCGGCCATGGTCGCCCGCCTCAGCCTGAAAAATCCCGGGAAGGTATCGGCCTAAATCTCGGTTGCGCTCCCTGTCATCCTGAGCGGAGCGAGCGAAGTCGAGCGGAGACGAAGGACGGCTTAAATTCCGACTTCCAGGCCGATTTCGACGCGGCGGTCGGCCGGGATCTGCAAGTCGTCGGGGAGCGGGCGCGAATTCCGGGCCAGCACGCCGAAGAGCCAGCGCAGCGTGCGCGGCATCCCGTGCGCGGCCGGCACGAGCTTCGGATCGGCGTAGAAGAACGACGTCTCCGGATCCTCGATGTGCAGACCGGCCTCGCCGCACGACTGCAAGATCGGCGCGACGCGCGGCGGCTCCATGTAGCCGAAATGCGCGACGACGCGCACGAGACGCTCGGAGAGATGCTCGATCTTCACGCGATGTTCGGCGTCGGCGTACGGACCTTGCACGCGTGAGAGGTTCAAGAGCACGATGCGTTCGTGAAAAGAACGCCGCTTCAGCCAGCGGTGCTTGAGCATGAACGGTACGCCGTTCGGATCGCCGGTGAGAAACACCATCGTACCGTTGGCCGCCGGTAAGGCCAAGGAGCGCGTTTCGCGCAAGTAATCCTCGACCGGTTGCACCTGCTCGTGCAACGTGATCGCAATGCAACGCCGGCCTTCGAGCCAGGTGAGCGCGATCGTCGTGATCACCGCGCTGATCGCGAACGGCACGTAACCGCCGTCGATGAACTTCGGCAGCCCGGCGATGATGAAGCTCACGTCGACGAGCAGGAAGCAGACCAGCGTCAACACCGCCAGGCCTGGATTCCAGCGGCGTACGCGCGAGACGACGAGGAAGAACGCGACCGACGTTGCGGCCATCGTTACCGCGACCGCGAGCCCGTACGCCGCGGCGAGGTGCTCGCTCGAGCGGAACGTGAGAATGAGCAGCGCGCAGGCGATGCCGAGCGTGATGTTCATGGCCGGCACGAACACTTGCCCCGGATAGCGGTTGGAGGTGTGCACGATTTCCATCCGCGGACAGAGCTGCAGCGCGATCGCTTGTTCGGTAAGCGTGAAAGCACCCGAGATCAGGGCCTGCGAGGCGATGATCGTCGCGGCGGTGGCCAGCGCGACCATCGGCAGCAGCAGCGGACCGGAGACGAGGGCGTAAAACGGGTTGTCGAACGCGCGCGGATCGGTCAGCAGGCGGGCGCCTTGGCCCAGATAGGACAGGGTCACCGCCGGCCAGACGAGGCCGTACCAGGCGATGGCGATCGGTTTGCGGCCGAAGTGCGAGAGATCGGCGTAGAGCGCCTCGACGCCGGTAACGGCCAGCACGACCCCGCCCAGCACGAAGAAGCCGCCCATCCCGTGGTGCGTGGCGAACGCGACGGCGTGGCGCGGATCGACGGCCCACAGGACGCCCGGCCGGGCCACGATGGCGGCGATCCCGGCGGCCGCGATGCTGGCGAACCACAGCAGCATGACCGGCCCGAACAACCCGCCGACCTTCTCGGTGCCGCGCCGCTGGATCCAGAACAGCGCGAGGATCATCCCGAGCGAGATCGGCACGATCCAGGGCTGCGCGGCCGTCGTGGCCATCCCCAACCCCTCGACGGCCGAGATCACCGAGATCGCCGGCGTGATGACCCCGTCCCCGAACAGCATCGCCGCGCCCACCACGACGACCACCACGAACCAAGTCGCCTTGGGCGAGATCCCCCGCTCCGGCCGGGCCCACAGTAAGGCAAGCAGGGCGAGGATGCCGCCCTCCCCGTCGTGGTCGACCCGCATCACGACCCCGACGTACTTCACGCAGACGACCACGATCAAGGCCCAGACGATCAGGGAGAGGATGCCCAGCACATTCTCGGGGGTCACCCCCGCCCCGGCGCTCGTGAAGCAGGTTTTGAGCGTGTAGAGAGGGCTCGTCCCGATGTCCCCGTACACGACACCCAGGGCAGCAACCGTCAGCCCCGTCCGTACCCGGGGGGCGATCGGTAAAGAATTCTTCACGACGCTCCCTGTAAAGAACGAGCAGGCGAGTGGTTGTCGAAGGTATGTGATGAGGAAGCATCACCGGCCTGTCGGAGGAGTGCGGCGTGGCATACGAAGTGATCAAGCGAGTAAGCGGCCGCGCTTACCGATATCGCGTTGAATCGTACCGCGACCCCGAGACCCGGCGCGTCCGCGGCAAGTGGACCTATCTGGGACGGGTCGAAGGCGAGGGCACGCTCTCGCCGGAGCGCAAGGCCCGGCCGAGCTCGCGCGAGCGGCTGCTCGATGCGGTCGAACGGCTGCTCGAGTCGAACGAGCTCGCGTCGATCTCGACCGGCATGGTGGCCAGCGAAGCGGGCCTCGCGTACGGAACCTTTTACCGGCATTTCCGCGACCTCGCGCACGTGGTACGGGACGCGATGGTACGTGAAACGGCCAACCTCGAAAAGCTGAACGAACGGTTTGCCGAGCCGATCGGGAACGCGTCGAGCGAACGCGAGAAACTCATCGCGTGGGTGCGCGAGGCGATCGCGACCGTGCTCGTTCGCCCCGGCCTTTTCCGCGCCTGGCACGTCACCAGCAACCACGACTGGGCCGTCGTCGCCGAGCGCCAGCGCCGCTTCGATGCCAACGTCGAACAGATGTCACGCTATCTCGGCCGTCTCCAGGCGTCGGGCGTGGCAAAACCCACGCCCGCATTCGCGGCGTACGCGATCATCGCGCTGGTCGGCGCCGCCACGCGCGAAGCCGCGATCGACAAGGCGTTCTCGGAAGCCAAACACGAAGGCGTCATCTCGGTCGTCACGGATCTCGCCGGGTTATAGCAGCAACTCCATCGGTTGATGGAGGATGTCGCATTCGATCAGCGTCGCGCCGAACGGTGTGAAGCCCGCCTTCGCGTAGAACGCGACGGCGTGGTCTTGCGCGTTGAGCGCGACGCGGGTGAAGCCGCGCGCGCGCGCATCGTCGACCAGCGCGTCGAGTAAACGCCGGCCGAGCCGCCGGCCGCGATACGGCGCGAGCACGGCCATGCGTCCGACTTGCGCGGTCGTGGCGGCCACGCGGTAATAGCGCCCCGCCGCCACCGGAACGCCGCCGGCGCGAATCAACGCGTGCCGCGCATCGGCGTCGGTACGGTCGTGCTCGTCGATCTCTTCTTCCGCCGGGACGTGCTGCTCGTCGACGAACACCGCCATGCGCACCGCCCGGGCAGCCGCCATGCGTTCGCCGTCGTGGACGTCGAAAAGCTCGGGTTTCGCAGCGTCGAAGGCCGCCCGGTGTTTCAACGAATCCATCTGTGCACGGGACTACTGGAACGCGACGGCCACATCTTGCTCGTCGCGAACGCCTACCCCAACCACGCCGAGCTGCTGTGGAATCTGCCGGGCGGCCGCCAGGAGGGTCAGGAGACGTGCGCGATGGCGGCCGTGCGCGAGCTGCGCGAGGAAACCTCGCTCGAAGCCGCGGTTACGGGTCTGGCGTACGTCGCCGAGTCGTTCGACGTCGCGACCAACACGCAGTTCACCGCGTTCTGCTTCTCGGTGGAAGCCGCCGGCGAGCCGCACGTGCCGCCCGGCGACGCGCACGTGCGCGCCTGCCGCTGGGTGCCGCGCGCGGAACTCGCGTCGGTGCTCGCCGTACGCGTCGTGCGCGAACCGCTGCTGCACTACCTCGCCGATCCCACGCAGCGCTACTTCGGCTATCTCGAAGCCGGTATCACGATTGCATTTGGCGACGAGCCGGAATAGCCAGCCGCCGCCACTCCGAGCGCGTCATGCGGTAGAGCACGACGTCGACGTGCCGGCCGCGGATCACCGCGCCGCCGCGAATCGTCCGCTCCTCGGAGAATCCCGACCGCGCCAGCACCGCCCGCGAGGGCAGGTTCTCGGGGACGCAGCAGGCCTGCATCTCCTCGAGCTCGCCGGCCCCGAACGCCTCGTCGATCGCCGCGCTCAGCGCTTCGGTCGCGTACCCGCGGCCGCGCGCGTCCTCGATCAGGCTGTAGCCGATCTCGCCCACGTTGGGGCTGCGGTCGTTGACCCGCAGCGAGATCCAGCCGATGGCCCGCACCGGTTCGCTCGTCGTTTGCAGCAGCCACTCGAAGCGGCCGGTCGAACGCCCGTCCAGCGCGCGCGGCCGGCTGCGAACCTGGCGCTCGAAATCCTCGGCCGGAATGCGCGGGATGTCCTGATACTTGCGCAGGTCGGGCGCGTTCAGAATGCGCCATAGCTCGCGCGCGTTGCGCGCGTCGACGGGAATCAGTTCGAGCCGCCGCGTGTGGAGATGTTTCATTGGCCGAGGGTCCGGTCGCGGAACTCCCGTACGAGTGCCGTTCCATCCTGCGGTGATGTGGCCGTGAAGCGCACCGCGTCGCCGCTGCGCGCCAGCAACACGGTCGCATCCGAGGGCTCGGCGATCGTGAAGATCTCGCGCCGGCCGCGCAGCGTGAACAGGATCCGGTTGCCGGTGACGACGAGCCGATCGATCGTGCCGTCGAAGGCCGACTGGGCCCCGGTGTTCTCGGTGCTGCCGCCCAGGAACGCCCGGTACTGCGCGAACGCGTCGGCCACCGGTGCGGAGGCCGACGAGTTGCCGACGACCACGTGCCCGCCGGCCGCTTGGACGAGGGCCAGGGTCTGGAACTTCCCGTTGCCGGCGACGGCGGGCACGACCCACGTATTCTGCCCGATATTGTAGAGGATCGGCTGGGTCGGGATCAGCCGGCCTTGGGTGATGATCGGGTTGGCGCTGACCGAACGCTCGGCCGCGACGCTGTTGAACTCGCCCCCGGCCGACGTATAGTACACCATCGCGCCGGTACGGCTGTCCATGTAGGTGAAGCCGGTCATCGAATCGTCGGTCGCGTTGGGCGACGTGTGGTCGGCGAACCAGACGAAGCGGTTCGCGTCGAGCAACAAACCGAAGACCTCGTCGCGCACCGGCAGATGGACGTCGCGTTTGGCGACGACCGAATTCCACCAGCCGTGGACGTAGCGGCCCAGCCAGTCGTTGTATTCGAGCGCGAGGTCGGCCGGGTAGACGCGGCTGATCCACGCCGGCAACGAAGCGAATTGCGCGCGCGGAATGCGCTGCATCGCGCCGGTCGCGGGATCGACGATCACGACCGCGGTCACGACCTCGCCGCTCCAGCCGATCGTCGGGCGCCCGAGCGTCACGACGTACTTCGGATCGCCGGCAGCGTCGAGCTGCAACGTGGTTTCGAGCAACAGCTCGGTGCCGTACGTCATGTAGACATGGCGCTGCAGGTTCGTGTTCAGCAGTGCCGAGGGAATGTAGCGCAGCGGCGCGCGCTGGCGCAATTCGGCCGGCGCGTCGGGGTTCTCGGCGCTGACCACGATCACGCCCGGACTCGTGCCGCGCACCAGCCACTGGACCGAGCCCTGGAAGTCGAGCGGCGCGACCCACACCAGGCTGCCGTTCTCCGACTGCACGCTGTATTCGCCGACGAGGTAGTAGGCCCCGAGCTGCCCGAGGACTTTCGAGCCCGAGAATATGGCCGACTCCTCGGGCACCACGCGCACGTGCCGCAAATCGGCCGGCGGCGGCCGTTCCGAGGTGGTCGTGACGCCGGTGACGTCGCGCAGACCGCTCGCGTCCACGACCGGCAGAACGGTGAGGATGCCGGCAAAGAGCAGCACGGCACCGAGCGCGATCGCCGGCGGGAGAATCGGCGTGCGCCGGATGCTGACGATGCGGCGCGAGATGACGATCGTGCGCGCCG
This sequence comes from Candidatus Lustribacter sp., assembly GCA_049512335.1. Lineage (GTDB taxonomy): Bacteria > Vulcanimicrobiota > Vulcanimicrobiia > Vulcanimicrobiales > Vulcanimicrobiaceae > Lustribacter. The sequence goes on from JBEKXE010000009.1 coordinate 18,185, forward strand.
CCTCCGCGATCGTCAAACCGACGTTCGGGACCAGCGTCAGGAGCAGCAGCGTGATCGCCTGCGGGAACACCAGCGGCGGCATCGCCACGTAGGCGTAGAGGAGGCACAGCGGGACGCCCACGGCCAGCCGCACGGACTGCCCACGCCACCAGTTCCGCGAGAAATCGAAGTGCAGCAAACCGAGCGTCAGGAACGCCGCCGCCGCGATGACGACCATGGTAGCTTACGACGGCGTGCGGGCTGGCTAACCCTTTAGCAGCTTGGCCCGAGCCTGGGCGATCGTCGCCTTGAAGCGCGGCGAACCGAATTGTTCGAAATCCGCGACGATCTTTTCGTAGCGCGGGTCGGCGGTCGAGGTGGACTGCAGATCGACGAGGTTGGGCACCGGCTTGTGCGGATCGAGGTGGATCTCGTATTGGCGTCCGGCTTCGGTGGCGATGTAGTGCGCGTCGCTGAACTGGAAGCGATGCGAACCGTGGCTCGCGCCCGCCACCTGCGCGATCTCGACCACGTGCAGCGTTTGCGAGGAGCCGCGGAACGGGCGCGTCTCGAGATCCCAAATGCCGTCGGCCACGACGCGATCGAACAGAAACGTCACCTCGTAGCCGACGATCTGCTCGTCGAACGTCGCCTTGTTGCCGTGCCGGTCGACGGCCGTATATGTCGCGACCGAGTGCCCGTTGAGGTTCTGCATGTACCAGACCTCACGCGCCAGCGGGCCGGAGGTATGCACGACCGTATACCACATGCGGATCTCCGAGCGCTGGTCGGCGACGCGCTGCACCGCGACGTACCGGTCGTGTTCGCTCTTGGCGAACAGCATCCACCCGCCGACGATCGCGACGACGACCACGACGAGGATCAGCAGGGTGACCGGGAACCGGCGCATCGGTCAGGCGTTACCGCTCATGGTGAGCATCGAGTACTTGATTAACGAGCGCATCGGCGGCCGCGTTCTGCTTGCGCCGCACGTGCCGCACGTCGACGTGCGCAAACTGCCGCAAGAGCGCCTTCGCCTTGGCGTGCAACGGGATCAGCCCTTCGCTTTTAACGCGATAGGCACCGCTGATCTGCTTGACCACCAGCTCCGAGTCGAGGCGCACGGCGAGCTCGTCGATGCCCATGTCGAGCGCCGCCTCCAAGCCGGTCAGCAAGCCGGTCCATTCGGCGACGTTGTTGGTCGCCACGCCGAGGTAGGTCCCGACCTCGCGCAAGACCTGACCGTCTTCGCCGAAGAGCACGGCACCCGACGCGGCCGGTCCGGGGTTCCCCCGCGAACCGCCGTCGGCAAACAGCGTCGCTTTCACCGGGCCGTCCTTGGCGGGAAAGCTCCGGAGTCATCCCAAACCCGTCCCCTTCATCGGGTAGTGGCGCAGCTTGGTAGCGCACTTGACTGGGGGTCAAGGGGTCGCAGGTTCAAATCCTGTCTACCCGACCAACTAAGAAAAGCGTACAGGGAACAGCCTGTACGCTTTTCTTTTACGCCACCTGCTTTTTCCTGGAGTAGTGGAGCACCCCAGTCAAGTGCGCTACCAAGCTGCGCCACTACCCGTCGGTCGAACCACGTCGTCCAGGCCGGCCTCTGGATAACATGACAGCGCTGGCCGGTGCCGGAGAAACCCATACAGGACCGGGCGTCCGCCGTTCTCGAGATAACATAACGACGTGGAAACCGCCCCTGCGGGCGCGGTTTCCTGCGTTCAGGTCTCGGACTAGAGGGCTTTTTTTGCAAGATGCGCGCTTTCCACTCCGTAAGCGCCTGCGGCATGGGCGGTGAAGAACACTTTGGCCGCATCCAATGGGAGCCCATTGATGCTCGCCGCAACCTCGCCACAGTATTTCATATCAACCCGCATTCGCGAGATGACGTCGCGAAATCGATGTAGGCGACGAACGTAATTGCTATAATTGACAAGTGATTCATGCGGATGAGATGAGCCCAGATTGACGAACCCGACGGGTGAAGCGCTAAATGGCATTCTCCGGCCGAATTTCGACCGGCGCGTAATGGTTCAGTTTCACGGATCGGTTGTCACCTCGGATGCGGGTCTGCTCGCATATCGCGAACTCGATGATGCGCTCGGCTTGAGTTCATCGGCGGGCGATCGTCTTGCCGATGCACGCACGGGCAAGAACGGCCGTCACGCGCTCGTCGGCATGCTCCGCCAGTCCGTATTCGGTCGGCTCGCCGGGTATGAAGACGTGAACGACGCCGAACGACTACGACACGATCCGATGATGTGATGGATCATCGGTGGCAAAGCGGCTAAAGGTCGCGCCGCATCACCGAGCCAAATGGCCCGCTTCGAGACGGAGTGGCTCGCGGCCGCTGGGAACCTCTCAGCACTTGCCGCCCTTTCTGGTCAGTGGATCGATACGGCGAACCAACGGCGACCGCCCGGGGATGTCGTGCTGGATATGGATTCGAGCGTTAGCCCGACTCACGGTGATCAAGAGAATAGTGTGTGGAACGGGCACTTCGGGTGCACGTGTTACCATCCGCTGTTCGTGTTCAATCAGTTCGGTGATCTTGAGCGATGCGCTCTTCGTCCCGGTAACGTCCACAGTGCCGATGATTGGGAGAGCGTGCTAAAGCCGGTCGTCGAACGTTATCAGAGGATGGGCACTCGCATTTCGTTTCGTGGTGATGCCGCCTTCGCGACGCCGAGCGTTTACGAGTACCTTGAATCGCAGGGGATTGATTATGCGATCCGGCTGCCAGCCAATCAGATCTTGCAAAATAGGATCGCGCCGTTGCTCAAACGACCCGTCGGGCGCCCGCCGCATACGGTGCGGCGCATCTATTCGACCTTTCGGTATCAGGCGGCAAGTTGGGCGAAGCCACGTCGAGTCGTTGCCAAGGTTGAGTGGCATCTCGGCGAACTCTTTCCGCGCGTCGGCTTCATCATCACCAACACGGCGCGCCGTTCGAGGAACGTCGTCGGATTTTACAATCAGCGCGGCACCGGCCGAGCAACGGATCAAAGAATGGAAGGGTGCGTTAAAAGGGACGCGGCTATCCTGTCGATCGTTCGACGCGAACGCTGTGCGCCTTCAGCTTCACGCGCTGGCCTACAATCTTGGGAACTTCCTGCGTACGCTCGCGATTCCCGAAGCGATTGGCGAGTGGTCGCTCACGAGTCTTCGCGAGAAGTTGATCAAGATCGGTGCGAAGGTCGTCAGCCACGGGCGCTATGTGACGTTCCAGATGGCGGAGGTCGCAATCCCACGGAAGTTGTTCGCTGCGATAATGCAGAGAATTGCTGCACTACGATCACCGCCGATAGCTGTGGCAACATGAGCAACCCGGTGGCGATCCATGCGGGTCAAACGTCGGGAGAGGTGCGTCCTCATGAGTATGCAGCAAGGCTTTTTGGCGTTCAGCAGGTCGATGCGTGCTCCACCTCGCGCCAAACCGACGATCCAGCTTGCCGAAGCCCCCGAAAACGGCCCGAATCATCGGGCTTCGACTCGAATCGGAGGGTCATATGGGGAATCCCGGCTTAGATGAGTTTTCGTGCTTCATCCGGCAAATTCGGGCTAAATAGAGTGGGTATTCAGCGCGGCGAGATACTCCGACCGGGGAGGCAGGGACGCCCCACACGCTCTCCCGTGTACCCGGCGTGCGCGGTTGCCCCGGAAGTAGAAGCGGTGCGGCCGTGCGAATCGCTAACGCCATAGTCGCCAGCACCAAAGATGTGGAGATCTCATGCCCCGATTCATGGTCGAACGGACGTTTCCCGATGGTTTGCATATCCCGAGTAACACAGCCGGCGCGCAAGTCTGCCTCACTGTCGTCGACAAGAACGCCGGCAATGGCGTTACCTGGGTGCACTCGTACGTCTCAGCCGACAAAACCAAGACGTTTTGCATCTACGACGGCCCGAACGAGGCGGCAATCCGGGCCTCGGCTCAGGCGACGGGCCTTCCGGTGGATTCGATAACGCCGGTGACGGTGCTGGACCCGTACTTCTACCACGAGGACTGATGTGTTGAGCAGGCCGGGCTAACCTGGCCGTCCGATTGTTCAGGACGCTGGAATACGGACGGGTCACCGGTCGGCGCTGTTATGGGCTATGGGGCTTTGACCTCGTCGTCTAGCATCGGCCGATGGCTCGCCGCCCGAACACCCGCTGACGCCGACCATCGAAAACTGAAAGCGCACAGGTTCAAATCCTGTCTACCCGTTAAACCTCGCTACGGCGGGGTTTTTTTGTTGTCAGCGGCTCAGTGGTTGCGGAACGGTTGCAGTCGCGATCCGAAGGCCGGCCTTGCGTTACGATCCGTGGTCGAGCACGTCGTCGGACCTACACGGTCGGACCTACACGACGAACTCGATTCGAGCGCGCGAAAAAAATTTAGACAGGCGCCATAGGGCACCGACAAAACCTGACAAAAGGGTCGACCATAAAGTCGCTGAGGGTCACCGTCGCGCTCGTCGTCAGCTCGTCGTCGTGGTCGAGCACGTCCTCGATAGTGTGGACCGACACGACGAACTCGATGATTGCGCCGTTCCTTGTCGGCATCGTTGTCGTTTGTCATCGCTCGTCGTCGTCGAGATCGCGGTAGCCGCCGAAGGTTCAATACGCTAGACCCCCACGGGGGTGCACTTACTTGGTTGCCTGCTTGTACGGGGCAGTGGGGGTCTCGAGCGGATGCTCAGCAGTTTTTCAACCCTGGTTATCTGCTTTCCAAGTCAAGCTAGTAGGAGAGCCGCGCCCGCCATCTCCCAACGATCACGCAGCGCTCGATCGCTCCTCGCCATCCGCTTCTGTGGCCCGTTTGCGTGCGATCCGCTGACAATTGGAGCATCGCGGCCGGTAGTCGTCGTCAACGACCTCGGCCGCGAACGGGTCGAGATGCGCGCGGCAGGCCGCAACGATCACGTGCTCGGCCCGTACCCGCAGACTTTGCGAGGAGCATTCGCCTAGGTCCAGGTGCGCCCGGCCCGAGGTCTTCGCGCGGACCCAACGCGGCGGTCGTAAGCGATCGAACATCTCCGAGGCTTTCCCACATCTGCCGCCAAGCGCTCGCCGTCAGGTCACAATGTGCGTCAGCGCACTGCGAATTGATCGACCGCGACGAAGGCCCGAGATTTGCCCTAGGACGCGTGTTGCGATCGGCAAGCTTTGATACAATCGTGACGACGCTTGCGCTGCGCGCGGGCAAAATGCGCCCATGCTGTGCGCCCCTGGCGAACCTACAACACACACGTGAGACGATGGAATCGGGGATGCGCTTTCCCTCACAGGGCTCGCGCGGCGGCCGTTTCGCTCTCGAGCGGACGGTCGTCGCCGAACTCTCACCACTTGGTGCAACGTCACTTCGAGCAAGCCACAGGGACGTTTTCGCCAGACTCCGTGATTAAGGGAAATCATTGGTCTGAAACCGATACTTGGCCAGGGCTAACGATTATGCAGTGTACCGACCCCCACACCCTAGCTCTAGAACCCGTCCATTGTTCACACGACAGGTTAGGAGGCAGACCTAGAAATAGCCCGGGAGGACTAGGCGCAGCTTGGGCAGCCTTTCGGCTTTCATGGAGAAAAGCCGTACAGCGATTGCGATCCCTAGGGAATCGCTGAGGCACTTGACTGGGGGGTCAAGGGGTCGCAGGTTCAAATCCTGTCTACCCGACCATGTGAAAAGCCTGACAAACGAGCAACTTGTCAGGCTTTTTCCGCTCGCGGCCTAAATGAGCTCAGCCGCCGCGCGAGAGGCGCTCGCGTTCGAGCTGTTTTTCCGGCCTTTCGGCAAACAGCGCCGAATATGCAAAGCCGGCAACCACCGCTCCGATCAGCGGAGCCAACCAGAACAACCAGAGCTGCGAGATAAAATCGCCGCCGGCGAAGATGGCGACACCGGTGCTGCGTGCCGGATTCACCGATGTGTTGTCGACGGGGATGCTGATGAGATGGATCAGCGTGAGGGCAAGACCGATCGCAATACCGGCGACGAGGCCGCCGATGATCTGAGCGATCCAATACGGTACGATCTCGCGGGCCGGGAAGCGCCTTGCGGCCCAGAGACCGATCGTCACCGCGGGGTTGATGTGACAGCCCGAAATCGGCCCGATCGCGTACACCATGGTCAGCAGCGTCAGCCCGAAGGCGAGCGCGACGCCCGCGAAGCCGATTCCCAGGTTCGGGTAAGCCGCCGCCAAAACGGCGCTCCCGCAGCCGCCGAACACGAGCCAGAACGTGCCGAAACCCTCGGCAGCTAGACGCTTTGCAAGCGGCATGGCACTTCTCCCCGGTGCGTTTACGCCATCATGCTTCTCGCCGGCTCGGTGGGTCGCCTATACCGGCGGCTCGAGCTCGTCGCCGAGTATCACAAGGAAGCATTACTCGCCAAAGAAGCACTGCACAGTAACCGCCCCGAACCGCTCACCCCGCCGATTTTCTAATTCACCTCATCCGCACTCATACGAAGACCATACCTGACGAGAGCCTCGGCTAACCCCGGGGCTTTTGGTATACTGGCAGCACCGGGGTTGCGGAGGTCGGCCATGCGTCGATTGCTGTGTTTGGGCGCGGTCATCGTGGGGGCGTTTTTCGTCTGCGCAACCACCGCTGCGCCTGCGCCCATGACCGTCGGCGCCGTCTGGTCGTACGCGCTCGACGGGTCTCCCGACGCCGCCATCGCGCAGCTGGAACCGTACGTTCAGACGCATCCGGACGACACCGCGGCCGCCCGCGCGTTGGGCGACCTGTACTTCCGCACCGGAAATCTCGACCACGCCGAGACGATTTGGGAAGCCGACACGAAGCGGCACCCCGACGATCACGCGACCCACGAACGGCTCGGCGGCCTGTTGGCGGCCCGCGGCCGGCTCAACGAGGCGTTGCGGGAATTCGAGGCGAGCCTGCCCTTTCGGGGTGCGCTGCTGCGGCTCGTCGAGCTGCATCGGCGCACGAATACTTTGAACGACTTCGTCATCGCTTCGCAGCAACGGGTGCGCGACAATCCGAACGACCCCGAGGCCTGGCTGCTCTACGGCATCGTGTTGCAGAGCCTGCATCACGCCGATGATGCGTTGCAGTACTACGCGCGGGCCGTCGTGCTTTCGAACGAGTCGCAGCGCTGCAGCGCGCTGGTGGGCCGCGCGGTCGATCTGACGGAGCTCGATCGTCCCGGCGACGCCCGCTCCGATCTGCAAGCGTGTTTGCGCATCGATGCGAAAAACTACGGTGCGCTGGAAGTCATGGGCGCGACTTACATCCACGAGAACAACGCCGTGCAAGCGCGCTCGTGGCTCGAGCGCGCGCTGGCGCTGCAGCCCGACGGCGTCGAAGCGCTGATCGACTTGGGGTATCTCGACGACGCGTCCGGCAACCGCGATCGCGCCATGCAACGCTACCGGACGGCGAGCGCGCTGGATCCCACGCGGCCCGAGGGCTACATCAATCTCGGCTACGATGACGAGGCCACCGGCAACGCCCCGGCGGCCGAAACGGTGCTGCTCTCGGGATTGGTCGCCGATCCCGACAACGGGCGCCTCCACTATCTGCTCGGAAACGCGTACGAGAACGAAGGCAAGCTCGAGCCCGCGCAAGCGCAGTATCAGGCCGCCACGTCCAGCGATGAGCCGGCCGTCGTGCAGGCCGCGCGCGCGGCGCTCCAAGCGCTCGAAAAGCGGCCGAAAGGCATCGGCTAGGAGGGCCCGGCGCGCGGGCGATCTGCGCCGGCCCGGCGAACGCAGCGGCCCATGACGAGCACGGCCTCGGTGGCCGCGCCCATCCTGGCGCACGTCTGGCAATTTCGCTCGTTTTCGCCCGACACGCTCGATGCGCTGGCGGCGAACGCGACGCGCGAAACCGCTCCGCGCGGGACGGTCGTGATTCGCGAAGGCGATGCCGGCATCGACGCGTTCGTGGTGATCGACGGACGGCTCGAGGTGCAGATTGCCGGCAAGCAGGGGCCGCTGCCGATCGCGGTGCTCGGAGCGGGCGAGCTCTTCGGCGAGGTCGCGATCGTCGCCGGCTCCGAACGCCGTTCGGCGAGCGTCGTCGCGCTCACGCCGGTGACGCTGCTGCGCATCGACGGCAAAGCGTTCGCGCAGGCCATCGCGGACGATTCGCACGTGCGGCCGGAGCTGGAAGCGGCGGCCGATCGCATGGCCGTCGGCCGGTTCATCAAATCGGCGACGTTGCTCGGCGATCTCTCGCCGGCCGGGGTCGCGCATCTGGCCGAATGCGTGCACGTTCGCCGCGCGGCGGCCGGCGAAGTCGTCATTCGCCAAGGCGATCCGGGAACGGAGTGCTTTCTCATCCGCGACGGCGAGCTCGAAGTGATCGATGAGAGCGGCGCTACCGTCCGCCATCTCGCGACGCTGCGCAGCGGAATGCTGTTCGGCGAAGCGGCGCTGTTGACGGGCGCGCCGCGCAACGCGACGGTGCGCGTCACGCGCGATGCGGAATTGCTCGTGCTGCGGGGCGCCGACGTGCTCGACGCGATGGCCGGCGAGCGCGAGCTGGCCGAGCATCTCGTCGCGCTCATGCAAGCGCGCAGCCGGCCGCGGCGCCGCGCCGGAATCGAGCTGCACGAGCGCACGACGGCCGACGGCGCCGCGATCGTCACGTTGAAGGATCCGGCCCGCGGGACGTACTTCCGGCTCTCGCGCGAGGGCGCGTTCGTCTGGAACCGCCTCGACGGTCAGCACACGTTGCGCGACCTGACGATGGATTTGTTCATCGAGTACAAAGTGCTGGCGCCCGACGTGGTGATGGACATCATCCGCCGCTTGGCGGCCGAGGATTTCATCGAGGTCGAACGCCTCGATGCCACCGCAACCACCGCACCCAAACGGCATCAGCGTTTCTTCGACGGTTTTCGCGCCGTGATGGAATGGTCGTACTCGCTCAACGGCTGCGACGCGTTCTTCAACGCGCTCTACGAACGCATGGGCCGCTACGTCTACACGCGCACCGGCCTGCTGCTGACCGCGCTCGTCGCGGCGGGCGGCTTCGCGGCGTTTCTGGCGATGGCGCAGCGTTCGGCGGGCACCTTGTTGCACGCCGCAACCGTGGCCCGCGTCGGCGCGGCGCTGATCCCGCTCATCGTGGTCGCGATCGTGCTGCACGAGGTCGGTCACGGCGTCGCCGCCAAGGCGTCCGGCGCGCGCGTCGACCGGGTCGGGTTGGGCTGGTTCTGGTTTCGCGCGATGCTGTTCGTCGACACGTCCGACGCGTGGCTCGCCAACCGCCGGCAGCGCATGCTCGTCGACGCGGGCGGCATCCTCGTCAACCTCGTGCTCGCCGGCGCGGCCGGATACGTCGCCCTGGTCGCGCCGAACCTCACGGTCGCGGCGGTGGCCTGGGTGTTCGCGCTGTGGTCGTACGTCGGCGTGCTACGCAACCTCAACCCGCTGCTCGAATACGACGGCTACTATCTGCTGATGGACGCGCTCGAGCGGCCGAACTTGCGCGGCAAGAGCCTGGGCTGGATCGCGACCGGGCTGTGGCCGGCGCTGCGCGACCGCACGAGCTTACGCGGTCACCGGTTCGAACTGCTCTACGCCCTGGCCGCGGTCGGCTACATCGGCTTCGTCGTGGCGTACGCGCTGTTCGCGTACCGCTTCACGGCGCAAGGCTGGGTCGCGCGCATCGTGCCCTCCGGGACGGCACCGGCGTACGGCCGCGTTTTCGCGTTCGCGCTGGGCGGCCTCGCGCTCATCCGCTTGTGCAGCGACCTCTGGACCGAGGGTGCGCGGCTGCGGCGTCAAGCGGTGCCGCGCAGAGGCTGAGCGGCGGCATGCGCGAATGCCTGCGGTAGCCCGTATGAGTCACGATGCCGTCGCCGATTTGGTCGAGCGCTACCTGAACGACGAAGCGTTCCGCATGGCGTTCGCGCGGGATCCCGAAGCGGCGGTTACCGACGCCGGCTTCGAGCTCGATTCCGACGAACTCGCCGCGCTGCACGCGACGGTTTCGTCACGCGACGAGCCGCTCAAGCCGCGCGTCTCGAAATACAGCTTCGGCTCCTGAGCCGTCCCTCGACGGAGCCTGTACTGAGCTACGACGAAGTACTCGGGATAAAGTTTATTTTTTTCGGCTGCTCTTCTTCTTGCCGCCGGCGACGGCGTCTTTGAGGCCCTTACCGGCGCTGAATGCGGGCACGCGGCGCGCCGGAATTTTGATCTTCGCGCCCGTCTTCGGATTGCGTCCTTCGCGCGCTTTGCGATCGCGCACGTGGAAACTGCCGAACGGAATCAGCTGGACCTTGTCGCCGCTTTGCAGCGCCGCTTTGATGTCGTCCAACACCAAGTCGATGATCTCGCCGGATTGGCGCTTTGAGAGTTCGAATTCCGTTGCAATCGATTCAACGAGATCGGCTTTGGTCAAGACACGGCACCTCACGCAAAAACGCTGTCCAGTCATCCTGAGCTTGTCGAAGGACAGCTGTCGAAGGAGGCTGGTCGGGATGCCTATACCAGGGCACGGTTGCCTTCCTCCCGCCGGCGACCACAAATGCAACGCGGCCGCCGGTAACGGGTTTCTCGACCTGCGTATGGACCGTGTCGTCACCGCCAGCGCCGCCAATGGGACCGTTTCGTTCGTGGCCGGAACCACGACCGAGCTCGTGCGGGAAACCCAGCGCCGGCACGCGCTGGCGCCGACCGCGGCGGCGGCCGCCGGCCGGCTCGTTACCGCCGCCGCGCTGCTCGGCGCCGGCCTCAAGGGCCCCGAGCGGCTGACCTTGCAGATCGCCGGCGACGGCCCGATCGGGACGCTCGTCGCCGACGCCTGGAGCGCCGGCGAGGGCGCCATCGCAGCCCGCGCGTACGCGCGCAATCCGCTGGCCGACCTGCCGCTCAACGCGCGCGGCAAGTTCGATGTCGCCGGCGTGGTGGGACGCGGGCGGCTCCAGGTCACCAAAAGCTACGAAATCGGCCAGCCGTACGTCGGGGTCGTGCCGCTGGAGTCGGGCGAGATCGGCGACGACATCGCGAGCTACCTGGCCAACTCGCAGCAGATCCCGAGCGTCGTCGCCTTGGGCGTGCTGGCCGGTCCGGCGGGCATCCTGTCAGCCGGCGGCGTGATCGCCCAGCTGATGCCCGGTTCGGCCGACGATACGATCGCCCGGCTCGAAGCCAACGCCGCCGCGATGCCGCCGGTAACGACGCAGATCGCCGACGGCGCCGACGCGCGGGCCCTGATCGAGCGGCTGGCCGAGGGCCTCGAAGTGCGCTCGCACGAGCACGCCTACGCGGTGCGCTTCGACTGCCGCTGCACGCGCGAGCGGGTCGAGCGGGCGCTGGTCGGTCTCGGGCGCGACGAGCTGCTGAAGATTTCGCGCGAGCAGCCGGAAACCGAAGCGACGTGCGACTTCTGCAAACGCCGCTACGTGCTCACCGCCGCCGACGTCGAAGGGCTCCTGGCTCGGCTGGACTAGCCGGCTCGCTCAATCATATTGGGGCGCGTCGGGGTCCGAACCGCCGATGCGCGGCCGGAACTCTTCGACGATCGTGCTGTGGCCGATGTTCTTGTACCACCAGCCGCACTCGCAGCGAATCGGGCGCTCGTCTTTCGGATACGGGTAGACCCGATGGCAGCGCGGGCAGCTGAACGTGGGCCCGGATTTCGTTTGTTGCGGCGTGTAGGTGATGGCGGCCATCGGGGTCAGCCTTTCTAGGTGAGAACGCGAACGAATTTGCGAGAACCGACCTGGAGTACGGCCGGCTGGGAGCTTTCCCAGAGTGCTTTCGGGTCGGTGACGACGCTCCCGTCGACTTTCACCGCGCCCTCGGCGATCAACCGTTGGGCGGCACGTTTGCTTTCGGCGAAGCCCGCGGCCACCGTGACGTCCACCAGGGTCCGTACCCCCTCGAAGCGCCGTTCCGGGATCTCGCTCGGCAACTCGCCGCGCTGGATCGTCCGCTCGAAGTGGTCGCGCGCCGCCCGGGCGGCCTCGGCCCCATGATACAACGTGACCACCGTCTGCGCGATACGTTTTTTCTCGTCCATGGGGCTGCGGGTGCCGGCGCCGAGGCCCGCGGCCAGGGCGTCGGTTTCGTCCTGCGACCAGCCGGCGGCGAGGCGCGCGTAGCGCGCCAGCGCTTCGTCCGGGATGCGCATCACCTTGCCGAACTGGTCGTTCGGCGAATCGGTGAGCGAGATGTGGTTGCCGGTCGACTTGGACATCTTCTGTTTGCCGTCGAGACCCTCGAGCAGCGGGACCGTCATGCAGATCTGCGCCGCTTGTCCGGCGTGCAGCTGATACGGCCGGCCCATCAGCAGGTTGAAGAGCTGATCCGAGCCGCCCAACTCGACGTCGGCCTCGAGCGCAACCGAATCGTACGCCTGCGCCACCGGATAGAGAAACTCGTGCATCGAGATCGGCGTGCCGGCGGCGTAGCGCTGAGCGAAATCGTTGCGGTCGAGCATGCGCGCAACGGTCGTTTGCGCGAGCAACTTGATCAGCTGCGCGAACGACAGCGCTCCGAGCCATTCGGAGTTGTAACGCAACGTCACGCGCTCCAGGTCGAGCACTTTGCCGGCCTGCTTCGCGTAGGTCTGCATGTTCGCTTCGATCGCATCATCCGTCAGCGGCGGCCGCATCGTGTTGCGCCCGGTCGGATCGCCGATGCGCGCGGTGAAATCGCCGATCAAGAGCGTGACGTTGTGGCCGGCGTCGACGAATTGTTGCAGCTTGCGCAGCACGACGGCGTGGCCGATGTGCAAATCCGCGGTGGTGGGATCGAGGCCGAGCTTGACGTTGAGGCGTTTCCCGCCGGCGATGCGCGCCGCCAGCTCGTCGAACGTCTCGACGTGATCGCAGCCGTCCGCCAGCGCCTGCGCGGCTTCGCGCGCCGCAGCGCTCGGAGGTTGGGGCATCGTCACTGCAGTTCGAACACCGTCACGCCGCTGCCCCCTTCTTCCGCATTGCCGAAACGCACGTCCGTGACGTGCGGGTGAGCGCGCAAGTACTGTTGCAGGCCGCGTCCGAGCAGCCCCGTGCCCTTGCCGTGGATCAGCCGTAACGGCGAGGCGCCGGCGAGCAGCGATTCGTCGATCCAGCGCTCGACGACCGGCTCCGCCTCGACGAACCGTTTGCCGCGCACGTCGAGCTCGGTGCGCGCACCGGTCGCCGCCGCGAGCTTTGCCGAGCCGTCGTTTCGATTGCCGCGCGCGGGGCGCGCGGGGCTCGATTCACGCCGGCTCACGTCGCTCTTGGGAACCGTCATGCGCAGCGCTCCGAGTTGAAGCATCAGGTCGTTGCCGAGCTCCTCGACCACCACGCCTTCGGTGTCGAGCGAATGCACGCGCACGCGATCGCCCACCGCGATCGGCGCGGCGGCGCTGCGCTCGTGAGCGGCGGGTGCCGCCGGCGCCGCCGGCGCCGGGCGCGAGATGCCCAGCCCTTTGCGCATCTCCTCGATCGTACGGCCGAGCAGCTCGCTCTGGCCGCGCGTGATGCGCGGCGCACGCGAGCCCTCACCGCGGTCGGCCGCGCGCCGTTCCAACTCGGCCGAAAACTTGCGCAACGCCGCGGCCAGTTGGGCTTCGGCCCGGTTGGCCAGCTCGCGCCGCTCGCGCTCGAGCGCGTCGATCCGTTTGCGAGCACCCTCTTCGAGCGCACGCAGGCGCGCGTTCTCGATGGCCAGGGTTTCGCGCTCTTTGGTCGTGCGCGTGCGCTCGAGCGCCAGCTCATCGAGCGCGCGCTCGTAGTCGCGTTCTTGCTCAGAGAGCAGCGCTTCGGCGCGTTCGATCACGCGCGGGTCGAGATGCATCGCGCGCGCCAGCGGAAAGGCCAGCGACTGGCCGGGCGAACCGACGTCGAGCTGATAGGTCGGAGCGTAGGTGTGCGGATCGAAGCGCACGCTGGCGTTGGCGACGTGGGCGCTCTGCGCACCGAAGAGTTTCAGCTCGGTCGCGTGCGTCGTCACCAGCGCGCAGGCTCCGACTTCGAGCACGCGCTCGAGCAGCGCCACGGCGAGCGCCGCGCCGGAGTTGGGTTCGGTGCCCGAACCGATCTCGTCGATCAGGATCAGCGAGCGCGCGTCGGCCGCCGCGAGGATCTCGGCCAGCCGGCCCAGGTGAGCCGAAAAGGTCGACGTGTTCTGCGCGATCGACTGCTCGTCGCCGATGTCGGTGAAGATGCGCGTGAAGCGGCCGATCGTCGCGCTCACGGCCGGCACGTGCATGCCGCAGCCCGCCATCGCGACGAACAGCCCGACCATCTTGAGCGTGACCGTTTTGCCACCCATGTTCGGGCCGCTGATGATCGTGACGCGCACGTCGTCGTCGAGGCGGATCGACTGCGGCACGGCGCGGTCGTCGAGCAGCGGGTGACGGCCGTCGTGCACGTCGATCGTCGCCGCATCGACGATCGCCGGCGCCACGGCGTTCATGCGCTCGGCCACCGCGGCGCGGGCCAGCGCGAGATCCAGATCGACGTAGATCGCAACGTTGGTGCGGATCTGCGTCGCCTCGCCGCCGGCCAGCGCGCTCAGCTCGGCTAGGATCCGCGCAACCTCGTGCTCTTCCTGCGCTCGCAGCGCGCGCACGCGGTTGTTGGTCTCCAGCGTTTCGAGCGGCTCGATGAAGAGCGTCGCGCCGGTGGCGCTCGTATCGTGCACGATGCCCGGGAACTCGCCCGCGAACTCGGCTTTGACGGGGATCACGAAGCGCCCGCTGCGTAGCGTCACGATCGGATCTTGGATCGCGCGCGCGTATTTGGCCGAACGCGTCAACGCCGCCGTTCGGTCGCGCGCGTCGTCCTGGGCCGCAGCGATCTGCCGGCGCATGCGGGCGAGCGCCGGCGAGGCGCGATCCAGCACCGAGCCGTGTTCGTCGATGGCGTCCGTGATGCGCGTGACGATCGCCGGCAGCGCGCGGAAGGCCGAGGTCACGTCGCGCAGCGCCGGAACCGCTTCGGCTTCGCGAATCGCGCGCACGGCCGCGCCGCCGGCCGCCAGCGCGTCGGCGATCGCCCGCAGCCCGCCGGCCGGCAACGGCGCGCCGCGCTGCGCGACCTCGAGCTCCTCGTCGACGTCCTCGATGCGGGAGAGCGAGAAGTTCTGCCCGCGCACCAGCGTGCGCATCTCGCTGGTCTCGTTGACCAGCCGGCGCACGGTGCCGGCATCGGAGGTGGGTTCCAGCGCCAGCGCGCGGGCGTGCGCCTGCGGGGCATGCGTTTGCCCCGCGACGCGTTCGCGTACGCGCGCGAAGTCCAGCGCTTCGAGCGACCGCGGATCGGCGAGCATCAGAGCGCCGCGATCTTCTCCCGCAAGAGCGTTTCGACCAGCACGGGGTTGGCTTTGCCGCGGCTGGTCTTCATCACTTGCCCGACCAGGAACTTCAGCACGTTTTCCTTGCCGGCTTTTAATTGCGCGACGCTCTCGGGGTTGGCCGCGAGCACGCCCTCGACGAACTGCGCGATCGCGTTCGGGTCGGAGACCTGGGCCAAGCCTTCGGCCGCGACGATCTGCTTGGCCGAACCGCCGTCCGCCCACAGCCGCACCAGCACGTCCTTGGCGATCTTGGAGTTGATCGTGTTGCCCTCGGTCAGCCCGATCAACTCGGCCAGCGCCTCCGGCGTCACCTTGCCCTCGGCGACCGGCGTCCCGCTCTCGTTGGCGAGCCGCGAGAGGTCGCCGAGCACGAAGTTCAACGCCGCCGCGGGCGCGGCGCCGACCGCCACGACGCGATCGAAGAATGCGGCCAGCGGCGGGTTGTCGACGAGCTGCGTCGTCTGCTTCACCGAGATGCCGAACTGCTCGGTGTAGCGCTCGAAACGCGCGAACGGCACCGGCGGCATTTGGGCGCGGATGCGCTCGATCAGCGCGCGGTCGATCTCCAGCGGCACGAGGTCGGGTTCGGGGAAATAGCGGTAGTCGTGCGCCTGTTCCTTGGAGCGCATCGAATGGGTGACGCCGGCGGCCTCGTCCCAACCGCGGGTTTCCTGAATCACCCGGCCGCCGCTCTCGAGCACGGCGATCTGCCGGTCGATCTCGCTCTCGATCGCGTCGTGCACGCTGCGGAACGAATTCATGTTCTTGATCTCGGCCTTGGTGCCGAACTCGGGGGCGCCGCGCAAGCGGACCGAGACGTTGGCATCGCAGCGCAGCGAGCCTTCTTCCATCTTCACGTCCGACACGCCCAACTCGACGAACGTGCGCTTGAGCGCTTCGAGGTAGCCGACCGCTTCGTCGGCCGAACGGATGTCAGGCTCGCCGACGCATTCCATCAGCGGCACGCCGGCGCGGTTGAAGTCGACCAGCGAGTACGACGAGCCGGCGATCCGGCCGTCGCCGGAACCCGCATGCGTCGACTTGCCGGTGTCTTCTTCGAGGTGGATGCGCGTGAGACGGCACGATTTCTTCGTCCCGTCCGCGAGCCAGTAACGCACGACGCCGCCTTGCGTGAGCGGCATGTCGTACTGCGAGATCTGGTAATTCTTGGGCATGTCCGGATAGAAGTAGTTCTTCCGGTCGAACTTCGAAAACGCCGGGATCTCGGCATCGAACGCAAGCCCGGCCTTGATCATCAGCTCGATCGCCTTCACGTTCGGCACCGGCAGCGCACCCGGCAACGCCAGACACACCGGGCAGACCTTCGTATTCGGCTCGCCGCCGAACTCGTTCGGGCAGCCGCAGAACATCTTGCTCACAGTCTTGAGCTCGACGTGGCACTCGATGCCGATCACCGCCTCGTATTTGGAACGCAATACGCTGTCACCCTGAGCTTGTCGAAGGGCCGCCTCAGTCGTCGCCATTATCGCTGTCCCTCGACAAGCTCGGGATGACAGTGGGGGTCCGGCGCCAGTTTGCCCGCATGACGCGTCGCGCGCTCGTAGGCGTGCGCGTAGCCGAGCAGGGCGCGTTCGGTGAACAGCGGGCTCGCGAGCTGGAGACCCAGCGGCATCGGGCGCGTGCCGCCGTCGGGCACCGCGGAGCCGCACGGCACCGACAGCGACGGCAGGCCGGCCAGCGACACGGGGATCGTATAGTAGTCCATCAAGTACATGCTGTAGGGATCGCTCTTGGCGTTGAACGTGAACGCGGGCGAGGATGCGGCCGGCGATGCGATCACGTCGCATTTCGCAAAGGCGCGCCGGAAGTCGTCGGCGATGCGCGTGCGCGCCTTCTGCGCCTTGACGTAGTAGGCGTCGTAGTAGCCGCTCGAGAGCGCGTAGGTGCCGATCAGGATGCGGCGCTTCACCTCGGGCCCGAAGCCGGCGGCGCGGGTCTTCTCGTACATCTCACCGACGTCGGCGCCGTCGACGCGCAGGCCGTAACGCACCCCGTCGAAACGCGCGAGGTTCGACGAACACTCCGCCGGCGCGATCAGGTAGTAGGTCGAGAGCCCGTACTTCGCGGTCGGCAGCTCGACTTCGACGAGCTCCGCGCCGAGCTTCGCCAAATCGGCATACGCCGCTTCGTAGGCGGCGGCCACGCCCGGCGCAAGGTCCGACGTGGCGAATTCCCGCACGATGCCGACGCGCACGCCGCGCAGATCGTCGCGCAGATGCCCGGCGGTCGTCTCGAACGCCACGTCGGCGCTGGTCGCGTCCATCGGATCGTGCCCGCCCAGCGCGTCGTAGGTCAGCGCGGCATCTTCGACCGTGCGCGCGAACGGACCGATCTGATCGAGGCTCGAGGCGAACGCGATCAAGCCGTAGCGCGAAACGCGGCCGTACGTCGGCTTGAAGCCGACGACGTTGCAGAACGCGGCCGGTTCGCGAATCGAGCCGCCGGTATCGCTGCCGGTCGAGATCGTCGCCACGAAGCCGCCGACGGCGGCCGCGCTGCCGGCCGACGAGCCGCCCGGCACGCGGTCGAGGTCGTAGGGGTTCTTGGTCTTGCCGAGCGCGGAGTTCTCGCCCGAGCTGCCCATCGCGAACTCGTCCATGTTCGTCTTGCCGATGGGCAGCGCGCCGGCGTCCAGCAAGCGCGCCACGGCCGTGGCGGTGTACGGCGCCACCCAGTCGGCGAGGATCTTCGACGCGCACGTCGTGCGCGTTCCGGCCAGGCACATGTTGTCTTTGATCGCCGCCGGGACGCCGGCCAGCGGCAACGACTCGCCGGCCGCGATCCGCGCGTCGACGCGGCGCGCATGCTCGCGCATCAGGTCCGGCGTCAGCGTCAGGTACGCGCCGAGGTGCTCGTCGACCGCGCGGACGTGCGGGATCATCGTCTCGGCGATCTCGGCCGCGGATACCTCACGGGCATTCACCGCGCGCGCGATCTCGCGAGCGGAAGCGTGGACCGGATCCATCAGCCTTCCTCGGCGATGATCTTGGGAACGCGGAAGAAGCCGTGCTGCGGCTGCGGCGCGCCGGCCATCACGGTCTCGTGCGGGAGGCACGGCACCAGCGTGTCGGGACGCGTGACGTTGCGCGACTCGATCACCTGCGCGGTCGCCGCCACGTCCGACGTGTCGAGTCCCTTCAGGTCGTCGACGTGCTTGAGCAAGTCTTCGAGTTGCGCGCCGTAGCGTTCGATCTCATCGTCGCTCAGCGCGAGACGCGCCAAGCGCGCAACCCCGCGCACGTCGATTCGTTCCGTGGCCATAACCCGGCTAATTTCGCCCCGGACCGGGCGCGCTCCCCGTCGTGAGGGTTACCAGGGTCTCGACGTGGCCCGTTTGCGGGAACATGTCGAACGGCTGCACGAGGCCGATCCCGTAGCCGCGCCCGGCGAGATAGCGCAGATCGCGCGCCAGCGTCGCCGGATTGCACGACAGATACCAGATGGAAGGCACGCGCGCCTCGGCGATGGCCGCCAGCGTCGCTTCGTCGCTTCCTTTGCGCGGCGGATCGAGAAACACGATCTCGGCTTCGCGCAACGCCGTGCGCCCTTCGGCGTTCGCCAGCGCACCTTCGACGCGGCCTTGCACGAACCGCACGCGTTCTTCCACTTTGTTGAGCCGGGCGTTTCCGCGGGCCTCGGTGACGGCCGCGGCGTTTTCTTCGATGCCCACGACCGACGCGCCGCGCGACGCGAAGTAGATCGCGAACGTGCCGGCGCCGCAGTAGAGGTCGACGATGCGCGGCGTGCCGGCGATCAGCGGCGCGAGCGTGCGGAAGATCGAGGCCACCATCGCGCCGTTGATCTGGAAAAACGAGGCCGGCGAGACCCGGAACCGCACGCCCTCGATCGTTTCTTCCATCTCGCGCCGGCCCCAAACGAAGTCCATGCGCCGGCCGATCACGGCGTTGGCGTTGGCCGGTTCGTAGGAGTTGCTGATGCCGCCGATCCCGGGGATGCGCTCGGCGATCTGCGGCGCCGCGGCGGCGATCGCCGGCGACTTGGCATCGGTCGTCAGCGACAGCACGCTGTTGGGTGAGCTGAGGCCGGCGCGCATCACGACGTGCTTGACCGCGCTGAACGCTGCCGCGGTCTCCGGCGCGCGCGCCGCCGCGAGCAAGCCGCCGATGGCGGCATCGAGCGGCTCGAGCACGATCGGACAATGGTCGATCGGGACCAGATCGTGCGAACGCGCCCGGTAGAAACCGAAAACCGGCGCCGGGCCCGCTTCCTCGACGACCAAGGCCATCTTGTTGCGGTAGGCGCGCGGGACGTCCATGCCGATCGGTTCGCGCACCGTGAGGTCGTGAAAACCGCCGATACGCACCAGGGCGTCGGCGACGATGCGGTGCTTCCAAGCCAGCTGCGCCGGGTAGGCAAGGTGCTGCACCTGGCAGCCGCCGCACGTGCCGAAGACGGGGCAGAACGGCTCGGCCCGATCGGGCGAGGTCGTCTCCCGCTCGAGCACTTGTCCGACCGCGTACTTGGCTTTGACGTCGGTGAGCCGGATGCGCGCGCGCTCGCCCGGCAACGGGCCGTCCACGAACACGACCATCCCGTCGAACCGGCCGACGGCTTGACCGTTGGCCAGCAAGTCGGTGAACTCGACGACCCCCACGGTACCCGGCTTGAGGCCGGTCACCATGCTTACTTCTTCTCTTCGAGCGTACGGATCAGACGGTTGGCTTCATCGATCAGCGACTGGATACGCTCGGACGTCTCGTCGGGAGCCCGCTTCTGCCACATCGCGCGAACGACGAAAAATGCAATCGCCGCGGTCGACACGGCGCCCAGCGCGACGCCGGTCCAAATCGCAGTGCGCGCGGCGACGTTTGCCTTACTTCCCCCGGGCGCCGGCTCGGCGGCCGGCGGCGGTGAACCATTCATCTGCGTCTCGGTCACGAGGTCCTAGTTCTCCGTGGGCAGGCTGGGGCCCCGGCGCTCAGCCTAAGCCGCGGTTGCGCAGGTCGACTTGCCGGCGGTTGATGAACTCGATGATCGCGCGGTCGTCATCGGACCGCAGCGGATGGAAGGCCAGGCCGACGTTGAACTTTTGCGTGCCTTCGATCTTGTCGACGCGGCGCGCGTCGGCACGAACCGTGATCGGCGAGCCGTCGGCACGCAGCGGGATCTTCAGTTCGATGATGTTGCCGCTCTTGATCTCTCGATGCGCGGCCAGTGACGAACCGGTGCGGCTGATGTCGCTCAGCACGCCCTTCTGCCACTCGCCCTCGATCTTGCCGGTCGAGCCGTAGCGCCACTGCACGTTGACCGTCGTGTCGATGCGCACGTTCGTGCGTTTGCGCGCGCCGCCGAATTTCTGGATGGTTTCGATCTTGCTCGGGATATCGAACGTCGCTTGCTTGTCGTCGACCGCCTTTACCGCCGCACTGAAACGGTACTTGCCGTTGGTGTTCGAGTAAACGAAGTTGACTTGCGCTCCAGGTGCCAGCCCGGACATCATGCTCGTGACGAACGTCTTGATGCCGGCGTTCTCGAAGCACACCGAGCCCTTCGGCCCGTTGCGCACGGCCACGTCGACGAAGCTGTGCAATGACGGCAGCATTTCGCGCAGCTCTTTTCCCGACGGGGGCTTCTTGCCGAATAACCCGAGAAAACCCACCTATGAGACCCCGGCCGGCTCGATCTCGTCGGTCGTCGTCGAGATCTGACCGATCGACTCGACGCGCAGGCCGGGCGCAATTTCGCTGTAGGAGAGCACGACCAGCTGCGGTGCGGCACGTTCCGTCAGCCGCTTGAGCGCGAGACGCGTTTGCGGTGAGGTGAGCACGACCGGTTGCAGGCCGGCGGTTTGGGCGTGCTGGATTTGTTTGGTGAGCGAACCGTAGATCTTGGCGACCGTGTTGGGGTCGAGCAAGGCGTAGGCGTCTTCGCCGCGGCGCGCCGCCTCGCCGAGCAATGTCTCGAGCCGCGGGTCGACCGTGATGACCGACAGCAGGCCGTTTTCGGTGTACTCCGCCGAGATGTGACGCGCCATCGACGCGCGCACGCGTTCGGTCAGGAAGTCGATGTCCTTCGATTGCCGCGCGCCGTCGGCGAGGTTTTCGAGGATCAGCAGCAGGTTACGAATCGGGATCCGTTCGCGCAACAGGTTCTGCAGCACGCGCTGGATCTCGCCGACGGTCAGCAGTCCCGGCACCAGCTCGTCGACGACCACCGGGTAGTGCTGCTTGACGTTGTCGAGCAGCGCCGAGGTTTCTTGGCGGCCGAGCAGATCCGGCGCGTGGGTCTTGATCAGCTCGGTCAGATGCGTCGCGATGACGCTGGTCGGATCGATCACGGTGTAGCCGGCCAGCTCCGCGTCGCCGCGGCCGCTTTCCGGAATCCACAGCGCGGGCAGGTTGAACGCCGGCTCGACGGTCGGAATCCCTTCGATGCCGTTGGTCGCAGTGCCGGGATTCATCGCCAGCAACCGGCTGACCATGACCTCGGCGCGTGCGACCTCGAGGCCGTAGATCTTCACGACGTACGTCGAGGGCTTGAGCTGCAGGTTGTCGCGCACGCGAATCGGCGGGACGACGATGCCCAGCTCGCGCGCCGCGTGCCGCCGGATCATCGTGATGCGCTCGAGCAAATCGCCGCCCTGGCTGACGTCGACGAGCGGGATCAGGCCGAAGCCGATCTCCAGTTCCATCGGGTCGTACGACAGCAGCGGCACGACCGACTCGGCCGGTTTGACGGCGGGCTGGTTGGTGGCGGCCCCGGGGAGCGGCGGCGGCTTGGCGTTGGCCTTGGCGATCGCCGTGCGGCGCCGGATGAAGAGCCCGACCAGCACCAGCGCCATGATGAACATCGGAATCGGCGGCAGGCCGAAGAGCCCGAACAGGACCAGCAGGGCCGCCGCGATCGCGAGCGCCCGCGGTTCTTGCACGAGCTGGCTCGTCAGCTCTTCGCCGAACGACTGCTCGGCCGCCGCGCGGGTGACGATGATACCGGTGGCGGTCGAGATCAGCAGCGCCGGAACCTGCGTGACGATCCCTTCACCGATCGTCAGCAGGGTGTACGTTTGCAGCGATTGCGCCAACGAGAGACCTTGCTGCACGATCCCGATGACGAAGCCGCCGATGATGTTGACGAAGACGATGATCAGGGCCGCGACCGCGTCGCCGCGCACGAACTTCGATGCACCGTCCATCGCGCCGTAGAAGTCGGCCGAGCGTTGGATGTCGCGCCGGCGCTGGCGGGCTTCGGCTTCGGTGATCAGACCCGCGTTGAGGTCGGCGTCGACGGCCAACTGTTTGCCGGGCATGGCGTCCAAGGTGAACCGGGCCGCGACTTCCGCGACGCGGCCGGCGCCGTTGGTGATCACGACGAACTGGATGACGACCAGGATCGCAAAGATGACGAGGCCGACGGCGTAGTTGCCGCCGACGACGATCGCCCCGAACTGGTTGATGACCTCGCCGGCGTACCCGTGGAGCAGGATCGAACGCGTCGCGCTGATGTTCAGCGAAAGCCGGAACAGCGTGACGATCAGGATCAACGTCGGGAAGACGCTGAACGCCAGCGCGTTCTCGGTATACAGCGAGGTCAGGATGATGACCAGCGCCAGCGCGATGTTGAGCGAGAGCAGGATGTCGAGCACCCACGGCGCCACCGGCACGATCATGAGGACGACGAGGATGACCGCCGCACCGGCAACCCAAATCTGGGCCGTGGCGGCAATCCGCTCCATCACGGTCGGGGTGGGGGGCTTGGGGGCAGGCGACGCTACAGCGGCCATGAGGTCACCGTCACTTCCCTAGAAGTATCGGCACGCCGGGCCTCCGGCAATAGCCGCTCGGCTCATGCGATGGTTCGGTTCTTGAGCTTGTAGATGAACGCGATGACCTGGGCGACGGCGGCGTAGAGGTTCGGGGGGACGGGCGAGTCCAGCTCGACCTTGTCGTAGAGGGCTCGTGCCAGAGGCGGGTTTTCCATGATCGGGACGTTGTGCTCGCGGGCGAGTTCCCGGATCCGACGGGCCATCAGGTCGGCGCCTTTGCAGGTCAGGATCGGGGCGTCCATCGTGATCTCATCCCACTCCAGCGCGACGGCGAAGTGGGTCGGGTTGGTCACTACGACGGTGGCCCGCGGGATGGCGGCCATCATCCGCCGACGGGCGCTGGCGCGCTGGCGCTGCTTGACGGCCTGCTTGACCTCCGGGTTGCCCTCTTGCTGGCGGTGCTCGTCCCTGACCTCGGTCTTGGTCATCTTGAGCGAATCGGCCAGCTGGTGCTTCGCCCAGAAATAGTCGCCGAGGCCGATGCAAAACAGCAACAGGCCGAAGCGGATCCCGATGCCGTAGGCCAAGCCCTCGATGTAGAGGATCAGGTCGGACGGCGAGGCGTGGGCCAGCTGATAGAACATCGGCACCTGGTCGTGCAGCATCGTGAACACGATGATGACGACGAGCAAAACCTTGAGCACCTGTTTGAGCAGATTGACCAGCGTCTGCGCCGAGAAAAAGAGCCGCTTGAACCCCGGCACCGGGTTGAGCTTGCTGAACTTCGGCTTGAGCATCTGCGGCGAAAACAGGAAGCCGAACTGCAAGACGTTCGCCAACAGCGCGATGACGACGGCCCCCAGGAACGCGACCATCATGAGCGCCGAGTAGGCGGCGAAGCCGCGAGCAAAGAGACCCCAGGCCGAGTGGATGTTGATCGGCTCGCGTCCGTTCGCGCTCTGGATCGCGACCGCAAACGAGTGCGCCGCGAGCGTGAACGTCGGCACGAAGCTGAGGTGCAGCGTGATGATGATGATGAGGAAGATCAGCGCGCCGCCGATATCCGGCGAGCGCGGGACCTGCCCGCGCTGCCGGGCTTCCCCTTGCCGCTTCGGAGTGGCTTTCTCTGTTTGTTCCGGTTTCGCCATCGCTCGTTAACCCGGAGTCCGCATTGCACGGAGCACCGCATCGAGTTCGCGGGGCGTCTCCTGGAATACCTGCGGCAGGACCACCTCCAGCAGCGGAAGTGAGATGATCATCATCGTCAGCCCGAGCAGGATCTGTAGCGGGAAACCGACCGCGAACACGTTGAGCTGCGGCGCCACGCGAGCCATCAGGGCCAGGCCGATATTGACCAGAAAGAGCGTGACCCCGATCGGGGCGGCGATCTGGAAAACCATGAGCAGCGATTGTGTAAAGAATCCGACAACGTCGTTCTGGAGCGCGTCGGTGATCGACACGTACGGTAGCGGCACGAGGTTGAACGACCCGGCCAACCCCTGCAACAGCAAGTGGTGAGCGTTCGCGGTGAGGTAGATCAGCGAGCCCATCGCCAGCTCGAGTTCGCCCAGCACGCTGACGTTTTGGCTGGTCAGCGGGTTGATGACGTTCACGATCGAGAATCCGACCTGGAGGTCGATGACCTCACCTGCGAACTGCAACCCGACGAAGACCAAAAACCCGACGAAGCCGAAGATGAAGCCGACGAAGACCTGCGAAAAAATCGCCGACGTGAGCGGCCCGAGCCCATCGAGCGGGGCCATCGGCGGAACGGTACTCCACACGACGATCGTGATGACCAGGCCGAGGCCGAATCGCACGATCGGGTTGACCTGCGCGGCCGAGAACAGCGGCAGCATGAGCAAAATCACCGAGACGCGTACCAGTACCAGCACGAACGTCTCGAATTGGGCGTAGGTCAAACCGAAGAGGTTGACCCCGTGCATTACTTCACGTAATCCGGTATATGGCTAAAGACACGGCTCATGAAATCGGTGAGCATCGCCAGCATGAACGGCCCGAAAAAGAGGATGGCCAGCGCGACGACGACGATCTTCGGGATGAACGTCAGCGTCGGCTCCTGGATCTGCGTCGTCGCCTGAAAGATCGAGATCACGAGACCGGTGACCAGTCCGAGGATCAGCGCCGGCCCGCAGACGAGCAACGCCACCACGATCGCATCACGCCCCAGCGAAAGCGCCGCCGCATAGGTCACGGGCGGCCCCGCAGTTTAAAGGCGCTCCGCCCCAGGCTCCGCGCCCCCCACGCTGCGCGCGGGGCCCCCGGTCCGACCTCGCAGCAACATGATACTACGGCCATGATGCTGCTGCGCTCGGTCCGCCGCCGTTTCATTTATTAAAGCTCGCGAACAACGCGCTGATCGTGAGGTTCCAGCCGTCCACGAGTAGGAAAATGAGGATCTTGAACGGGAGCGAGATCAGCACCGGCGGGATCATCATCATGCCCATCGAGAGCAGCACCGAGGCCACGACCATGTCGATGACGATGAACGGGATATAGATCGCGAATCCGATCTCGAAGGCCGTCTTCAGCTCGCTGATCGTGAACGCCGGAATCAGGATGTAGGTCGGGACGTCGGATTGCTTGGCCGGACGCGGTTCCTTGGTCATCGAGTAGAAGACCGCGATGTCTTTTTCGCGGGTCTGCTTGAACATGAACGCGCGCAACGGTTGCTGGGCCCGGTCCAGTGCCACGGACTGCGAGATTTTCTGTTGGAGGTACGGCTGAAGCGCGTCCTTGTTGATGTCCTCGATCACCGGGGCCATGACGAAAAACGTCAGGAACAGCGCCAGGCCGATCAGCACCTGGTTGGGCGGGTTCGACTGCGTGCCGAGCGCCGTGCGCACGAACGAGAGTACGACGATGATGCGCGTGAACGAAGTGGTGAGGACGAGCAGGGTCGGCGCGAGGCTCAAGACCGTGAGCAGCAACAGGATCTGCAGCGAGAACGCGACATCCGACGGCTTCGTAGCCGGCGTGATGCCGACGTTGATCCGCGGAATCGGGATCGCCGGCCCGGTGGGGCCCGGAATCGTTTGTGCGTACGCCGGGATCGCGGCCGCCAGCGCAACGATCAGCAGCGCGAGCCCGGCCAGCAACCACGGGACCTGCCGGCGCGTCATGATTTCCGGAACCGTTCGAAGGGCCGCATCAGCGTCGTTCGCTGGGCGTCGAGGGCGGCGCGCTGCGCTTCGATGTACGGTTCGATCTCACTCGCGGGCAGCTCGGCCAGCAGCGAGACGCCGGCCGCACCGCCGCCGACCAGAAAGTACTTGTCGGCGACGCGCACCACGTGGACGGTTACGTTCTGCGCCAGCGCCGTCGACTCGATCGTCGACACCAGCCGCCGTCCAACGCTGGTCACCAGACGGCTGCGTTGAATGGCCCGGGCCACGTACATCATGCCGACCAAGAGCAGCGCTACGAGGGCGAACGCCCAGATGACTTGCAGTACGAACGCGATATTCATCGCGAACGTTTAGATTCGATCGACGACGGGGTTGAGTTCGCTGATCTTTACCGCAAACTTGTCGTCGACGACCACGACTTCACCGCGGGCGATCAGAATGTTGTTGACGTAGAGGTCGATCGGTTCCGTCGAGAGCTTATCGAGTTCGAACACGCTGCCGGGCACCATTGCAACGACCTCGCGCAGCGAAAGTTCGGTCTGCCCGAGCACGGCCGAAATCTCGAGTGGAACATCGTGGACGAGGTCGAGATTCGATTGTCCGGGCGCGGCGGGGCGAATCCCCGTCGGCTGCATCGGTGCAAACTGGGCGGCCTGACCTTCGGGCGCGGGACGCGCGCGGCCGGGCGCCGGCGGCGAAGCCTTCGGATCGGCCATTGCGGCGGCCATCGCGGCGGCTGCAGCGGCCGCGCCGGTCAACGGTTCCGGCGCTGCCGCGGAGGCGGCGGCCGGCTTGATATCCATCTTGGAGAGCGAGAGCCCGTCGAAGTCGATCGTCAGCGAGGTCGCAAGCGCCTCGCCGACCGAGATCGGCGCGGTGAACGAGGTGAACGGCGGGACCGGGAAGCCGGCGGCATCGTTGACGACCTCGGAGTTGACGCCGTCGGCCGCGACGCCGAGCTCGCCGGCCAGGGCCTCGCCCATGGCGGTCGCGATCTGGGCCACGGTCTCGGCCACGATCGAGAGCTGCATCGCATCCATCTCGGCGTCACCGCCGGGGGTGCCGAGCATCATCGCGACGACGTTGCCGATGTCGGCCTTGACGAAGCGTGTGACGAAGGACACACTCGCCGCCGGGAGCCGCGTGAGCGTCGCTACGACATCCGGTTCGACCTTGATCGATCCATCGACGTTCTCCATCTCGGGCGTTCCGGCGGTTGCGCCGATGCCCGCGAGCGTGGAAAACGCCCCCGTCGCCGCAGCGAACATTGCTGCAGCAAGCGGACCCAGCGAGTCCTTTTGTGCCAAGACTACTCCTCGTCCTCGACCACGGACGCGATCTGTACGGCGACCCGGTCCTTGTTCACGCCCGGATACACGCGGTACTTCTCACGGTCGTTCACCCGCATCAACAGCGGTTCGTTGACGGGTTTATCGAACAAAACGACGTCCCCGACCTGCAACGTCACCAGATCTCGCAGCGAAACGATCGTCCGGCCGAGCTCCACTTCCATGTTGACCCCCGCCCGTTCGACGTTGCGAGCCAGCTGCAGGATGTCTTCTTCGGTCATGCCGCGGCCGGCCACGACCGAGGGCGACCACTGGTAGTCGGCCAGCTGGGTCCCGATCGACTGGAGCACCGAGTAGGGCAGGGCGAAATTCATGACGCCCGCGATGTCGCCGATCTTCAGCTCGCACGAGACGAAGGCCACGATCTGGTCGAGCGGGATGATGCGCGGGATGAACTGCGGGTTGGAGTCCAGGGCTTCGATCTTCAGCGAGAGCGTCAGCAGGTAGTTCCAGGCTTCGCGGTAGCTGTTGAGCATGCGGGCCATGAAGCGCTGCATCAGCGTGCGCTCGATGTCCGAGAGATCGCGGAGCTTGGTGGGATACCAGCCGGGACCGCCCAGCAGGCGGTCGAGGATCGAGAAGGCGAGGTTCAGGTCGACTTGGACGATGCCCGAGCCGGCCAGCGGGTCCATCGAGAAGATCGAGAGGATCGACGGGATGCCGATCGAGGCGATGAAGTCACCGTAGGAAATCTGCTCGATCGAGACGATCGTGGCCTCGACGCGGGTCCGCAGGTACACCGACAGCGAGTTGTTCAGCAACCGGGTGAAGTTGTCGTGCAGCGTGCGCAGCGTCTGGAGCTGGTTGGACTGGAATTTTTCGAGGCGCTTGTTGAAGCGAAAGTCGAACGACTTGACCTTGCGGCCTTCGAGCGAGGACTGATCCGCGTCCGGTGAAGAGAGCTGATTGACGAGCGCGTCGATCTCTTCTTGGGAAAGCATGGACATCGGTTAGGGTCCTCCGGCGAGGGCGGCGGCTTCCGCAGCGGCCTGAGCGTTGGTGGCTTGATCCGTGTCCAGAATCACGACGTCGACGCGCCGGTTCTCGGCGCGATGCGCGTCGGTGTCGTTCGGGACCTTGGGCCGGTATTGTCCGTACCCGAGCGCGGAAATTCGCCGCGGCGCGAGCCCGTCTTGCTCGACGAGGTACCGCGCCACACCGGTCGCGCGCGCGGCCGAGAGTTCCCAGTTGCTCGGGAACTGGTCGTTCGAGATCGGGACGTTGTCGGTGTTGCCTTCGACCCGAACCTCGTTCTGCGTGCTGCGCACCTGCTTGTACACCTCGTCCAGAATGCGCTTGGTCTCGGGCTTGAGGTCCGCTTTGCCGCTGTCGTAGAGCTGCTTGTCGCTCAGCAGCGAGATGACCAGCTCACGCTTCTTCCCCTCGCGCTGGATCCGCGTTTGGACTTGCTTCTGGATCTGGTTCGAAGTGATGTACGACTGCAGTTGCTGCTGCATCGCCTGCAGCTGGTCTTTGGTCGCCGAGACCGTCATCCCGTTGGGTGGGTTGTTGATCGCGTCCTGACTGTTGAAGCCGCCGCCGAGGTCGCGCACCAGGCGCTGCAGCTTCACCTTGTTGATCGTCGAGATCGAGAACAGGATGATGAACAGCGCGAGCATGAGCGTGATCATGTCGGCGTAGGTCAGCAGCCAGCGCATCATGCCGGCTGTTTCCAGCTGCTTCTCGCCCCCGCCGCCGCCGAGCCGCCGTCCGACTGCCAAGGCTAGGTGCTCGCCGGTGAGAGTTCGCCGACCGTGCCGCCCTCTTCGACCTCGGTCTCGCGCTCGTTGGGATCGAGGAACGCGTGGAGCTTCTCTTCGAGCAGACGCGGGTTGTCGCCGGCCTGAATCGAGAGGATGCCTTCGATCATGATCTCACGCAGCAACAACAGCTGACCGTTGCGCTCTTTGACCTTCGCGCCGAGCGGCAGCCACAGCAAGTTGGCGAGCGAGATGCCGAAGAACGTGGCGACGAACGCCTGCGCGGTCGCGAGGCCAATCGAGCCGGTCACGTTACCGCCGCCGCTGCTGTCGCCCAGACCCTTCAACATCGCGATCAGGCCGAGCACGGTACCGATGATGCCGAGGGTCGGCGAGAAGCCGCCCATCGTCATCAGGACGTTCTCGGCTTTGGCGTTGCGCTCTTGGACGAAGAGCACCTCGGTCTCCAGAATCTTGCGGATGATGTCGGCGTCGCGGCCGTCGATCACGAGCTGAATGCCCTTGCGCATGAACTCGTCGTCGAGCTCTGCAGCCTCGTTCTCAAGAGCCAGCAAGCCTTCGCGGCGCGCCTTCTCGGCGAACGTCACGAGGTTCGCGATGATTTCGTGCTCGTGATACTGAGGCTCGGTGAAGGCCATCGCGAACGCCGTCCGGATCCCGCGCGTGAACGTCTTCATCGGGAACGAGATCATCGTGGCGGCGATCGTACCGCCGAACACCAAGATGAACGCCTCGTACCGCTTGAACAGAATCGTGACGTCGACACCGCCGATGTACGCCGAGATCCCGATAGAAAACAAGGCGAGTGCTATGCCGATAACGGTCGCTAAATCCAACGGACGGTTCCTCTAACGGGTAACGCGCTACCCACCGTATATCGGCGAACTACGCCGTAGATATTACGGTAGACAGTAAAGGGCCCGGTTGACTTGTACGCCGGGCTTCTCCTAGACCTCTTTCGGCCCGTAGATCCGGCGCTTGTAGTCGATGATTTTGGACTGGATTTCTTCCATCGAGTCCCGCACGAGCAACTTGTTGCCGGACGTGAGGGTGATCACCGTGTCGGGGGTCGCTTCCAAGCTCTCGATGAGGTCGGCGTTGACCATGATGGCCTGATTGTTAAGACGCCGTAATGAGATCATCTGTACCTCTTACGGGCATCGGTTCCACCCCGCCGGGCCGTTCCCCGGCCCGCCGGCGCGTGCGCAATGGTACACTGTCCGCACTATGGCCAAGCGTCGCGGTGCTCCGGGCGTGGCGCGGACGTCGTTTTCCGGCCTGTTCGAGGCGGCGCTGGCGAAGCAGCGTCAGGGACGCCTTCCGGAAGCCGTCGCGCTCTACGAGCAGGCGATTCGCCGCGACGCCAAGGTCCCCGAAGCGCACAACAACCTCGGGTGCGCGCTGCTCGGCCTCGGCCGTCTGCCGCAGGCCGTGGCTTCCCTCGAGCGGGCCGTTGCGTTGCGCCCGGACTATGCCGAGGCGCTCGACTCGCTCGGTGTCGGGGTGGCCGAACTCGGACGGCACGCCGAGGCGCTCGGGTACTACGAGCGCGCGCTCGCAGCCGACCCCGGCGCGTTCCGGTCGGCCTTCCACCTCGGCAACGCGCTGCTCGCACTCGACCGCCTGCCGGAAGCGCAGGCCGCGTTCGACCGCACGCTGACGCTCGAGCCGGGCTACGCGCCGGCGCACAACGGTCGCGGCGCCGTGTTTGCCCGGCTGGGGGACGATGACGCGGCG